>JAAUTN010000174.1 GCA_012031415.1 Leptolyngbyaceae cyanobacterium SM1_4_3 | reverse complement strand
GATCGCCACATCACCACCTACCTTCAAACTCATCACCCTCAAACTCATCCTCGTCAATCTCTGCCAACCGCTGATCGTACTCACCACCTCCAAATATTCAATTAACTCCTCACCTGAAACTGCTTCCAACAAACCAGATTCAGCCCTGGCAATGCAGGCAGTTTGCCCCCAAGTTTGATGGGCAACTTGCCCCCAATTTGGAGGTAAGTTCAATCCTAAAGTTAAATCAAATTCAGGATCACCAGGAAGGATAATTTTACGGGAGGTATTTTCCACTGCTAATCACCTGGAAACCAGCAGGCAATGAGTCCAAACGTTGCGGGTCACAGAAGGAACTGTAAATGTTAACGCTATCACCAGAACCACTAGAAACCGCAACACGAGGAGGTTTAGGAAAGCTTGCTCCAAAAACCAAATCGGTGTCGTTTGCTGTTGCAGACCTAATACCTAACTGAGCTAGCCGACCGCTTAAACGTGTTGCTGTGGTTGTAGGTAAATTCCAGGCATACTTAACCCCTCTGATTGTGAGGTAATAAACCTGGCTTCGGGCTGTACTTCGAGCCGATCGCACTCTAGGCGACCCAATTCGCCATCCAGCCGCCCGTGCTTGAGCTTGCCTGGGGAAAGAGCAAAAACTGCTTTTAGTGCCAGTTGACACTAACTTTGATGCTCTAGGGGGTTTTGGGGCGTTCGCCCCAATGACCAGCCCAACCGGAAAAGTAGCGCCCAAGTCAACTAGCGTATGACTTAGTTGAGTTCTGTAGTTTGCCTCAAGAGTCGTCCGAAACCCATATTTGACTTGTGTTCCTGAAATTGGTGTTACAAACACCAAAACAGTATCGTCATATCGTGCCATTTGTTAGCCCTCAGAAGTTTTCAAAAGGTTGATTACAGGGCAACTCCTGACGTTTCATTCCGGTTGAGGGGAATGTTTACCGTGACTGTGTGAGTAAACGATGCATACCAGTTGCCATCAGCATCTTGTGTAGGAATACCTGGAGTAGGAGCCGGATAAGAATTCAAATCTGTTGCTGAAGCAGCATTAAAGGCAGTTTGAGCTTTAGAGCAGCCGTCTAACAACTTAGAGATAGCTTCAGAAACCTTTGCGTCTCCCCAATTAACAGCATTTTCGCCCATTAGCGCTTTAAGAGAAATTTTGATGTCGCTATTTGTTTCATCCCTAAAAATAGCGCCAGAAGGCACAGCCGTTTCCAAATTTGCAAAAGTCAAGTCAATAGCCATAAGTTCAAACCGCAAGAAGTTGAAAGGGACAATAAAACAATAAAAACCCTTTAAGTTAACGTCAATACGTGAAATTACAAGGTTAGAATCTATGGCAAGATAGGAAAAACCCTTTGGGTCACTCCTACTTTCAAAAGATGTTCAAGTATTATGCAAATAATTGTTAAGTATGGCTCCAACCCTTCAGCAGTCTTACTCTCGTTCGGTAAATGTACTGAAGACTTTTCAGCAAAACACGGCTAATAGCCGAATTGTTTTGTATCAGCCTGGGTTGGTTAGCCCCTACGATCGCGTTGCCAGTTTGCGTTATTACGGATTTATCACTGACCTGAGAGTGAAAATAGATATTAACTCAATTGAAGAGTCTCCTATCCCTAATTTGGATGTCACCAGTAGCAGAACTGACAGAATCACTGCCGTAAGGGATATGGAATGGCGATCGCCTCGAAAACAGCTTGATTTATTTCTTAGAAACTCCTCATCTGATTGGGTTAATATCGCTTCTGTCTCCCTCTTAAATCGAATGCCTTACTATCACCTAAATTTGCTGGGCTATCTCAGCGATACAGGCGCTTTCTGTATAGGCAACGATTCTGCCCTGGCAGCCCAAATTACAGATGTGGGTTACGGGTTGTTAGGTGTTAGAGACTATGTATCTTTCTTTGGTTCCGTGCGAGAGGAAGTGACCGTCCTGGCTGATCAGGGCACACAAATCAGCTTCTCAGCAGACTTTAACTGGCTTGTCACCCAGCAAAGCGCTTTAATTTTGCCTGCCAACCCAAACCGTTTGCAGGCAACGTTTATCAACACGTCGCTAGAACATGAGGTTTATCTAAGCTATAACCCTGTCGCTGTTGCAGGTAGAGGCATCACATTGATGAGAGGGGGAGGAAGTTACGAAATCAACTCCAGCAACCTGTACAGAGGCGCAATTAGCGCTGTTGCCTCTGGAGCCGCAAACCTATCCGCAATTGAGGCGGTCTGATGCTAGATACACGCCCTTTTCTTTATTTCAATGAAATTCCTAAATATATCCATTCTTTCCAACCTCATTGGAACTGTGGAAGCTTTGAGTATCAAATCATTCAGCTTAAAAAAGAGCGCTTTAGACGCAGAGAAAACTACATGAGTTATCAGCCCTATCTCACCAATTTGATTAACTGATATGCAGGAAGGTCTAGTTCCTATTGGCAATTCGGGCTTCTGGCACACTCCTACAGAGCCAGTAGATCCGCGTGATTGCGATCGCTGGCCCGACTCACCTTACTGTACTTCGGTAGGGATTGACCCACTCAATGCAGGCATTCAGAGCGGCATAGACTTGGTAACGCAGGGAGAGATAGGTTACGACACTTTTGATCCTCTTTCTGGTTTGGGAATTGAGGAATATTCAGCTATTAACGATTTAGCTTCTAGAGGGAGAACCTTTAATCCCTGGAATTTAGCGAATTTAGAGCCTTCAGTCACGATAAACAACTGTGAGCAGTGCATTACTGTCTCTCCTACGTTGTTTTACATTTCTCTGCCTCCATACACAATTTGCCACCGATTTAATGATGGATCGTGCAGGGCAAATTTAGAACCTGAACCTGAACCCCCTGAAGACTTACAGCCCCCTGATATGTGGTTCCCTAATCAATCAGGGATAGGGCATTCTAATTGCTGGTATACCGTCACTGTGGCAATGTATCAAGCTAGAATTCGCTACAACGAGGGGCTTGAGAGGATTGTTACATTTCCTCCTATCTATAAAACTTCTACTTTAAAGGGTCCATATTTAGGATTTCTCGTTCGGATTGTTAACCACCAATACAGAGGGTATGTTTGCTGGGGAGCTAGTGACCGTTATCCCAACGGTGCAAGAAGTTGGTTGACAGAACACGGTGTCTATGGCGCTGAAAGCTATAGGGGAAGTGGCCCGATTCCGTCTCCCCTACCCCATTTTGTGAGTATTGAGCGTTTTACCGGGCAACTTTTTGGAATCCCCCAGCAAGAAATCCTTACTTGTGATGAACGTCCCTACATCCAACCTCCACCCCAACCTCAGAGAGAACCTATGGCTTGCTGCAATACGGCTGAAATTGAGGAATTGCTAAGGTTAGTTGCCCTACGGTTGGGCGTTAATCAATACCCTGCATCTGTACCGCAGAATTTGTTAACAAACCTACCTGAAAGGCAAATTCAATTACAGAGTTTAACGGAGTTATTTGGGTGGTATGTTCGTCAGTTTGACGCTTTAATTGGCGAGTTTCCGATTGACATTAAAATTCAAGATGTTGACCCTTTGACAGAGGGCAATCAAGAGCAAGAAATTAAGTTAATGAATGTTGCTGAGACGCTAACAGAACTTTATGCCTTAGCAGCCAAGTCAAGCATCAATGGTGACTTACACACTAATTTCCTAACACGATTAGCGGCTGAAGTTATCGCTACAAAGAATGCTTCAATTGTGACTCAAGATTATGCACGGGCCAACGCTCAATTCTTGGGATACAAAGGCAATCCCAAAAAACGCAAAATTCCCTACGCATTTGACACTGAGCAACTAGATTCTTTAGAAAAGCTACTTAAAAACTCAGATAAATTTGTAGTTGGGTGGCAAGAAGACGACCCCGAAAGTGTAGTTAATTACCTGCAAAAAATTGTCTTTGCAGCAGGAATTATTAAAGCAGTGTTTTTTAGAGGAGGGAGCCAAGCTAGCCAGTTAGTTAATGAGTTGAGAAACTTGATAGACCCTACCAGCGATCCGCAACAGTCTAGAAATGAGAACTGGGAAGCTTTCTCACAGCAATTAACGATCCATCGGGGCGATTTAACGCAGATTCTCCTACTCGCCCCCACATCACTGATCCGGAGATTGAACTGTGACATTAACAATTGTTCGGACTACTCTTCAAAGTCGCAGAATTCGCTCTAGCCTTACCGAAAACAGAGCTAGAATTCTTAATTTTTCTAACAGACTTGCAACGGTGCAAAGTGAAGGCGGAATCATCAACCGGATCTTTAATTTTGCAAGTCGATTGGTAGGGTTTGTTAGCACAATCATTAGAGGAATTGCTTTTAGCGCTACGGCTATCTTTGGATGGCTGGTGAGTGGAATTGAATCTTTGAAGCAATTTAACTGGAATGCTTCAGACGCAGATTTAAGAGCGTTGATTCAAGCTCAAAACGTGACTATTGCAACAGCTTGGGGCAGCGCGTTGGGCAACTCATTTGGATGGATTGTAGGGATTGGCATTGGCTATGGAGTTTCTTACCTTTGTCCAGTCATTGGTAGCGCAGCCCTGGCACGAACTGTTACTAGTGGGGCATTGCCAGAAGCTTTAGAAGAGATTTCAGCAAGTTTGCTGGGAGCCGTGCGAACGACGGCTGCTAGTTTCGGGCAGAGTTTGCTGATTAACGGCTATATGCAGTATCGCGCTTTGTTAAAACGGGTTCCCTATGGTGTGTTGGCAAACCTCTATGGAGAAGATGGAGCCAGCTTTATAAAAAATGTTTGGGGCAACCAGGGTGAGCCGGATCTGAGCTTTAACAACGTGATGGATGAAGCGGTAGAGCGAATTCAAAGCAACACGGTTAGGGCATTTGTTGAATCATTTTTAGAGGAAAGTTGGGATGGATTTACGGAAGCTGGGTTTGTAGTTGCGGCTGAAATAGATGCAGCTATCGAGCAAGCCCGGGCCGGTTCACAAGGGGCGCTTGGCCCAAGTCGAACTGTGCTGCTTACTCCAGACGAGCGATCGCCCGAAGAAACAATTGCGCTGACTGGGGAAGAGAGCCTTGTTAAAAACACAATTCAAAGCACAATTGCTCAGCACCGCATGATTTTTAACCGTGATGTAGGGCAAATTGTTGGACAGCCCGCCGAAGATTGGTACAGAGCCAAGCCACAGCGCCGAAAGCTTTGCATCGTGTTTCGCGATCGCCCCCGTCCCCCCTGGAGAAGAGCCGATGGGCATCGATGCAAGCAAGCAACCTACTCTATCCCAGATGCCAAGACAGGGCTGACCTGGGCAGAGATTAAACGGGCTGCTGACGCTTATACCTGGGGGCGTTTCCGCTGTACTGCCAACTTAGAAAACGGGCGACAGATGGCTGTGTATGCAGCCAGCCCACAGGAGGCAGAACGTAAACTTAGGCAATTGATGCTACTGTCCACTGACGCAATTACGACCCTGAGTATCACAGAGGAGAAAGACCGTAACCCCAATTTGCGTAAATCACCCACGCCGATGTACCCCGCCTTCTTTACTCTACTGATTCGACGGCCCGCTGTAGGACTGACTGGACGGACTGACCTGGAGGGCACACGCTGGGAGGAAGACCACATCAGAGTGGATTTGTGGACTCCGGAGGAACCGCCCAATACGCCCGTTTTAAGGTGATTTATGCCAATTTCTAACCCACTGGTGACGGTGCAATTTAACAGCTATCAAGGATTGCAACCTTTCCAGCGCAAGGTTGCAAATTATTCTGCTGTAACTGGCGATCGGATACTGGCTGATGTGACTGGGGGGAACTGGACTTTAACCCTTCCTCAGCAGCCAACTTATGGTCAAGACGTAGAAATCTTGACGCGGGGAACTGGCACTCTTACAGTCAGTCCTGGCTCTGCCAAATTAAATGGCGTGAATCAGCCCCAAGCAATTGCAAGCGATCGTTACAGCGCCAAATTTGTTTTTGTTGGCGATGGTTGGATCGGTGCGGTTTCAGCATCAACGCCAACGCCAACACCAACACCGACCCCAACACCGACCCCAACACCGACCCCAACACCAACAGGACTAACCTATCAATTTTCCGCATCATCCCTGTACGGCAGTGTGACCGCTGGAAGCTACTCAACTTTGACGGATGGCAATGCAACAACAGGACACGGAACAAATAATGGAACAACAGAATGGATAGAAGCGGATTTTGGGCAACCTAAATTGGTTTCGTCCGTTACCGTCGGAGGGGGAAGTATTCCAAGTTGGGGAGGTGTAGCAACCTATCTGAACAATCGTACTATTCGCTACAGTAACGATCGGGTGAACTGGACAATAGCCGTTAATATCACAGGCGTTACAGACTCAGGCGCAACTCAGTTCAAGAAATTCACTCTAGATTCTCCAGTTTCGGCCCGCTATTGGAGGATTTTTTCTTCTGGCTACTTGGCAACCACTGAATTTAAATTGGAATAACCCCTGGACTGAATTTGGCTTAAATCACCGTTCGGTTATATTTTGAAGTCCTAATTCTTTCGTTACTAACTTGGGCGATCGCCGACGGCAAAATCAGGGTTTGAGGCTTGACTAGTTGCCTCGTGATGCAGCTAACCAAAATTTTTCACTAGAAAATAGAGAGCGGGAAAGTAGTAATCCCTCAACTGTTTTAGGCTAAATTTTAGGCAAGGATGAAACCGGAGATTACAAAACCTTTGATAGGCAGGACTTTTATTGAAGCAACAACGGGACTCATAAGCCCAAGGTCGCAGGTTCAAATCCCGCCTGAGCCATCTTTTCAATGAAAACTTAATCCCCGTATCCCAACCAAAACCAGGAATACGGGGATTTTGCGTTTTGTCAACCATCCCTAATCATCCCTAACCATCCCTAATACCCCACTGATTTTTAGGCAAGATTTAGGCATGGAAATAGCAGGGCGAGTTTTCCACTAACCAATGACTGCGAACGGCTTTGGACAACTGTTTGGCATTACTGGTCAAACTGCTGATGTAGTAGCGTGTTGCCATCAATGGCGATGACTTCTCCATCGCTCAAGCACTTGCCGTTCCCCTACTTTCAAGATGCGTTTGCTCTGCTTCACACTACCCCTTTCTTTGCCAATTTGCGATCTACTGAGACTATATAGGTGATGCATTAACAAATTCTCTTAACAAATATGGGTCAGGCACCTTTGCCAAACAATGAAGCTGCCCGAGTCAAAGCGCTGCGTCAATTAAGCATTTTAGGAACGGCACCTGAAGCTGCTTTTGATGACTTGACTCGTCTGGCAGCTTACATTTGTCAGGTTCCGATTGCGCTGGTGGGCTTGGTGGATGGCGATCGCCTCTGGTTTAAGTCAAAAGTTGGGCTAGACGTTTCAGAAATCTCTAGAGATGAGACGTTCTGTACTCAGGTGATGCTCCAGGCTGACCTGCTGGTAGTCGGAGACGCGCAGCAAGATGAACGATTTGCCAATAGTCCTCTGGTTCAGGCTGACCCGGCAATCCGTTTTTATGCAGGCGCACCTCTGATTACCGCCGAAGGGTATGGATTAGGCACTTTATGCGTGTTGGATTATGTTCCACGCCAGCTAAATTCAGCGCAACTGGAGGCGTTGCAGGCTTTGGCAAGACAGGTGATGGCTCAGTTAGAATTGCGCCGCAGCTTGGCTGAACTGACTGAAACTCGAAACCGCAGCAACGACATTTTGGAGAGTATCACAGATGCGTTTCTGGCGCGAGAAACGACACTGCTTCAGCAAGCCATTCTCGATGGCGCAAACTACACCATCATTTCGACGGACATTGATGGCACCATTCGCACTTTTAACCGAGCTGCAGAGCGAATGTTAGGTTATAGCGCCGATGAAGTAGTCGGAAAAACTACGCCTTTGCTGATCCACGACCTGCAAGAAGTTGAGCAGCGAGCCAGGGAACTGAGCGAAGAACTGGGAGTGGCGATCGCCCCTGGATTTGAATGCTTTGTTGCCAAAATTCGAGCGGATGGAGTCGAGGAGCGAGAGTGGACTTACATTCGCAAAGATGGCTCCCGCTTTCCAATCTTACTTTCGGCAACGGGGCTGCGCGATTCAAACGGAAACTTGACTGGCTTTTTAGGCATCGGCAGTGACATCAGCGATCGCAAACAGGCAGAAGAAATGCTCAAGCTCCAAAGTTTGCGATCGCAGCTTCTCGCTGAAATGAGCCTGAAGATTCGCCAATCGCTCCAGCTTGATGAAATCCTGCAAACCACCGTCACCGAAGTCCAAAAAATCTTTCAGTCCGATCGAGTGCTAATCTTTCGGCTGGATGCAGAAGGCAGAGGACGGGTTGTTCAAGAAGCCGTCGCGCCGGGGTGGTCATCTACCCTAGATCTAAAAGTTCAGGATGATTGTTTTGGGTCAGACTATCTCAAAAAATATCGCCAGGGACGCACCTACACCGTCAACGACGTTGACACAGCAGGGCTGGAGCCATGCCTGGTAAATTTTTTAGAATACCTCAGTGTGAAATCAAAGCTGGTGATGCCGATTTTGCTCAAAGACCAGTTTTGGGGACTGCTAATCGTCCACCAGTGCGATCGCCCGCGTCAGTGGACTGCTCTGGAAGTTGAACTGATGCAGCAACTAGCAAACCAGATTGGCATCGCCCTTGCCCAGGCGCAAATGCTTGAACAAGCCACCCTCCAGAGCCAGGAACTCGCCCGCTCTAACGCCGACCTAGAGCAGTTTGCCTACGTTGCTTCCCATGATTTGCAAGAGCCACTGCGAATGGTCGCCAGCTACCTGCAACTGCTAGAGCGGCGCTATCGAGGGCAGCTTGATGACACGGCAGATGAATTTATCGACTACGCCGTAGATGGGGCAGCGCGGATGCAAACGTTAATTAATGATCTGCTTGACTATTCTCGCGTCGATAGTCGTGGTAAATCCTTTGTGATAATCTCCGGCTCTGCTATTTTAGATCGGGCGATCGCCAACCTCCAGCCTGCCATTGAAGCTGCTAACGCCACTCTCACCTGTGCCCCCCTGCCTAAAATCATGGCCGATGCCACCCAACTTACCCAACTGTTTCAAAACCTGATCAGCAACGCACTCAAGTTTCACAGCGACCAGCCGCTTCACATTCACGTCAGCGCTCAGCACCAAGCGGATGCGTGGCTACTCTCGGTTCAAGACAACGGAATCGGGATAGACTCAGAATATGCTGATCGGATTTTCTTAATCTTTCAACGGCTACACAGTCGGGGTGAATATCCCGGCACGGGTATTGGGTTAGCAATCTGCAAAAAGATCGTGGAGCGTCACGGTGGAAATATCTGGGTTGAATCGCAGCCTGGACAAGGCTCAACCTTCTACTTCACTATTCCAGACAGGAGAGGGAATTCAGCATGAGCCATGTGAAACCGGGCAGACCCATCGAGATTCTGCTGGTGGAAGACAATCCGGGCGACGTTCGCCTGACCCGCGAAGTGCTGCGAGATGGCAAAGTTCACAATCATCTCAACGTGGTTCAAGATGGCACCGAAGCGCTAGCTTTTCTCTATCGTCAGGGTCACTATGTGACGGCCCCTCGCCCTGATTTAATTTTGTTAGACCTGAATTTGCCGAAAAAAGACGGACGAGAAGTTTTAGTGACGATCAAAAAAGATGACAGTTTAAGACGTATTCCCGTCGTAATTTTAACCACTTCTCAGGCTGAAGAAGACATCCTCAGAGCTTACAGCCTGCACGGTAACTGCTACATCACCAAGCCTGTTGATCTGGATCAGTTCATTCGGATTGTGAAATCAATTGAAGAATTTTGGTTAACCATCGTGAAACTGCCGATGGAGTAGGAGCAGATGGTTGATCAGTGGCTCAAAGTCCTATTAGTTGAAGATAACTCTGGCGATGCTCGTTTGCTGCAAGAAAGTTTGGCCAACGTCTCGGCTCCAGTCACCCTGGTACACGTTGAGATGTTGGGTGAGGGGGTGCAGCAAATGCAGCAAGAGAACTTTGATGTGGTGCTGCTCGATCTCTCGTTGCCCGACAGCCAGGGCTTAGATACGCTGCTTCAGGCTCAGGCGCGTGGCGCAACGGCTCCGATTATTGTGCTAACGGGGCTGGACGATGCAGAGCTAGCGGTGCGGGCCGTACAGGATGGCGCTCAAGATTACCTGGTTAAAGGTCAGGTGACGGGCGATCTGCTGCTGCGCTCTATGCGCTACGCCGTTGAACGCAAGCGAACGGCGATCGCCCTCCAGACTGCCGCTACTGAGAACCTGTTGCAGGCTCAGGCGATCGCCTCCGCCTCAGACGGCATCCTTATCTGCAACCCCAACCAACCTGACTACCCCATCGTTTACACCAACCCTGCCTTTTCTCGAATCACGGGCTATCAGGCAGAAGAGGTACTGGGGCGCAACTGTCGCTTCCTGCAAGGGCCAGACACAGACCCAGAAACCATTGCCCAAATTCGAGCAGGTGTTGCCGCCCAGCAAGAAGTCAAGGTAACACTGCTCAACTACCGCAAAGACGGACAGCCCTTTTGGAATGAGCTAAAGATCTCGCCTGTCTTTTCCGCGCAGGGCGAGCTACTTTACTTTGTCGGCATTCAGACCGACGTAACGGAGCGCAAACGCGCCGAGCAAAAAATTCAGGAACAGGCCGCCCTGATCAACATTGCTACAGATGCAATCTTGGTCAAAGACCTGAACACCCGCATTCTATTTTGGAATCACGGCGCAGAGCGGCTTTATGGCTGGACAGCCGCCGAAGCGTTAGGCAAACTCGCCAGCCAACTGCTGTATACCAACCCCTCGCCCCAGTATTTGGAAGCCCAGACAAACCTGATCGCGACGGGCAAATGGCAGGGTGAACTGCGGCAGATCACTAAAGATCATCGTCAGGTCATTGTCGAAAGTCGCTGGACGTTGGTACGAAACGAATATGGTGTACCGAAGTCAATCCTGATTGTCGGCACCGACGTAACCGAGAAAAAGAGTCTGGAAGCGCAGTTTCTACGGGCACAGCGAATGGAAAGCATTGGTACGCTGGCAGGTGGCATTGCCCACGACCTAAACAATATGCTGGCCCCGATTCTAATGGCCGTGCAGTTGCTTGAAACTAGAGTTCCAGAAGACGATGAACAGGCCAAGCAGTGGCTCGAAACTCTGGAAACCAGCGCCCGACGCGGAGCCGATTTGGTTAGGCAGGTTCTCTCCTTTGCCAGGGGCATTGAGGGAGAACGCACGATGCTGCAAATTGGTCATTTAGTTAAAGAGATTGAGAAAATTGCCAAAGAAACTTTTCCAAAATCGGTTGAGATTTGGACGGATATTCCGACCTGGGACTTGTGGGTAGTATCAGGAGACGCAACGCATCTGCATCAAGTCCTGATGAATCTCTGTGTAAATGCCCGTGATGCCATGCCTGAAGGCGGTAAGCTCAGCATCGTTGTTGAAAATTTAGTGATAGACGAAAACTATGCCCGCATGAACATTCACGCTCATGTTGGACCCTATGTGGCAGTTACCGTTACCGACACAGGCATGGGCATTCCGCCGGACATCTTAGACCGAATTTTTGAACCCTTTTTTACGACTAAGGAAGTGGGCAAAGGAACCGGGCTGGGTCTGTCTACGGTAATCGGCATCGTTAAAGATCATGGTGGCTTTATCAATGTCTACAGTGAAGTGGGAAAGGGCACCCGATTTAAGGTTTACTTGCCAGCCATTGAAACAACCCTAACCCGCACGGACGAGGAAGATAGGCGACAGTTGCCAGAAGGACAGGGCGAGTGGGTGCTGGTGGTTGACGATGAGGCCGCTATTTGTGAGATCACCAGAGCGTCTCTAGAAACCTATCACTACGAGGTGATGACCGCAAATGATGGAATTGAGGCGATCGCCCTCTATGCTCAACACCGAGACAAGATTCGAGTGGTGCTAGTAGATATGATGATGCCTTCAATGGACGGTTTTACAACTATCCGCACGCTACACAAAATCGACCCTGAAGTGAGTATCATCGCGGTTAGCGGACTAACCTCCAATCAACAATCTGCTCTGCTTTCTGGGGTTGGAGTTAAAGCATTTTTATCCAAACCCTACACCGCTGAGAAACTGTTAAGAACTTTGCGTGATGTTCTCGACTAGGAGAACTCCAAATTGAATACCCATCTTTTGAAAAGCAACGGTTTTACCCATGAAAAGCATTCTACCGCTGTCTGTTTTCGTCTCTGGAATGATTTTGCTGGGTCTAGGAAGCTGTTCCTATCAGCAAGCAGGCGATCGCCCCCTGCCAAACCCCAGCGCCTCCATGCAAGCAAACTCTGAGTCTTCAGACCCAGTAATTCCTACGTCTCCGGCGGCAGTATCCGAAGTTTCAACCAGCCAGCCGGACATTCAGCCAAGCGACCAGACCAATACTCAGCCTGATACTCAATCCGGTCGTGATGCGGCGGCAAACCCTGAAGCAGCCATTCCTGAAGCAGCCATCCCTGAGACTGTTGAAACTGTCACCGCCACTCTTTACACCGCCGATAACGAGTGTGAAACCTTTGTCTCAGAAGAAATTCAGGTGCCCGCCGACCAGCCCATTACAGCAGCCGTCAGCAAGGTTTTGCAGTCCCAAAATAACAGCGATTTTGATTTGTCTGGCTTTCGGGTCAGTGTTGAGAAAGGTGTGGCAACGGTTGATCTGCGCCTGGTGTCCGGTTCCCGCCGCCGCATCACGTCCCTCTCAACCTGCGAACAGTTTGCCCTATTTGGCGGACTGCGAGAAACTTTAACCCGCAATACCCAATGGCAAATTAAATCAGTGCGATTTTTAGAAAGAGGCGTGCGATCGCCCGTTAATCTAGTTAAAAAGGCAAAGTCATTCTTTAGACAGACCCCATTTCCCTTGAGAAATGTCAAAAACATCCAACTCCAGGTAGTGTGTACTCCACTACTAAAACCCTTAAAGTGAGTCCATCTCAAGTTGAGCAATTCCCCCAAAATTGTCTTGGGTAGCGAGATTTGAGACGACTTAAAGCTTAAGTACTACATTTGGTTGGAGAATTGACTCATGACTAATCAAGATTCTAATCGGGCTGGCGATCGCTCTGTTGATGTAGACAACTACGACAGAGGCATTACTCCCGCTGAAACTGCTGCCCGCAAAGAGCGTGAAGGTGCAGGCTACAAGCAGCCTACTCGCGATCCGGAGGCGGTTGAAAAAGGAGATATTGACACCACAGGAGGCTACACGGTCGATAAAGAAGGTTTAGCCAACAATTATGCGATCGAGCCTGAAATGTACATTAACGAACCCGGCGACCTGCGCCAGGAAGAAGAGGCAAACGCAGCGGAGCGGACCGACGAGATGCAGGAAGTGAATGAAACCGATGAAACTGGCAGGTTAACAATGGAGAAAGATACTCGCGGCAAAGGACCTGGTGTGGTTTAAGCCATAGACCACAGGCGTAGGGGCGAACGGACGTTCGCCCCAAAAGAATTTGTGCTTTGTGTATTCCTTACGCAAATGGGATGTGATCAAGCGATCGCCCCCTTCATAAGGAGCTTACACCGCGTTTCAGATGAATAAACCACAGGTAGAGGTGAACGGCCGTTCGCCTGTGCAGCGATTTGTAGTTTATGCAAGTGAAAACACTGTAAGCCCCTTGCTTTATAGGTAGGTGCATAAGTCCAGGAGCAGTGCGAAATCATTCAGCAGCAATGCGGAATCATTCAGCAGCAGTGTGGAATCGTCCAGGAGCAGGGCGGAATCATCCAGGAGCAGGGGCGG
>JAAUTN010000173.1 GCA_012031415.1 Leptolyngbyaceae cyanobacterium SM1_4_3 | reverse complement strand
AGGGGCTGGGGGCTGGGGGTTTGGTGGCGACGAGGATGCCCATCATGCCTGCGGCGATCGCATAATGCACCACCTCAACAAACCCCGCCTGATGAGCCAGGTCAACTTGTTCAACACCAGTTGGGAATTTGTCCAGGCTGGGGCTGATGTAAGCATATTCGTCGTTTAGTCCATACTGATTCGCGATGGGCACGACTACCGAATTCAGATACCACTGTTGAAAAGCTCGTATCTGCGGGCTTGGGGGACGATGGAAATCTAGAATTGCGACTTTGGCACCGGGTTTGAGGACTCTATGTAGCTCCTTTAGGCTACCTGGAATGTCGATGACGTTGCGTAGTCCGTAGCCCATTGTCGCTGCGTCAAAGTGATTGGAGTCAAAGGGCAAGTCTAGGGCATCGGCTTCAACCCAGGTGACAGGCAGGGGAGAAAAGCTTTGCTGAGTGTGCTGATGGGCGATCGCCAACTGAGCCGCCGAAAAATCTATGCCAAATATCCGTCCATTAGCCCCCACCTGTCGAGCTAACAGTCGCGCCAGGTCGCCACTGCCACAGCACACATCCAGGCAGGTATCTCCAGGCTGAGGATCGCTCCACTTTGCTGCCATTTTCTTCCAAATGCGGTGCTGTCCCAAGCTCAGCCAGTTGTTGAGCGGGTCATAGACTGGAGCAATGCGATCAAACAGAGAGCGGATTTGCTCTGCCTGTGGAGATGATTTCACGGACAAAAGTTGGGAATTACAAACTGCGCCAATTTGATCCTACACAACTGCGCGACGATAGCGGGCACTGGTCAGTGCCAGAGCAACCTGCTGAGTTGCTAGATGCAGCAGCGACAGTTCCTCTGCGGCCAGGCTGCGAGGCTGCTTCCAGTGAAGTAATAAAACGGCTAGTTGCTCATCCTCAAATGTAATTGGAATCGTCAAATGCCTTAGTTCTACCGTTACATCAGGGTTGATGATTTCAAGTGAGGGAGAGTCAGCCAAGCCATTCTCAGTTGCAGCTTGCAAAACGCAATCATCGGCGGCAAAACTTTCGGCAAAGGCAAAGGCGATCGCCTTCAAACAAGCTTCTGAACTGGTGGCTTCTCGAACAACTCGAACAATCGTACTCAGCAGTGTAGTTTGAGTTTGGGCTAGCCGCAATTCTTCTGCACGTCGCTTGGATAGCTCATAGGTTTCTGCGGCTGTTCTGACGACTGCTTTTAGTTCACTGGGGTCCCAGGGTTTCGTAATGTATTTGTAGACTTGCCCTGCGTTAATGGCTTCGACTAAATCTTCGACATCTGTAAATCCGGTCAAGATAATCCGAATCGTATTAGGAAACTGAGGCACCGTTTTGCTCAAAAATTCCGTGCCCTTCATTTCTGGCATCCGCTGATCGGAGATGATGACAGCAACTTCCCCTTCGACTGCCAAAATTTCCAGGGCACTCTTGCCGCTCTGTGCCCGCAAAATGTGAAAATCGCGGCGAAAGGTGCGGTAAAGCAAATCCAGGTTGTCTGGTTCGTCGTCTACCACCAGCAACCTGGGTTTTTGTGGAGGGGCTGAGGGGATGGTCTGGTGATTGGTAGAGTTCATGCGGATAGGGGATGAGAGATGAGGGATGAGAGAGATTTTGTTTGGATTGTGGGGTACAACCCTGGCTGGGTGGAGAGGTTTGAGCAGGAGAAGGGCAGCCTGTTACAGGTTCTGCAATCTGATATTCGCCAGATTGAACACATTGGCAGTACGTCTGTGCCAGGGTTGGCGGCAAAACCTATTGTTGACATTTTAATGGGGCTGCAACAGCTTGTTCCAACGGATGACCAGATTTGCCGCTTGGAGCAGCTTGACTATGTGTATGAGGGGCAAGTTTTAAGTATTCCTGAGCATTATTTCTTACGCAAGGGGATGCCTCGCAGGTTCCATTTGCATATTGCCCAGCCTGGAAGCCCGTTTTGGCAAAGGCATATTTTATTTCGAGATTTTCTTCGGGCGCATCCTCAGCAAGCTGAAGAGTATATCAGCTTGAAGCGATCGCTAGCCACTCAGTTTCGCCACGATCGCAAAACCTATGCAGCTAGCAAAACGCCTTTAATTGAAGCCATGCTGTCTAAAGCTAGAGCATGGCAGCATCAAGAGTTTTGATTTCGCGAATTCTGGTTCATGGCTCCGGTGCCGATCGCTCCTACCCAAAGCGTCACCAGCAAAATGCCGATCGCCTGAGTTACATCCTGAAGCGTTTCCTGAATTAGCAGCCAGCCCAGCAGCGTTGTAAAAACAGGGCCACTCGCGCTGATGATGGCAGCTTGCGCTGCGCCGATTCTGCGAATGCCGATGTTGTTGAGCAGAAAGCCTGCGATCGCCGTTAGCGCCAAAACAACGGTGCTTGCCCACAACCAGGGCCACATCGAAGGATCGACGGCAATTTTGAGGACGGGCAGGGTATGTGATAGCCAGGGGAGGGAGGCGATCGCCCCCACTGTTAAGCCCGACAAAATCAGCATTGTCACAAATACACTCAGGGTAAAAGGCACCGGATGCAGCCGCAAGCGCCGAGTGCAAATTTGGGTGAGGACGGTGTAGCCTGAGAAGGCGACTCCTGCGAGGATAGCCATCGTTACGCCTAGCCAGGGATTCCCGGTGGACTGTTCAGAATTGGGGATGGTGAGTAAACATCCAGCGTAGATGGTGCTGACGGCTAGGGTGAGGAGAAGAGTGGGGCGATCGCCAAAAAACCACCAGGCAAACAAAATGGTGACTGTTGGGTAAATGAAGAAAAGCGTTGTGGCAATTCCGGCAGGAATTATGCTGAGCGCTGTAAACATCAGCGGTAGGGATAGAAACAACAGAAAACTGCTGGCCAAAATGCTGCCTATCAGGGCTGGATTGCGCTCATTCAGCAACGTCTGAATATCCTTCCACATCGACGGATAAATCTGGGGGGCAATTCCAAAGGTCATCAGCGGAACCACCAACAGCATCCGCATCAGCAGGATCAGCAGCAAGTTTCCTACACTGGATTCTATGAACCCGCCAAAGTCGATTCCTAGAACCGTTTGTGGACTCAATACAACTCGAACGACGATGTTTTGAAATGACAGAATTAGTGAAGACAGCATGACGATGGCAGCGCCCTGTAGGTGAGGCGATCGCCCCCATCTGCTCCAGTTCCAAATCATTTGAACTACCGTTTGAAGCTTCCTGAACTGCATAGCTAGTACCTGCAAAAGCAACAAACTCTGCGCTGTAAAGGGCACTCCTGCCAGTGCTGATGAGTGCAGCCGATAAACAGGCAAAGTCCTACATACTAGCAAGACCAACAGCAAATAGGACAAACTAATCTGTAGATGCAGGTCATTCCGCGTGGGTGAATGATGGTGGGACAAATACGAATTTATAGAAATGTCAGCTTAGTTCTCAGGGCTGGAGCGATCGCCATCACGTTTGCGCTGGGTGGTGGGGCGATCGCCACCGAAAGCCAGCCTAAATCAGTTGCAACGGAGTCAGGCAATTCAAACCGTTCGCCGCTGCAAATCACGCTAGAAAACTATCCCTCGTTTAACAGTCAGCGACTCGACCAGCAACTCAGGCTTTATGCTGACCACCTGGCAACGTTTGGCGTACCAGATATTTTGATTGTGGGCAGTTCTCGCTCGTTGCAGGGCGTTGATCCGGTGGCGCTTCAGCAAGCACTGGCCCAGCAGGGATACCCAGAGCCAAACGTCTTTAACTTCAGTATCAATGGCGCAACGGCTCAGGTGATCAGTGTATTGCTGCGGCAAATTTTGACCCCCGATCAGTTGCCTCAACTGATTGTTTGGGCGGATGGCTCTCGTGCATTCAACAGCGGCCGAGCGGACATTACCTACAGCGGAATTTTAGCCTCCGAGGGCTATCGGGTTCTAGAAACTGGAGTGCGCCCGATTCAGTCACCGCAGTTTGAGCAACCCCTGACGGCAGAGTGTTTTGGAACTCCACTGGTGGATGCAAGATGCGATCGCCCCTCCACTGCTTCTAATCTGCTCGACCTGCCGCCCATTTATCCGATCCTGCCGGAGGTGGTGAGCAATCGCCCCAGCAGTGACTTAGACTCGACAGGCTTTCAGCCCGTTGCGACTCGGTTTGATCCCAGCGTTTACTATCGAGAATTTCCCAGAGTCGCGGGACAATATGACAGCAACTACATTCCCTTTGAGCTAGGAGGAGAGCAGCAAGAAGCGACGGTGGCGATCGCCACCTTTGCCCAGGCTCGACAAATTCCGCTGATTTTTGTCAATTTACCCCTGACGCAAGACTATCTTGACCCCGCCCGTCAAGCCTACGAAACCCAGTTCCGACAACATATGCAGCAGTTAGCCGCAACAGCAGGGTTTATTTTTCGCGACCTCAGCCAGCAGCAGGAGCTAATGCAAAACGAATATTTTGCTGATCCCAGTCACCTTAACCGCTATGGCGCGAGTGCCGTTGCTGCTTGGCTTGCCGCAGATTCAGCAATTCCCTGGCAGTCGCTACTGTCGGTTGGCGTAGGAAGGACGGCAGACGCAGACGGCACAAGGGCAATTTATGAGTGAAGACTCCCAAGAGCAAAAATATCAATGGCTGCGGCAAGCCCAGGTTTGGATTGTTGATTGGCTAATTCGCATTCCAACGTCGCTCGAAGTGCTTTTCCTGATTGGGATGATTCGCCTATTTGACCTGACCCCGGTTGGCAAAGCATTCCTGGACTGGCTCAGCATCAGCAGCTTTCTCGAAATTATCGAGGGAATCAGTGTGCTGGTGGCGGTGTTTATTTACATTAAGGAAACTCCGGAGCGGCAGAAGCGATCGCACTACGAAGCCTGGAAAGTCATCGATGCCGCCTACGGCAGAAAAAACAGCTACGCCCGCATTCAGGCACTTCAAGACCTGAACGAAGATGGCATCAGCCTCAAAGGGCTGGATATGCCCAGAGCCGAACTGCGCGAAATCAACCTGAGAAAAGCAAATCTGTTGGGTGCTAACTTCCAAAAAGCCAACCTGCTTGAAGCAAATCTCTACAAAACCGATTTAAGGGCTGCCAATTTACAAAGATCTAACTTACAGCGTGCCAACCTGAAAAAAGCTGACCTGAGAGCCGCCAACCTGCTAGAGGCAAATCTACTCGGTGCTGACCTTCAGGAAGCGAATCTCAAGGCGGCTGAGCTTCAGGGCGCAAAACTGCGGGCGGTGAACTTTAAGGATACAAACCTGACGGGAGCTAACTTGCTCAATGCAGACTTGAGAATTGCCGAATTCCTTACCCCATCTCAGGTTAAAGCCGCTCGAAACTGGGAAAAAGCACTTTACGATCACGATTTTGCACTCCAGCTAGGCTTGATGCCCACTTCGCCTTCCACCCAAATTACTCAGCTTTAGAATGCCTTTCTTCTCCAGTAACGGCACGGACTGTTGAGGGGTCTCAGCCTTCTGGACTAATTTATCCTGAACGCTGTAGCTTTTGGTTGTTAACAGTATTTGGTGTTTGCCTATTGCATTTATTTTAATTTGATGAAATCGAGTAGCTCCAGTTGCAACCAGACAGGCGAATCTAGGTGATATTTCGCTTTTGCAAGTTGTTTTGAGCTATTAGGCTAGGCTTATATCGTTTTGATACTCGATCGGTCAAATCAGTTTTGATTCAACCCGGTCTTGAACTAAGTTTCCAAGTTTCCCAAGCCTCAAACCTGAACCTTCAAGTTACGCTCCTTTCCAAGAATCTACCCGAAGGTTAAGCAGTCCTCGGTCATCAAGCCGAAGAACCATTGATCCACCTGTTGTAGGGTGCAACCAGGAATGGTTGTGGTGAGGTTTAGCAAAGCTGGTGAAATTTAGCAAAGCTTTCAACCTATGGGGTTCTCAGATTGATGGAGTATTGTCGTTATGTATTTTGCTGAATTTGCCTTTACGGGCACCACAGAGTTGGCTAGTGAACTTTTGATTAACGCACCCTCTAAGATCGCAGCAAGTGATTTTGCCCAAGAATATGCCTTCAATTGGGGCATCGAGCTATTTTCTCTGACTCCAGCCACCGAGAAGCAAGTCAGACTTTACAGCCTTTTAGGTAATTTAAAAGCAAAATAGCTGTTCCATAAGAGCTAGGACAAGGAATGAAGCTAAACAGGTTTTACCTCATCCTTCATCCCTCATCCTTCCGCTACACCAGTATTCGCCTGCTCCATATCGGTGTGAATGGCGAACGTAAGTACCGTTTCATCTACCCCTTTGAGCATGAGGGGACTAAATTTGGTAATTGCGTCTTCTTCCAGGTAGTCTGCTACGGCGGCTGATACCAAGATGCTGTCTGGGCCTGCGGCTTCTTGGATGCGGGCGGCAATGTTGACACTTGGACCGATCGCTGTGTAGTCTGCTCGTTCTACCCCACCAAACATCCCGACGACAGCAGTTCCCTGGTGAATGCCGCAGCGGAACTGGACGCGGCTGATTCCTTGAGCCTGCCAGCGTTCGTTGAGTTTGGCAAGAGAGCGATACATTTGTCTGGCAGCGGCGATCGCCCGTCTGACCTGTTCATTCGGCGTAATTTCTTCGGGTGCGCCAAAGATTGCCAGAATTGCGTCACCCATAAATTTGTCAACGGTGCCGCCCTGATCGAAGATAGCGTGGGTCATCTCGGTCAGGTATTCGTTCAACAGTTCGGCTACTCGGCGCGATCGCAGCGTATTCGACAACTGGGTAAAGCCAATGATGTCGCTAAACAAGACTGTGATTAGCTTTGGCTCTGGACGCAGATCAAGCGCCAATTCGCCTCGTGCTGCTTTCTCTACCAGCGAAGCAGGCAAAAAGCGGCGCAGCACCGATTCTGTCAGGTAGGAATTAAGTTCTGCCACCTTGCGCTCATTCGCCTTCAGCGCCAGCAAATTACGCACTTCTGCCAGCAATTCTCGACGGTTGAAGGGCTTTGACAGGTAAGCGTCTGCACCCTGCTCAGCCCCTTCAATACGAGTGTCTTCGTCTACTTTGGCGGTCAGCAGCACGATTGGAATGCCCTTTAAGGCTTCATCCTGGCGGATCATCTGGATCATCTCCAGCCCGGATACCAGCGGCATCATCAGGTCTGTAACGATTAGCTGAGGGGGGGTTGCCTGTGCAAGTTGAAATCCTTCTGCGCCATTGCGGGCTGTTTGCACTCGATGGCCTGCCTGCTGCAAGATACCGGAAACATAGTTTCGCAGGTCAGCATTATCGTCCACTACTAGAACCTGAGCATTGAGTCCCTGATCGATCGTTGAATCGCTTGGCGGTAACGGCTCGATGGGATGGGAACCGTTAGGCACATGAACGATCGCTCCTGCTTCAGAAAGCTCTGATTCAATGTCTGCCAACTCAACCGCAGCCCGGACAGGCTCCATCTCCGCTGGAATTTCGATCACTTGATTGAGTGGCAGATGGGCAATTCCGGTTTGCAGCCAGACGGTAAAGGTGGTGCCTTTGCCGTAGTCTGACTCAACCCACACTTTGCCGCCGTGTAGTTCGACCAATTCCTTCACCAGCGCCAAACCTAAGCCGCTACCTTCATGGCTGCGATTGGCAGAGCCGTCCGCCTGATGAAATCGCTCGAACAGGTGAGGAATTTGGTCAGCCCGAATGCCAATGCCTGTGTCTTTAACTTTGAGCAGGCAATGACTCCCCGCCGACTCTAACACCACGTCGATCTTGCCACCCGTAGCGGTGAACTTCATTGCGTTAGACAAAAGGTTATAGAGCACTTTGTCAAACTTTTCTAAGTCGAGATAGAGGGGCGGACAGTCGGACAGTTGGGGCGAGAGAGTAATTTGCTTGCGATCGCAATACGGCCGAAATGCCTCAACGACCTGCGTGATGAAGTCTACTAGGTTACAGGGGCGGAAACTGGGCTGCATTCGTCCTGCGTCGAGTCGCTGCAAATCGAGCAGTTGGTTAACCAACCGCAGCAGACGACGTGAGTTTCGCAGTGCAATCACAGACTGGTCGTAGGATAGTCCTTCCTGCTGGGCAACGGCTGTTTCCAAAGGGCCGATGGTCAGGGTCAGCGGGGTGCGAAACTCGTGGGAAACATTCTGGAAAAATTCGGTTTTTTGCCGATCTAACTCCATCAGTTGCTCAGCTTGCTGACGGGTTTTTTGGTAAAGGCGCGACTGCTGCACGGCGATCGCCGCCTGGGCCGCTACGGCCTGAGCCAGCTCAATTTCAGAGGTTTCCCACTGACGCGGCTCCTGAACCTGACGCAAAGAAATGCTGCCAATAATTTTGCCGTTATAGAGCAGCGGCACGACCAGCAGGGCACGGGCGGGCGATCGCAGCGGCACATCCAGCACGTTCATTTCTGGATATTGGCTGAGGTCATCAATGACGACAGGCTCTTGAGTCGTCAGCAAAAGCTGCAAAACCGGATTTCCCTCAATTGGGACAAGCGACTGGGGCAAATGGTGTCGCTGCGGCAAAACGCTTTCCTCAGTGGGCTGACCGACTAATGCTTTAGTGCCGTTGTTGGAATGATTGGAAGCTTGATTAGGAAGTTGCTCTGCTGTAACCCAGCCATTCCAGTTTCGTTGCTCTACAGCGGGTAAGAGGGCGATCGCTTGAGAGGCTTCAACGTCGTGACTGGCATCATGCAGCCCCACACATTGAACAAATTCGTCTTCCTCAGTCCAGAGCGACAAAGCACAACCGTCAGCATGAAGCGCCTGTCCCAGCTTTTGGGTAATTGCTGCAAAAATCTCTTGCGGGTCAAGGCTAGAGCGAATTGCCGCCGTAATCGTGTTGACTAGCGCTTCTCGCTTTGCCAGCGCCCTCACCTGCTCGTAGGCGCGTGCCTGGGACAGTGCCAGCGCCGCCTGGTCTGCCACCATCACCACCAACTGCACCTCATCGCCCTGCCAACTGCGAGAATTGCTGCACTGATGAAGCGCTAACACCGCCATTAGCTCTTGCTGACAAATCAGTGGGATCATCAGGCTAGATTGAATTTGGGTAGTTTGATAGGCCTGTTGGCAGCGATCGCCCATTGCCTGATCACGAGGAGCCTGCACATCCGCCTGGGCATCGTTCATCACGTGAACTTCTCGCGTTTCCCAGAGCGTATTTGCCAGGTTATCTAGATTCCAGGAAGTTTGGGTAGCCGTATCAGCCGATTCGGGTAGACGAGCCGTATACACAAATAGCTCATCACTGACGCGATCGTCATGAAACGGACGCAGGATGCAGCAGTCTACCTCGAACATATGGCCCACCGTTTCTACGATGGTTTGAAGAATCTGCCGATAGCTCAGGGCACTGCGAATCGTATTGGTTACCGCATTCAGCAGCGACTCCTGCCGCAGCGTCCGACAAAGCTCTTGAGTGCGAGTCTTCAACACATTGTGCGTATCAACCGCCTGCCGCACGACGACCTTGAGTTCCTCATCGTCCCAGGGCTTGGTGACATACTTAAAAACTTTGCCAGAGTTAATCGCCTCTACCAAATCTTCGACATCGGTGTAGCCCGTTAAGATAATCCGAATAATGTCAGGATACTGAGTTGCAGTCAGGCTAAGAAATTCAGTTCCGCTCATGGAGGGCATTCGCTGGTCAGAGATGATTACTGCAACATCTCCTTCCCTAGCCAGAATGTCTAGCGCCACAGGACCACTCTCTGCTCTTAACACCTTAAATTCACGGTGAAAGGTGCGATAAAGCAGATCTAGATTATCTGGTTCGTCATCAACGACCAGAATTTTAGGCTTGCTGTGGTCTATGGAGATCATGCACCATCCTGCTTTAAGGGCAGTTAAGTTAGGAGGACTTGAAGGGAATCGGAAAAAGTTTTTGGCCCATTACAAAACCTGCCTCGCACAAGGCAATGCAACATTCTGCTTTGGAATCTTGTCCATCTCTTGGTTAACTGTAGCTTTTGACCTGAGACAGCGATCGCACCTTGCACATCCTGACGTTTACTTAAGGTTTAGCCTTAACCGTAGACACCCCTTACCCAAATATACTGCTGCGCGAGAGGCTAACCGTAAAGCCGCACCCTGAACTGCACCCCTTTAGAACTTCCCTAATTCTACTCAAGCTGACAAAACTGTGTGCCCTCGCTTCTATTGTGCCTTGAGAGTGAGCAAAAAGTTTGTGGCGAAAACTGCTAAATTTTTCCGCAGTCTGACTGCAAATTTTTGTAAAAGCTATTGCTGTGAAATTTCTCTGAACGGTTTCAGTTTAAACAACTTATAGGATGCAGTTAGACAACCTATAAAATGTAACCTCAACGTATGATTTGTCATTCCCTTAATACAGCGCATAGTCTGAAGTCTCAGGATTAAAATGAGAGCATTCTGCCTCTCAAGCGTAAGGCGCAGATGTCCTCATCTCAATATAGGTATTTTTTTATCCTTGGTATCTAATCAATGGGAGTCTAGCGATCGCCTTGACACCGCTCTGGCTCTAGTCCGAACGGCGCGACAACAAGACCTAAACCGCCTTGCAGATGTACTCTCCAGCAGCTTTCACACAAAAGAAGGAGTGGTCGGTTGGCTCTATCCGCTGTTTCGCATGGGCATCTATGAAGATCTGCGAAACCGCTTTCGGGCAAAGCCTGCTCACTATATCTGCCTTGTTGCAGTTAAGCAGCCTTCTTCAGCCTCGTCAGGGACCCCACTGGGAGAGGAAAACCTGGTGGGAACGGTTGAAATGGGTTTACGCACCCAATCATTTTGGCAACCTCGCAGCAGTGCCTATCTATATGTGTCAAATCTAGCTGTACAGCGTGAATATCGCAGGCAGGGAGTTGCGAAACAGTTGCTTTTGACCTGTGAACGGGTCGCTCTGGAATGGGGCTTTCAGGAACTTTACCTGCACGTGTTGGAAAATAATTTCCAGGCGCGACGGCTCTATCGCAAAGCTGGATATCAGATCAAATATGCTGAATCTAACCTGAGCTACTGGTTTCTCGGACAGTCCAGGCAATTACTCATGCACAAACGTTTGAGCTAGAGATTTGTAAAAAGCAAGGATGGGTGGCAGAGAGCAAGAGTACTTATTTCTCGTTCCTGGCTTTTAGCCAGGAATGCAGTTCTAGAGGCTCTGCCTCTGTTCGCAGCTACAGGAGGCAGAGCCTCCGAAGCAGCATTTCCAGGCAAAGCCTAGAAACGAGATGATATCGCCATAAGCCTTCTGCCTTTTGCTATGGCAGTCTCTTTAGGATCAGGACAGCAAGGATTGGTAGGCGACTTCTACTCTTTGCGACTGGTCGATGACGGTTGTTTCGAGCGATCGCAACCTCACCAATTCTGTATCTCGATTAATCTCACGGGTTTCCTTCTGTTTCAGCAAATTGTCCAGTTCTGCCTTGCGCGACTGAATGTCTTCGTTAATTCGCTTGGCAACTTCTCGGTCATAGCTATCAAAGCATTCCTGCACTGCGCTGTAGATGGGCTGCCACTGTTCCTGGGCGATTTGGGGCAAGTGTTTGACCAGTTCCTTCTTGATGGCTTTGGCAAACTGTTTACGCGCATCGTTTGCCTGAAGCGCCCCAACACCTAATCCGGCTAATAAAATTCCGAAGGGGCCCAAAATCGGTGCAAACAGCAGCGCAATCCCCCAGGTGGCAACCAGATTCAGCAAAATGCTTTTGAAATCAAACCCGGTGGCGGCAAGGGCGGCTCCGGCGAGATTGCCGCCCGCTAATGAGAAAAGTCCCATTGCCCATTTTGCCCAGCCAGGGGTGTCTTCTTCCCCAGTCAAGTTGAGTCTGGTTTGAATGTCCTGTCCCGTCAGCTTTTCAGTAATTCGATTCGTCACTCCGGTATAGGACGCGCCATATCTCGCGGCGCTTTGAGACAATTCGGCGAAGGCAGCTTCCAGGTCTTTTTCGGCGGTGAGCGTCCAGGCAAAAAATTTGTCGTTGACGTACTGCTGAAACCCTTGCTGGGCGGAGCGGTTAAACTGCTCTCGTTTGCTTTCGCTAAAGAAATCTAGAAACTGTAGCTCTGAGGGCTGGTAGCGCAAAAAGTCTTGCTCAAAGGTGTTTTCCAGGCTGAGAACATAAGTGCGGAAAGAGTCGGCGATCGCCCGTGCTTTGCGATCGCGCATCTGCCGAATCTCATCTCGAAACTCATCCCGAATTTGGCTCAGCTTAGAAAATTCTGGCTCTACGGAGCTAATTCGCTGTTTTAACTCTTCTACATCCTGATCGAGCAGGGGAATGCGACGTTCGACGGCTTGCTTGACCCGCAGGTTCGCTTGACGGGCTAGGGTTCTGGCTTGACGAAATTCGGCGATCGCTCGCTCTTGGGTCAAAAAAGTGTTGAGTGCGCCCATAAATTCTGGAAAGCCCGTGCCCTCCAGTGATGCAGAACTGTCTTTGATGCGTCGCCGCAGCGCTTGAATGGCGGAAATTTCAAACACCCGTTCATCGTAAACATCTTGCCCGTCTACCTGGCAGTAGTCCCCCAGATTGGTGTGAAAAACCTTTCGCAGTTTGCTCTCCGCTTCCTCTAGTTCTTCTGGATCGTCGGGATCAATCAGCCCTTCCTTGACTTGATCCCAGGCGTTGATCAAAAAGAAAACCGACAGCCCGCGATCTTCGATGTAGTTTTCCAGGTAGCGACGTTCTGCCAGGGTGCAGGGTTGTGATGCTCGCAGCACAAACAGAATGGCGTGACAGTTGTTGATGTAGCCGAGTGACAGTTCGTTCCGGGCTTCGGTATCGTTTAACCCCGGACTATCGACAATCTCAACGCCTTTTTCTAACAACGGCAGCGGATATTCTACGACTGCATGACTGACATCGGGAAACGCCTGCTGTTGCTGCTGTTCTAGCTGTTTTGCCTCCTGCGGATCGATCGTGTAGCGCTGCTTAAACAGCTTAAAATCAATCTGCTCAGGCGACTTACCGTCGTTAAAGTGAACCGTAACCTGCTTCTCTGGCCCAAACTTGAGAATCGTCAGCAGTGCAGTACAGGGATTGACATCACTGGGCAACAGGTTTTCGCCAATCAGCGCATTCAAAAATGTGCTTTTGCCTCGCTTCATGTCGCCCAAAACGAGCAGCCGAAATGCACCCTGTCGTAAGTTTTTTCCGGCAATGCTGATATCAGCAATTTCCTGGTCTAAACCTAATTTGCCAGAGGCTTCTACGGCTGCGGACTCTGCGGCTGTGAGCGTTTCAGAAATGGTTTCTAGATAGCCTGCAATTTCCTGACGCACTCTAGAAACCCGGTCAAGGTCTTGCAAAAAATTGTGAGTTTCAACTTTATAGCTCATGATTAATCGTTCTCAAAAAAGATTTTGTAAGCCAGCCAAACAATTCCAATAACAATAAACGTGCCCGCCAACCAGCTTGCAATTTGAATGCCAATGATCATTAGCACTACGATTCCAATAAATTTAGCGATGTTTTCTAGCTTTCTATAAAAGCGCTTGAAGACATTGAGCGGCTTGGCATGGGGAGCAGCATTTCTGAGATGAGCGTGATGCGGAGGGTGCTGTTGATTAATTTCTGCTTCTAACTCCCGCAAACGCACGGCTAACTCGCGATCGCGTAATTCTTGCTCCCACTGTTGAAATTGCTTTTTGTCAGAATTCATAGATGTCTACCGGAGTGCCGCCCATGCGGGTGAATGTTCTACGACTTTAGCCTTCCTAATGCGGTACTGACCAGGATGTGCATATCTTCTGTAAGGGCGTAGCATTCGGCAGTTAAACTCTGGAATAGACTAAGATTTTTTGCCCGAATGCCACGCCCCTACAAATTAAATTTCGCAAATTTCTGCTACGGTTTGCTTTTGGCGATCGCCCCCACTTTCCCCTTCACAGCACTCAGGTATTCCGCTGGAGCCAGTAAAATCATCGTGCCGCGAACGCCTGCTGAAACGGCGATTTGGTCAAAGAGTTCAATGGTTTCATCGACATAAACGGGATAGTCTTTTTGCAGGCTAAAGCAGTCACGCCGCC
>JAAUTN010000172.1 GCA_012031415.1 Leptolyngbyaceae cyanobacterium SM1_4_3 | reverse complement strand
TCTAGCAGAATTAGCAGTCTGCCCTGCTCTAGCATCGTGTTGGTGAATCGGTTGTGGTCGGGGAAGCCGCAGGTGGCAAACTCTTGGGCGATCGCACCCCGAATATCAATCTCCCCAGCCCGAAACAGCTTCAGTTCTACAAAAACAGGCAGACAGGCATGATGAAATCCTTCTCGCCGCCTTCCCTTCAGGGCTTCCAGTCCCATCTTTCTAAGGAAAGTCGATTTCCCCATCCCCGGCCCACCCAACACCATCAGATATTGCTTCTGATTTGCAATGGTTAACCCTGGCTGCTTCGACGGTTCCCTAAACCCAAACTGCCGTCGCTTATTTTCCCGGTATGCCTGCTCCAATCCTTCAATCGATTCGTACCCCCGCAGCGTTGCGTTATCCAAACACTGCACCGCCACATAAACCGACTCCAGCGGAATTGGCTCCCGCATTCCCAGCACCTTTAAGATGCCGTGCCGCTCAGTGTAGCTGCGGACATATTGCTGCGAGGCTCTAAAAATTAGCTGCTTGACAGGCTGATCGATTGGGATGTTTGCCATTTCCCATCCCGCTTTGATCACCAGTCCTGTCAGACCTTTGGCAGCTTCGAGCAAGAAGGGTTCAAGTCCTGTCATGAAGGCACCTTTGCAGTAAGCAATCAGTTCTCTGGACACAAACTACTTTACAAAGCCGCATTGTCGCCAGACACTTTGCTTTGATCGTTGGGAAATTAAGAGTGGGTGGGGATGGCGATCGCCCCCTTCTTCTATCCCATTAAAATCACCCGATCCAGAACGTGAATGACACCATTATCTGCCTCAATGTCTGCGGCTAAAACTGTTGCGTTTTTCACCTCAAATCCATTTTTGGCATTGATCGGAATGGTCGAACCTTCCACTGAAGTGAGTGAATCAACCTTCTCTAAATCTGCCTGCATCAGCTTCCCCGGAACCACATGGAACGTCAGAATTCTGGCAAGCTGAGGTGTGTTTTGCACCAGGGTTTGCACGGTGCCAGGTGGCAATTTGGCAAAAGCATCATCATTGGGCGCAAACACAGTAAACGGGCCAGGGCTTTTCAAAGTTTCCACTAAACCCGCCGCCTGAACCGCTGCAACCAGCGTTTGAAAAGAACCTGCACCTACTGCAATGTCAACAATGTCAGCCATTTCTACCTCTACAATTTCTACATCTAACTAAGCTTGTTGCTCGTTCCCAATCTTAGGGGCAAAGATCTGCGGCTTCTCGAAGAAGTCGCAGATCTAAACGCTACATTTTTACTTGCTTTTCGTTCGTTCCCAAGCTCCAGCTTCCTTGCTCTGAATTTGACAGAAGTTAGAGCTTAGGAAGCAGAAAGGATTACCTATCGATAGTCTGGAGTTTGGATATTTCTCAGCCTTGCTTCGGGACGCTTGAAGCGATCAAGCTGTGACTCAAAAAATGCTCGATTCGCCTGGAGATGTTTAGGATTAGGATCATCCAGCGGATAGAGCAGAGCCGTTCTGAGCGCTTGAATGACGGCTGAGGTGACGCAATACATCGATCGCTGAAAGCTAATGCCAAGCTGAATCAGCATATCGTCCTCACCCCGGCAGTGCTGTTTGTAGTAGTCCATCAGGTAGGGCGGCAGGAAGTGCAGCATATCCTGCATCAGCAGTGTGGGTGGAATGCCAGCGGTGCCAACGGGGAAGACATCGGCGTAGAGGATGCCATAGTGAAAGTCTTTTTGGTCGTCGGGCACTTGTTTTGCCTGAGCGTTATAAGATTTGGTGCCCCGGAAGGGAGAAGTCCGGTAGAAGACAGCTTCGACATAAGGCAGTGCGGCTTCATAGAGCCAGGTGAAGCCTTTGGACTTGGGAATGATTTCGTAGCATTCACCCCGAATGTAGACGTGGTGGTAGATGGGGCGACCCGCGATCGCAAAGATTCCATTCACCAAGAAATCCATTGCCTCTGGCACGCTGGTGAGTTTGCCTTCGTCGTACAGGTCAGACATTTCAAAGAAGACGGGAGCCATGATTTCCCAAAACAGCCCCAGGTTGCTGTAGTAGGACATTTGCCGTACCTGCTCGATGAACATTTCAGGGAATAGCTTGTACATCCCCATCATCAGCGGGTTGTGCTTGAAGTAGGCTTTGATGGCGCGATCGGCGTTGGCAATGTATTCTTCGCTGTCGAGGTAGGGGTCAAAGCGGTTGACGGGGACGTACATATTGCGGTGCCAGAGCATAACGCGCATACACTCTTCGGCAAATTCCATGTTGACGCGATCGTGCCACAGGTGGTGCAGCAGTTTGGGCAGTTTGCGCTGGACTTCGCCCTTTTCCATGAATTCCAGCAGTTCTGGGTGGGCGGTGGCTTCGCCGCGCCAGATGCGAAGGTCGGCATCGTCTCCGGCGTAATGATTATGCAGGTCTAAATATTCTTTGGGTAAAAAGTATTTGAAGAAAGGCAGCGGTTCGAGGAAGACGCGCTCGGCGATGTAGAGCAGGTCGCGCCAGTAGAAGTCCATTGGCACGGCGTAAGCTTTGTAGATGCCGATGATTTGCATCAGGTTTTCGGGGCTGTCGGGCAGCATTGCGCCGCCTGCTTCGAGCCGATGAATGATGTCGGCAAATTCGTGGGTGGAAGGGGGGAGTTTGGTTTTGGGGGTTTCGAGGGTAGTGGTCATGGTTCTTGGTTGCAATTTAAGGTTCCAGGGTCGGAATGGTTGCCATTGGTATGAGTTCTGGAGGGGTTGCGATGGGGCGATCGCCCCCCACTCTCCCTAACACGCTTCCAGCCGGAACAGCAGCGACCATCGCATTGGTCGTGGGTTCGCTCCAGCGGACTAACCAGGTGGGCTGTACGCCCAGGAAGAAAATTAGGGCAACGAGAATGAAGGCGGGTAGTTTTTCGGAGAATTCAACTTTGGGGAAGTAGGCGATCGCATTATCCAATTTGCCAAAGCAGGTGCGGTTTAACAGAATCACAAAGTAAACGGCTGTCAAACCTGTTCCAGCAACACACAGCAGCGTTTGCAGCGGAAAGGCAACAAAACTGCCCTGGAAAACCAGAAATTCTGCAATAAATCCAGCCATGCCGGGAATGCCTGCACTCGCCATTGCGCCCACAACGAGCAGAGAACTGATGGTGGGTAAGCCACGAATCGGATTCATTAAGCCGTTGAGGACATCGAGTTCGCGGGTGCCAACTTTGGCTTCGATAATGCCAACCAGATTAAACAGAATTGCCAGAATTAGACCGTGCGCCACCATTTGAGAAACGGCACCAACCAGACTCAGTTCTGTGGCAGCGGCACCGCCCAGCAAGACATAACCCATGTGACCAATGGAACTGTAGGCAACCATACGCTTGATGTCTTTTTGAGCAATAGCGGCGATCGCCCCATACAGTACGCTGACTGCCGCCCAAATCGCCAGCCAGGGAGCCAACACCCTCCAGGCATCGGGAAATAGCCCTAAGCCAAACCGGAAAATTCCGTAGGTGCCCAGTTTTGCCAATACGCCGCCGAGCAAAATTGCGACGGGGGTAGAGGCTTCTACGTAGGTGTCGGGTAGCCAGGTGTGTAGCGGCACGAGCGGGATTTTGATGCCAAATCCTACCAGCAACACACCGAGTAAGATGACCTGTAAGCCCAGCGGCAAAGCTTGCCCCGCCAACGATTCATAGGCAAAGCTAGAAGCACCCGTGAGCAAAATCAGTCCGAGGAAGCCTGCCAGAATCAGCGCACCAGAGGTAGCGGTGTAGATCAGGAATTTGGTCGCCGCATAGCCCCGCTTGGAGCCTCCCCAAATGGAAATCAGCAGGTAAAAGGGTACTAGCTCCAGTTCGTAAAACAGGAAAAATAGCAGCAGGTTTTGTGCCAGGAATGCCCCGGCGACTCCACCGCTGATCAGCAGAATTAGCGCATAGAACAGACGCGGACGCTCAATTTCAACTTTGCTGCTAAATACGGCAATCCAGGTGAGTAGGCTGTTGAGCGCTAGCAGCACGAGAGAAAGTCCGTCTACGCCAAGCTGGTAGTTGAGTCCTAATGTCTCGATCCAGGGCAGATATTCCTGCAATTGCAGCCCTGAATTACTTGGGTCAAACTGGGTCATCAGGAAGATTGTCCAGGCTAGAACTGCCCCAGTAATCGCTAAAGCGCCAGTGCGAACCTGTTTGGCTGAAAAAATTCCTGGTAGGAATCCGATGATGGCTGCGCCCAAAATAGGGAGCCAAATTAATACGCTAAGCATTGTTTGAATCTCCGATTTATTGGGCAATGGGGAAGGACAAATGGGTTAGGATTGACCAACTCATCAGCACGGTGATTATCACAACTCCTGCTGCAATCGTTAGGGCGTAGAATTGGGTGCGTCCAGAGTTACCATATTTCAAGGTTTCGCCGCCAAAAATGGAGGCAAAGCCAATGAAGTTGACCAAGCCATCCACGATGTAGCGATCGCCCCAGTCCACAATCCGCGACACCACATCCACACTGCCGACAATCGTAGAGCGGTAAATTCTGGGGGTGTAAAAGTCATAGGCCAGCAGGTCACGCAGCGGTTGCCAGATGCCAACTGGTCTGGAGATTGCCTGACCGATGTAGATGATTCCACCCAGGCTGATGCCAAAAATACTCGACCAGATCAGCAGCAGCGCCATGTCCTTATTCAGAATTGCCCAGTTTGGTAGCAGCGAAAGGCTCTGCAAAATCAGCGGCAGGTGCAGCGTAAAGCCAGCCATAATCATCATCGGCATCGTGATTGTCCAGAGGTTTTCGGGCGATCGCTCACTCATCTGCTGCCGCTTTCCGGCAAAAATCAGCCCAAACACGCGAGTCACACCAAACGCCGACAGTGCATTCACCACCAGCAAAATCGCCACCACAACGGGACGAGTCGCCCACAGCCCATCTGCCAGCTTCAGCATCGCCCAAAAGCTGCCCAGCGGCGGCAGGGCAATCAGCCCCAGTGCGCCTACCACAAAAGACAATCCGGTAATCGGACGGCGGCTCCACAGTCCGCCCAGTTGAGTCAGGTCTTGAGTAATGTTGTTTAGCACGATGGAGCCTGTACTCATCACCAGCAACGCCATTGCCAGCGCATGAGTCAACACCAGCAGCAGCGCCGCCTCAGTTTGCTGTGCGCCGACCGCAATAAACACCAGCCCCATGTAGGCGCTGACCAAATAGGATAGGGCACGCTTTACGTCAATTTGGGCGATCGCAATCAGGGTTCCACCAATCGCCGTCACTGCACCAATCGCAATCATCGCCGTCAGCGCAACCGGAGACAGCGCCAGCACAGGCGCCAGCTTCACCAACACCCACGCCCCCGTCGCCACCACCACCGAGTTTCTTAGAATCGTGCTGGGTAGCGGACCTTCCATCGCCTCATCTAGCCACAGGTGCAGCGGAAACTGAGCGCACTTACCCATCGGACCAGCAATCAGAGCCAGCGCCACCAGCGTCGCCACCTTCGGATCAACCTGTGCCGTTTGCGCCCACAGCCCCAGTTCATAAAAATCCCAGGTGCCCGCCAGCGGATACAGCGCCAACACGCCCATCAGCAAAAACAGGTCGCCCACCCGCTTGGTCAGAAAGGCATCTCGCGCTCCCGTCACCACCAGCGGCTGATTCAGCCAGAACCCCACCAGCAGATAGGTTCCTAGTGTCAAAATCTCTAGCACAATATAGCTAAAGAACAGAGAATTGCACAAAATCAGAGCACACATTCCGGCTTCAAACAGCGCCAGCAGCGCATAAAACCGCGCCCAGCCCCAGTCCATTTCTAGGTAGCCAACCGCATACCACTGCGCTAAAAAGTTAATTCCCGTTACCAGAATGAGTCCGCCAATCGTAATTGCTGAAATCTCCAGCGGAATCGTCAAGTCTAGATTGGCAACTTGCAGCCAGGGAATGTACTGATACTGAGCAGGTTGATTCCAGGTTGCCGAAAACGCAAGTACTGCATGAAGAAACGCCACAAGCGTCATGATCAAATTCACATAACCCGCTGGTCTAGGACCCGTGCGTCGAATCACCGAAGGAAACCACGCTATCGACAAAAGCATCCCCACCAGCGGATAGCAAGGAACGAACCAAGCTGTTTGAGCCAGGAACTGAAACATCATTACTATCCTTAAAGTTCAGAAGTTTGGAAACCGCCCCTCTTTCAAAGAACTCCCCAGGTATTTAGATATATAGGGATTTCTATATGAAGTGGGATAACCATCATTAAAAATCTATTGAAGAATAGCTTAACGTAGAAACTTAAAGAAAATGAGAACTGGTTGATAGAAATTTCTTGATGTGAAGTCAAGGTTTTGCTTATATCTAGCTGCGTCTCTAGAACAAGACCTGAAACGTTAAAGAATGTTTGAAAAGAAGACATTGGGTTCGATGTCAAATCCTCTCAATAGTTGACATCTTTAAAGATTAGCAGCATGAAGGTTGATTTATCGCTAGTTCAAGTTTGATGGGGAGTCAGATTGGCGATCGCCCCAGCAAACCAAGCGGCAGCACTCGTATTGGTTCCTTCCCTTAACTTTTGCACCGTTTCAGTCAAAAGCGCGATGGGCAGACCTGCCAGAGCGCCAGATTGCTCACACTCCTTGTATTGCCCCTTCTCGTTCAGTTGAAATGCAAATACCCGTTCGCCTTTGACATCAATCACCCAATATTCTGGAATGCCCAACGCCTCATAGAGATGTTTTTGCTCATCTAAATCAGAAGTCAGCGTGGTATCTGAAATTTCACCCACCAGATCAGGGACACGCCATACCGACAGATCGATTCGTCGCGGATCACCCTCACGCCACCGAGGAAAATCATCCCCGACATACAAGACCAGATCCGGCGCACAGGCTTGAGTTTGCGGCTTTTCGAGTAAACAGCGCCCCAAAGAATTAAACGACTGGTCTGGATGCTGAACCGCCCAAATAAACAGCAAACCCGTCAATAAATCGCTGAAACTTGCGTGATTAATTCCTTCGCCGCCCATATCAATCCACAACCAGCCTTGATTAAATGAAAGTTTGCCGTGCTTTAAGCTGGGGTCATCCCGCAAGGTGCAGTAGTCATCCCAGGTGGCAGGGTGCCACTGTTGAAAAGGCGGATACGATTTGGATTTAGATAGAGATAGGGTCATATCAACCGCTAAAGCTGCTACTCACAGTTTACTTGGATGCATGACAAGCGATCGCCACGACACAGCAACAACCTGAGTTTTGTGTGGAGCGGGCATCTTGCCTGCTGGCTTCGGACGGGCAAGATGCCGATCCTACAATAGGCTTGGGAAAAGCGATCGCCTTAGGAGAAACGGATGGCATACAGTGATTTCACACTGGCTACAGTGCAAGCAACCTTTGATTTAACCATTGAGGAAAGCCGCAGGCTGTTTGTTGAAACTGATCGAGTTCAGCCCTCAGAGCGGTTGCTGACAGACTTGAATGAGAATAAGCCGCTGGCGATCGCCATCAATAGCGAGAAAGCCCGATCCGAATTTCTGATTGCCCCAATTTGGCAGAGGTCAGACGGTATACCAATGGTCAAGCCAGCTTGTTTTCAGGGGTAGAGTTTGCTGTCGTTCCTGAGCAGGGCTTGAAGGGCTATTGTGACTACATCCTGAGTCGCTCCAGGGAGCAATACTACATCACAGCACCCGTGATGATCATTATCGAAGCGAAGAACGAAAACATTATTGCTGGGTTAGGACAGTGCATCGCCGCGATGATCGCCGCCCAAATCTTTAATCAACGGACAGAGAAATCAACTCACCCGATTTTAACTATCTACGGAGCGGTCACAACAGGCACCAACTGGAAATTCATCACTCTGCGCGATCGCCTGGTTAACATCGACATGGATGAATACTACATCAATCAAATCGACATAATTTTGGCGATTCTCTTGCAGCCTTTGCAGTTTGACCCGCAAACACTAGCAGCATGAAGGCTGTTTTATGGCTCATTCAAGGTCCGGGGCAGATTGGCGATCGCCCCAGCAAACCAAGCGGCAGCACTAGTATTCGTTCCCTCACCTAGCTTTTGCACCGTTTCAGTTAAAAGTGCGATCGGCAATCCCGCTAGAGCGCGAGATTGTTCACACTCTTTGTATTGCCCCTTCTCGTTCAGTTGAAACGCAAACACCCGCTCGCCCTTGACATCAATCACCCAATATTCTGGAATGCCCAGCGCTTCATAGAGATGCTTCTGCTCATCTAAATCAGAGGTCAGCGTGGTATCTGAAATTTCACCCACCAGATCAGGGACACGCCACACCGACAGATCGATGCGTCGCGGATCACCCTCACGCCACCGAGGAAAATCATCCCCGACATACAAGACCAGATCCGGCGCACAGGCCTGAGTCTGCGGCTTTTCGAGCAGACAGCGCCCCAAAGAATTAAACGACTGGTCTGGATGCTGAACCGCCCAGAACCCAAACAGCATTGTTAACAGATCGCTGAAACCTGCGTGATTAATTCCTTCACCGCCCATATCAATCCACAACCAGCCTTGATTAAAAGAAAGTTTGCCATGCTTTAAGTTAGGATCATCCCGCAAGGTGCAATAGTCATCCCAGGTAGCACGATGCCACTGTTGCAATGGCGGATATTGTTTGGGTTTAGATACAGATAAGGTCATATCAACCGCTAAAGCTGCTATTCACAGTTTAGCTGGATGTATGCCCAGCGATCGCCCTTTCAGCACCCTTGAACGAAGGTCTGTCCTTTTTAGCTACACTAAACTCGCCGTTGCTGCGATCGCCCTCTAACTATCATCAAGCGCATCACCACAGGCAAATGTTGCCTTTCCCAAACTCCGAAATGTCAGCCTTTACAGAGGGTGTTTGAAAAGTAGCAAATGTCCCCTGTAGGGTATAGCATTCGGCAGGTAGACTCTGGAATAGGCCGAAAATTCTTGCCCGAATGCCACGCCCCTACCAACCTTTGGGTTACAAGTTAGACTGTCCAGACATCACTCTATATACAAAACCCTGACCTTGAAACAGAATCAATTCTACTTTGAACTCTATCCTTCACCTTTGGAACTCAAATACTCAAACTTGCATCCCAAATACTCAAAGTTGTTGCTCAGATATACAAAGTTGTTGCTCAGATATACAAGTTTGTTGTTCAAACAGTCAAATTTGTACTCCAGACCATCAAATTTGTACTCCAGACCATCAAATTTGTACTCCAGACCATCAAATTTGTATGCTGGCCATTCAAACTTGTATTTCAGCCCTACAAACTCGTATTTCAGGTGGTCAAACTTGTATTTAGACCTCAAAATTCAGATACGAAGCACAGCCATCTCCAATGCAGAGTGAATTTGAGCCATATTTGAAGGCGATCGCCGCCTTTATTCTCAGCAAAACGCTCTGTACACACCCACAGATGCGCTGTTGCCGCTGGAGGCTCGATCAGTAGAGCAGCAAGACACCCAACCGCCACAGGAACGGCAGGTTGAGCAGTTCCCAGTCTTAACAGGATTGCGAAAGTATGCACTGGGAGAAGAGCGAGAACACGTGCTGTTGGCAGGAAGACCCGGTTCAGGAAAGTCAACGGCACTGAAACAGCTAGCGGTTGCTTTGGCAGAGGAAGGTCAGGTTCCGGTGTTGGTGCAGTTGAAGGGCGATCGCACCGTTCCTGAACTGATTCAGTCTGAATTTCGACGGGCAAAGCAACGGGTCACACTGGAGCAGATTGAAGATTGGCTATTAGCTGATCGGCTAATTTTGCTGCTGGATGGGGTGAATGAAATTCCCAACGATGATTTGCGGCGTGGGTTGGCGCAGTTCCGAGAGGATAATCCAACCGTGCCGATGGTTTTCACAACGCGAGAGTTAGCCGTAGGGGGTGATTTGGGCATTGACAAACGGCTAGAGATGAAGCCGCTGTCAGAGTCACAAATGCGGGAATTTGTGCAGAAATATTTGCCAGAACATGGAGAACAATTGTTGGGGCAGTTGCGCGATCGCCTGCGAGAACTTGCAGAAACGCCGTTGTTCTTAAAAATGCTGTGTGATGTGTTCAAGCAAACGAGAGAGATCCCGCAGAATAAGGGGGAATTGTTTCGGCAGTTTGACCGCAACTATGAACGCCTCAAAAAAGATTACGCGCCCGTATCAAAGAACTTTTGGGAGTTCAAATCGGAGGTTCTACAGCATTTAGCGTTCTCTATGATTCAGGCAGATGTGCAGAAGCCGACTGACTTATGGCTGACTATTTCCAAAAAACGAGCAGAAAGCCTTTTGGAAAACTGGTTAAACCAGCGGGGAGTTGTAGATGCTCCCACGAAAGCAAAAGAGTGGCTGAGGGATTTATACAACCATCACCTTCTACAAGACGCAGCAAAACCCGGAGAAATTGAGTTTCACCATCAGCTATTTCAGGAATATTACGCGGCTGAGTATTTGCTGCAACTCTTGCCGAACTTGAGCGATGAGCAACTGAAGCGGGATTACCTCAACTATTTGAAGTGGACAGAGGCGATCGCCCTTATGCTTGCACTTGTGGAAGAAGAAACCCTTGCACTGCGGGTCGTAAAGCTAGCGTTGTATGTGGACTTGAGATTGGGGGCGAAATTGGCAGGGGAAGTCCATTCGGCTGTCCAACAGCAAGCTATTGAAACCATAAATATGCTTGAAACACCGGAATGGCTTAAAGTTGAGCTACTAGGAATAACTCAATCTGAATTAGTAATTCCATTCCTACTCCAAGCTATAGAAAATGAAGATTTAGATATTACTCAAAGTGCTGTGACTTGGCTAACAAATATTGGTGGGCGGCTAGCCATTTATCATTTACGCCAAAAATTATGCAATTTGAATAACCTTTTCCAAGAACAGAAAGTTTTTAGTTTGCCAGATCCAAAAACTGGATTATGGGTACAAATTATTAAGTCACTTAGTATACTCGCGCCTGCTGATGCCATTTTAGAGCTACGTAAAAAGGTTCTTAGTTCCAATTTCCTTACAATTTTCAGCTCTTCAGAGCCTGAAACCCTATTGGTGAAGTTAGATGGTATCAATCTTGCACCTAAGTTGTTTGAAATAGTTGACCACCAAGATTGTTCAAATTCCAGGAGAAGAGCAGTAGATCTACTGGGAATGATTGTCAATGAATCTGTTGCTAATAAACTTATTCAAGCATTAGAGAATGAGACTGATTCTTTTGTTCGTGAAGGTATTATTGACGCTTTAGGAAACCACTGTGCAAAAAATACGACTATGGCGTTAATTAAGAACCTGGGAGATCAAAACCATAAAATTCGTAGAAAGACCATTGAAAATCTGGTTAAACAGAACAGTTTAATAGTAATTGAAGAGCTTCGTAAGATGCTTCATCATCCTAATTGGGAAGTTGGTTGGTGTGCAGCAATCACTTTGGGAATGTTACATAATCATGAAGCATTTTCAAAACTCTGTGAAGGCTTAGAGAACAGTAACAAAAATATTCGTAGAACTGCTGCTGATGTACTAGGTGAATTAGGTGATCAAGAGGCGATTCCTCTTTTAATAGATGCACTTCAAGATGTAGACTACTCAGTTCGCAGAAGTGCTGCAATCGCTTTAGGAAAATTTGGACTAGCTGAAGCAACTTCAGAGTTGGCTAAGACCGTAAAATATTACTATCTTCTTGGTGAGGAGAATAAACATATACAAACCTCGATTACATTGTTCAATGAGACAATCATTATTCCAGGAATTACTGAACAAGAATTGAGTAGTTTGGGAGATGATAACGCCATTCAACAATGGCTGTATGAAAGAAGATTGTCTATTGAAAGTCAGATAGAAGTTGCAGAAGCTTTGAGGAAAATCGCCAATGAGGAAGCGATGAAAATACTGTTCAAATTTAAAGATTCAGGTAGCCAAGCAGCTCTTTTAATTTTGGCAGAAATTGGTAGAGAGGAAGTTATTCCAGCTTTATTTGAGGCTCTGATTAGTCCAGAACATAAATTAACCAATAGAATAATTAATGCATTGGCATCATTGAGCAACGATTGGATAGTTGAAAAGTTATTATCAGTACTTCAAAACCTAGACATTTATCCACGTGCAGAACCTTATTTATGCAATAGAGCAGCAATTGTTCTATGTAAAATTCGAGTAGAGTTAACAAAAAAGTATTTGAAGGATTTGAACAGCCTGATCATCAAGGGTGGAAGGAAACAGATACTTTGGGCAATTTCTGAAATTCAACACAACTGCAAGTACTACAACCACGAAATTGCTCACGGTCTAATTCCCCAGGGACGCGCGATCGCCCTCTTCTTCTCCTATGTCTCAAAAGATGAAGCCCTGCAAAATGAGTTAGAGAAACATCTCAGTATTCTGAAGCGAGAAGGAATAATCACCAGTTGGGACAGTCGCCAAATTCTACCTGGTGATGAACGGGAGCAAGTCATTAGCCAACAGCTCAACACCGCCGACATCATCCTGCTGCTGATCAGTTCCGACTCCATTGCAGACGATACCTGCTACGACCTAGAAATCAGACGAGCAATGGAACGCCATCAGGCAGGTGAGGCTCATGTCATTCCCATCCTGCTGCGTTCGGTAGATTGGGCAGGCGCACCCTTCAGCCAGCTTCCTGTTTTGCCCAAAGACAAAAGGCCCGTGACAATCTGGGATAATCAAGATGAGGCATTTTGGGAAATTGCTGAGGAAATTCGAGCAGTGGCGTTTGAATTGAGGAGGGTGATGGGGTAGAGGAGTAACAGTTAATAGAGTGCCATTTACTGGAAGCTAGGAGCGATGCCTGAAAAACGCGCGATTATAGTTACTAAAACTAGTCTCAAATCTTCAAAGTCAGATGTGGACTATTGGCGAAGTCAATCTTATGCAGCAAGGCTGGCTGCTTTAGAAACGATTCGCCGAGAGTATCACCAATGGAGATACAATGCTGAGCCAGGATTTCAAAGAGTTTATCGAGTTGTTAAACAAACATGAGGTGCGCTATATGGTGATTGGCGGCTATGCTGTTGCCTTACATGGGCATCCTCGCTACACCAAAGATTTAGACATTTGGATAGAGATGGAGGCAGCAAACGCCAAGCGGCTAATGAATGCTCTGTCAGATTTCGGCTTTGGCTCGGTGGGGCTAAGTCAAAACGATTTTGTCACCCCCGACCAGGTAATCCAGCTTGGATATCCACCTAACCGAATTGACTTAGTAACCACTCCTGATGGGGTTGATTTTGAAATCTGTTATCAATCTAAAGTTGAAGTTTCAATTAGTGGAAAGTTGACTTTATTGATTTAGAAAGGGTTTGTAAAGTAGTTTGTGTCAAGAGAGGAAGATTACAGTGGAAACCTGCCTTCAAATTCAATAGCAAAGCGATTCAAAGCTGCTTTCCAATCTCGAATAGGCATGGTCCATTTTTTAGAGATATTGGAGATCGCCAAGTAGATCACTTTCATCGCTGATTCATCGGTGGGGAAGGAACGATGATTTCTCAAGACCTTGCGTAGAGTCATATTCATGGATTCAATCGCATTGGTGGTGTAGATCGCTTTACGGATGTCAGGGGGAAATGCAAAGAAGGGAATGATCCGATTCCAGTGGTTGATCCAGGATTTGCTGATGGTGGGGTATGGCTTGTCCCAACGCTCAGCAAAGTCAACAAGGGCTTGCTCTGCCTCAGTTTCAGTGGCAGCCGTGTAAATGGCTCTGAGGTCAGCGGCAACGACTTTACGGTCTTTGTAGGAAACATAGCTCAAGGAGTTTCGCACCATATGGACGATACAGAGCTGCACCGTCGTTTGCGGAAATACTGTTTCAATCGCTTCTGGAAATCCTGTTAGTCCATCAACACAGGCAATAAAGATGTCTTTAACGCCCCGGTTTTGCAACTCCGTCAGCACGGAAAGCCAGAACTTAGAGGATTCATTTTGAGTCATCCACAGCCCCAATAGCTCCTTCTGACCCGCCAAATTCACCCCTAACGCCAGGTGAATCGCTTTGTTTACCACCCGTCC
>JAAUTN010000171.1 GCA_012031415.1 Leptolyngbyaceae cyanobacterium SM1_4_3 | reverse complement strand
AGATTAAAGTGCGTTGAGCAATCAGCGGTGTGAACAGGAGTGAAGAGTACAGTCTAACGAAACTGAACCAAGTGACTCAGCACTGGGACATTTGCTCCAGCATATCAGGAAGATTCGAGAACCGATTCTACTGGATTCCATTGCCTGGGATATTGTTGAAGAATTGCAGGCTGAATCGCTCACCGCAAAGTAAAAAGGAATCCCCTAGAACGCTCCTATGATGAGCATCCCGACGCGGCAGAAAGCCGAGTTGATAAGTTGTAAAGTAAGCTTTTTGGCGTGAAATATATTGCTCTAGTGCTAGCTTTAATCTTCTCCTTTGCGATCGCCTTGCCTGCCAGGGCTGCTTTCTGTCGCACGGTGAATGGCCATGACATTTGTATTTTGAGCATTAAACGCAGCGCCAAAAACCACTGGGAATACAGAGCGTCAGTCAGTGTTGATGGGGTTGCAAGACCCGTTGAAGTTTACAACTGTCGCGATCGCCAGCGCACTCAAAAAGATGGAACTGTTATCTCTTTTGCCGAGAATGGTCCGGGTGAGCTAATCTGCACGATGCTCAAGTGAAACCAGACCCGGTTGAAATACCAAAAGCTCAGCAGGAATTAAACTCAAATGAGCAAAGCAACGCAGATTTGCCGGATGGGTAGCGGCGATCGCTGAAGACTATGGTGAATTTTGATCTCGCTTAGATTGCGATCGCCACCACCATGTTGAAAACCGCTACTACCATCGCTTTGTTAACCATTCCGCTGTTTAATGCCGCCGCTAAAGCTGAAAATAGCGTTATTCCTGAGCTAGACTCCGCACTGCAAACAACTCTCTGCCAAAACAACTGGAGCGCCTCCATTCGAGCAGTGAGTTCACTCATCGGCAACCCAGAAACGACACCGGACGACCGCGAAGACCTGGTATCTTTTCGCTACCAGCTTCAAGATTGGCGGGCAACGGGGGCGATCGCCGCTGAAGTCATTCCCGACTGTGAAGGCATTGCAGTCCTTGAAGAAGACGGCATTCCCATTCCTGTCAGCGTTTCGTCGCCGCCGCTCAACTTTGAAGCTGCCGTTCAGTCTGTCGAAGAGATGAACTCCCCCTACAGCGGTTTCATTCCCTATGCAGCGCCCGCACCGACTACTTTCAGTCGTGAGTGTTGGCTTGAGGATCAGTCTGGACGGCGATTTGACCTTGCTGTGCTGTGCAACGGTCAGTAAGTCAACAATCCCCTTTCATCCCTCATCCTCACTGCCCTAAATTCTGGAACTCATCCAACGCAGCAAAGTCAGTTACATCCAGGACTTACGAATCAACCGACAAATCAACCGATTGATAACATCCATAGGATTTCAGACAATGACATTCCTGGCTAGAACGGCTTTGATCATGGGCACTGTGTTTGGATTAGTTACAGTGGGAGGCATCTCCACTGCAAGCATGGCGCTGAATCCAGGTGAACTGATGAGCAATAGCACGTCACGCTCAACTGCTGAAGCTGAGACTTTAGTCGCACAAAGCTCAATGGCAGAGGAGATTTTAGAGGCTCATAACAAGTATCGTGCTGAAGTAAACGTCGCACCGCTTACCTGGTCAAACACCCTGGCCAGCAACGCTCAAGAATGGGCAAACCATCTTGCCTCGCTGGGCGGAAACACATTGCAGCATAGCTCAAACACGGGCGAAGGAGAAAACCTGTGGCTTGGCACTTCTGGGGCATTTTCTTACACCCAGATGGTAGATATGTGGGGCACCGAAAAGCAGTATTTCATTAACGGCACTTTTCCTGATGTGAGTTCTACAGGTAACTGGTTTGATGTGGGACACTATACGCAGATTGTGTGGGGAAACACTACCGAAGTTGGGTGTGCGATCGCCACTTCCGGCGGAAATGACATTTTAGTGTGTCGCTATAGCCCACCCGGAAACTATTCAGGACAGCCTGTTTTCTAGCCTTATTAGCGTTAAATGCTAAGCTCTTCCCGATAGCACTTTTATAGAGATGCGACCACCACATCCATACCCGTTTCAGAATTGCCTATTTGAGAAGCGCTATCGTCGGCTGCTAAGGGTTCTACTGGCGGAGAGAGGTACCAGCGTTGCGCCAAATCATTGAGTTGGTCCAGGATAACGACGAGTTCCTGTCCTCGATCGGTTAATCCGTAAGTGACTTGAGGGGGGACAGTTGGCTCATAGTGGCGATAGAGAATTTCCTCCTGCTCCAGCATTCGCAATCGTTCGGTCAAAACCTTTGTAGAAATTCCTTCAATTCGGCGTTTTAACTCACCAAACCGAGTTGGGCCGTTAGTAGAAAGCACCCACAGCAGATACATCGTCCAGGGACCAGACAAAACTTCCATTAGAATGCTGACTGGACACGGGCAGGAATGGCGAGAACGTGACATAGCTAGTTACCTAAAAGTGCCTATTAGTTACTTTAGAGTTTCTACTTTACTTGAGTAAGTGGTTACTTTTAGTATCTAAAGGTAACACAATATTCTGTTGAGGTTTCTATGACAACCGTTGCTGTCGTGTATTTTTCAGGTTCCGGTCATACTCATTTGATGGCTGAGGCGATCGCAACAGGAGCCACATCCCAGGGCGTTGAAGTGGAACTGCTGCGGATTGTGGGTGAGCAAATCGTAGAAGGTCGCTGGCAAGATGCGGCAATTTTAGAAAGGCTGCATCAGGCAGATGCCATCGTGTTTGGCTCTCCTACTTATATGGGCGGCGTTGCGGCACAGTTCAAGGCATTTTTGGACACAGGTAGTTCAATTTGGTTTGAGCAAGGGTGGAAAGACAAAATTGCGGGTGGGTTTACCCACTCCAGTTCCTTAAGTGGAGACAAACAGGGGACGCTGATCTACCTATCGATTTACGCGGCTCAGCACAGCATGATTTGGGTTGGCGCGGGCGATTTGCCCAGTCCATACTTTGGCAAGGATGACGGCATCAATCGACTCGGTTCCTTTTTGGGCGTGATGGGGCAAAGCCCGTTAAATATGAGCGGTGGAGAGGCTGTTTTGGAAGAGGGCGATCGCCTCACTGCTGAAAAATACGGACAGCGGATTGCCGAAGCCGCTTTGCGCTGGAGCCGTCAACTCGTAGCTGCCTGACACGATGGGAAATTGCTATATCTAGAGGTACAACTTACTTTGTGGTGCCATGAAGCTCAAGCGACTCGGACACGTAGCCATTTGTGTCAAAGACCTAGACCAGGCGGCTCAGTTTTACCAAAACTTAGGAATGGATCTGGTTTGGAAAGATCCGGACTGGGCCTATCTCAAAGCAGGCGATGATGGTCTGGCCTTGCTTAGCCCCAGCTATAGTCAGGCTGGTCCTCACTTTGGGTTTGTTTTTAGCGATCGCTCTGAAATTAACGCCGCCTACGATCGCCTCAAAACGGAAGAGGTTTATCTCACTCCAATTCATGAACATCGCGATGGCACAGCTTCTTTCTACGGCAAAGACCCAGATGGCAATTGGTTTGAGTACCTTTATGAACCCGCTCCTGTTGCCAGTGCAAGCTGAATAGCACTGAAATAAGTAAAAAAACGAGCGACCAGATCTGCGACTTCTTGAAGAAGTCGCAGATCTTAGCCCTTTAAGTGGGTGACATTGGGACTAAGCCCCTTTGATTGGAATCGCCCTGCAACAGGTTAGGTCAATCCTGGCTCTGGTTGTACCGCTTTGGTACTTTGAATGGGCAGACCCGCTCCAAGCGCCGAAGCGCTGGGACTAGGGCCGGTTTGACGCGTAGTAGGGTCGAAAATGATGCTGTACGAGCATCCAGGGGAAAGTCGCTGCATTCGCTTGAGATGATCTTCAGCGTTGTTGCGACGACGGAAACGGGCAACCACAAGCTGCTCCGATAGGGCAGCAGACGGAAGATCAGCCCCAGCAGCATGGCAAATAATGCACCAGGGATGAAGCTGCTCTCTATATGTCATAAGCCCCTCCCAAGACAAATGCGTGGAAGCTTATGGAAATCTGATTTGCGATCGCATTGAAGCGACAACAAAGACTCGACAAGATCGGTGGCGGTACTGATATCATGGTAACTTACCTCCAACTCCAGTTGGTATGTGTGCGATCGCCCTTCAGTTTTCCAGGCAGGAGGGCGATTGATAGTCTTTACAAGTCCATTAAGGCTCACTAACCGCCATTTGTCGATAAATGGCATGTATTGCAATGCAATTTTGCTTTTGCTTAGCAGTCTGCCAAGCAAGAGAACTTAGTGCCGTTGAGCAATGGCTTGGCTAATATTATTTGTCGCAGTCCTGGCTGTTTGCTCCGGACTGACAGCACTTTAACGTAACAGATTCAGCTTATGGCGCTAAGAGCAAGTCTCACTTCGTCAAACCATGTTCTAAGGCATAGCGCACCAGTTCTGTTCGGCTATTGGTGCCCGTTTTACTAAACAAACGACTGACATATTTTTCTACATTGCGAACGCTGGTTTCTAGACGGCGGGCAATTTCCTTATTCATCAGCCCCTCTGCCACCAGTTCTAAAACACTTTGTTCGCGTGGGGTAAAGTCTATCCGCACAGGAGAAGGCGTTTGGGCGATCGCCCCGCGTTGAGTTAACAGCGCTCGAATTTCAGCAATTTGTCGCGCCATGTCTGCAATATCGGGAGCATCACCATCTCCCGCCGCCCGATTTGCAGCGGCTCGACGCTCTAGCAGGTTGCTCACAATCGCCACTAACTCATCCGGGTCAAAGGGTTTAGACAGATAGGCATCACAACCCGCCTGATATCCCTGAATCCGGTCAGATGTCATCCCTCTGGCGGTGAGGAATACCACAGGGAGCGCCTGAAACCGCTCATCTTCCCGCATTTGCTTCAAGAACTGATAGCCATCGACCTGAGGCATCATGATGTCAGAGATCACCAGGTCAGGCGATGTTTGCTGAAGCAACTCCCAACCGTCACGGGCATTGCTGGCAACCTCTACCGTAAAACCGCTGTCTTCCAGGTAAGCCTGCACTGCTTCCCGCAATCCTGGTTCATCATCAATCAGCAGTAACCGTCCTTCCATGCTTTTCCCTCTTTGGCTTACACATCTAAGTGGCGCTAAAACTGGAAATCCTTCCAGAGGAATCGCCCCAGTTTTTAGATTGATCCCTCTACTTATATTCCATTATCTGACTGCACAAACGGAGAGGGAGCGGAGGAGGGAGGAGGGGTAGAGGGTTCCTGTGGTTCTCAGGCTGAGTCTGGAGAACGAAGCATCGTGGGGCTTCCAGCCTTAAGTTAGTGTCATATTTTTAAGGTTTGTTGAAATTTGTTCGTAAGTTTGATGTCTCAGATCTTGCACCAAGCTAGTGCTGCGTCACAACTAAAAATTAGGGTTGGGAGTCAGTGCTTTAGCGCTGAAGCGCCAACTACGCGCCAAAGCATTACCCTAAGATTCAGCGGTGACTCTGCACTAGTCGATTAGCTTAACTTCTAACCAAGCTGGGCTTAGTCAATGCATTGACAATGCGATCGCTAGCCATTCTTGCCCCTGCTAGGTTGCAGGCGGTAGGACCAATCTGGAGTGCTGCCAGACCGCCCATTAGAAATAGGTTGCAGCCCTGCCAGCGCAGATGGTCGTCCAGTACGGGCAAACCGTTGACAATGCCTGTGGGAAATTCTTCTAAAACATCTGCTAGAAGCGGGTTTTGGGTTGCGTCTAGTTTTGTTCCGGTGGCTAGCCAGATGCGATCGCATTCCAAAATAGCACCATCCTGACAGCGAACTTGCCAGCGATCGCCCCGCCATTCTGCCTTGACCACTTGACAGCGCTGATGTAAGGCTACTTGACCCGCTTGCTCTAGCTGGCGCAGGTGAGCCATCATGTCTGGGGTTACAGAGCCGCCATTGCGAGCTTGTTGAATCATCTCCCAGCGGGCTTCCCAGTCGCGTTCTGCAACAAACTTCTGAGAATGACTGGAGTTTAGCCAGTTAGGATCAGTGTCAAACCACTTTTCCATCAGGCGACGACGAGACAGCAATAGCACCTGGGCACCCCGCGCTACGGCTCCTACTGCCAAATGCCCGCTGGTTAACCCGCCTCCCACAATCAAAACTCGCTCACCTTGTAGGCGCAACTGGCGCAAATCAACCTCGTTGGAATGGCAAAGCTTGTATTTGGGATAGGGGGTCGTAATCTTGTTCACCCAGGTCGGAAAGTTGAGCATTCCGCCGCCCATCGCTAGCACGACTCGCTGAGCAGTGATCGATTTGCCGCCAGACAAGCCAATCCTGAGGCAGGAACCTCGCTTTAGGGGCGTAATTTGTCTTACCAGGGCGCGATGAACCCGCTGCTGTAGCTGCCAGCGGCAAACGAGGGTTTGGCAAAAGTCTTGAAAGAGTTTGGCTCCTGGCAAGTCGTGCGGCGAAAATAATTCACTGGCCCGATATTTCGCAAACTGGTGCAGTGCCTGAGGATTTGGATCGGGCTGGTGGGCAGCGGGCGATCGCAAATGCGAAATTTCTAACATTGAGAACAAACGCTGCCACTGATGCATCCAAAATCCGCTGGGATCAAGCACCACCATTTTTTCTTGCATTTGCGATCGCTTTCGCAGCAAATGGGCTGCCAGGGTTAGCGCATGAGGTCCAGCCCCAATGATGGCAATATCGGTCTGAGTGGGTAGATGCATTGCAAAGACCTCCAAAAACGGAAGCGGGAAATATCATGATAATGATTGTCTTTACTAGGTCAACCGAAATAAGCAAATTTTATGATTCGTCAAACTGGAAATTCTGTCTACAAATCAAACTTTTTGCGGCTAATTTGCGGCTAATTTACCCATGAGAGTTTTTTTATGCATGCGATCGCCCCTTCCCTCACCCCCATTAACCCTGCCAGCATTGGCGGCACCCCTCACGAGTTTGTGTGGCACTGGAACCAGCAGGCGCACACCATTGTTTACGAAACGTTAGGAGTTTACGAAACCTCAAGACAGAGAACGCCTGTTTTGCTGCTGCCCGCTTTTAGCACCGTGTCTACTCGCTCTGAAATGCGCGGAATAGCAGAGCAGCTAGCGCCTCAGTTTCAAGTTTGGGCAATGGATTGGCTCGGTTTTGGAGAATCTGACCGACCGCCGCTAGACTATTGCCCAGCAGTTTACTACCAGCTTTTGCATGATTTTGTTCGCAGTCAATTTGACGCGCCAGTGGCAGTGATTGCTGCGGGACACGCCGCTGGATATGTGATGCAGTTGGCTTCGGTGCAGCCTACCGTCTGGTCAAAGATTGTGCTAGTTGCTCCGACCTGGCGCGGGCCGCTGCCGACCATGGGGGCAACCCAGCAGATTGCAGGAGCCGTGCGACAAACGGTGCGATCGCCCCTGTTAGGACAAGCCCTTTACAAACTCAATACCGTGCCCTCTTTTCTCAGACTGATGTATCGCCGTCATGTTTACACCGATGCTGACAAACTCACGCCCCAATTCATTCAGCAAAAATATCAGATTACCCAGCGCCCCGGTGCCCGGTTTGCGCCAGCGGCATTTGTTACGGGTGCCCTCGACCCTGCCCAGAATCGCAGCGATTTCCTTCAAAACTTTCAATCCCTTCCAACACCGTTAAGGTTGCTGATTGGTGAACAAGCCCCTCCAGGCTCAATGGCGGAAATGGAAGCGATCGCCCAACTGCCCAACGTCCAAACCGATCGGCTTCCTGGCTCCTTAGGGCTGCACGAGGAATATGCCGCAGAAGTGGCCGCAATCGCCCGCCCCTTCCTGCAAAATGAGTAGGTCGAGTGAGGCATCACACTTACAGCCGTTTTCACTTACATCAAACACACATTCCCATAACCCATGACCCATCAACTCGATCCAAAATCACTCAACGTTTGGGACTACAAACCCTGGTGGTGTCAGCCCTGGTCGATTGTGCTGACGGCTGTTACGCTAATCGGCGGTAGCTGGCTGTTGCTGCGACTTTGGTGGCTGACGGTGCTGGTGGCTATTCCGGTGCTGACGTGGATGGTTTTCTTTGTGCTGATTTATCCAAAATTAATCACTCAAAGTGGTGTACTTCTAGATGAGAAAGCATCAGAATAGATGGCGATCGCCCCTACTCATGAGATTTCGCCAGAGCGATTGTTGCTATCAACCATTTGCAGCAACATGAGGTTAAAAACAGGCACTAATACATAGCGATCCTAGACGTATTGCCCCCAGGCAAGGGTTCTTCCAAACACAACCTGGAGAGCGGCTTGTTGCCAAATGCTACGCGGACTGGGAATATATTCTTCTTTTAATTGCTCACTAAGTAACTGAGTTGAGGAATGTATGTAACGATACTTCTACATAAAGCAACTCAGATTTAGAGTCCTCAATCTTCCCTGTGATTAAACCTCTTTTGTCCGCGAATAAAATTTAACAAAAGAAGTTTTAGCTTAGTGTTTTGCTTTTGTACGCTTAAGTACGCAAACTTAAGGAAAAAATGCTGAAACTCATACCCCGTAAAGAAACTGCTTAGAGTTAGATACAGTAGAAGGGGATCTCTGCCCTAAAATCTGCTCCAAACTACTCCTAATGAAATACCCCTCTACACCTAGAGTCTCCTTCTCTTGATAGACCGAGAGACTGGGTAAATTGTCTAGTATTTTTGCAGGTAAAGCTATTAACAATCCCTATTCATCAACAAAGTACTTGTTTGGGGGTTTTCCCTCGTTCTAGAAAGTCAAAAGGTTAAAGATGAACATGATCCGCGTAGCCCTGGTTGAAGACCATACTTTGACTCGCGTTGGCATCCGCACCGCACTACAACAGCGAGATCAAATTGCAGTAGTAGGCGAGGCGAGTAATGCTTTATCCGCACTTGAACTGCTTAAAATCACTCCCACAGACGTTGCAATTGTGGATGTGGGTTTACCAGGAATGGATGGAATTGAGTTAACTCAGCGGCTTAAAAATGCCTCTCCCTTAGGGGAAACACCTGAGACAAAGGTTTTAATCATGACCATGCAGGACGATGAGGAAGTTGTCATGTCTGCTTTCGCAGCGGGGGCAGACTCTTACTGCATGAAAGATATCAGTATCAATGATTTGGTAGAGGCAATTCGAGTTACCTCTCAAGGCGACTCTTGGATTGATCCATCCGTTGCTCGTGTTGTGCTGCGCCAGACTCGTGAGTTTCAGGCGCAGGCTTTCTCTAAAGCCGAATCAGGCACGATCGCCATTAAAGCAATGGATAATGAATACGATCAGGTTGTCCAGGCTTACCCATTAACTGAGCGAGAGTTGGAAGTTTTAGAGCTAATCGTAGACGGATGCAGCAATGCCAAGATCGCTGAGCGGCTCTATATCACCGTTGGAACGGTAAAAACTCACGTACGAAATATTTTGAATAAGCTCTGTGCTGATGATCGCACTCAGCTAGCGGTGCGTGCGCTTCGCTCTGGGCTTGTCAAGTAATCTGTCTTATCCACCCAAACCAGGAGATCTCCAATCTCTCAAAGAGGTTGGAGATCTCCTGAAGCTATTCTGCACGATGCAGTTTATGAGCTACGCCATGAAGATGAGTGCTACTGTCGGCGTTCTTCAATGGCAGAGCGAATGTTATCGCGTAACTGCTGCCGTTGTTCGGGAGTGAGAATTTCACCAATTTGAGTGCGAACGGATTGAAAGACTGGGCGCAGTTGTTCTTTTTGCTGATCGGTGAGGTCTAGGGCGGCGATCGCACTTCTCAGATTCTGCTCCTCTGTCAGTGTGCTGATGAACTGTTCCCGCTGTTGTTCTGTTAAGATCCCTTCTACTTGAGTGCGGGTTTGTTGACGCAAGTCGTCTAGTTGAGTTTGCTGCTGTTCGGTCAGTTCAATTCCTTCTAAAACGGGAAATCCTTCTGTTTGCGCTCTCACCAAACCAGGCGTTAAGGGAGTCAGAAGCAGAGTAGTTCCGGCTGCAAAAGCGATGAGTTTAAGTTTCATGGGTGTTTCCTCGGTTGAGTTGTCCCCATCCTAAGCGCTCCTTAAGTGACATCACCTGATGCAGATGTCCTGAATTGTCTGGGAGAATTGCCCTGCTCGGATAGGACAATTGCCTCTTGCCACAACCGTCTCAAAATCATTAAGGTGAGGGTTGTTGTACTTTCCCTTGATGCGCCTGCCCCGCCACACTCGCAACCATCCCTTACACTTCTTGGTTTACCTGGAGTGGGTCTTGCTGCTGCTTGTTGGGCTACGTGTAGTTTTCGCCGATGGTGGGTCTATCAGTCGCCGCGTGTGGTGTGGCTCAACTGGGTAGGATTGGGGTTATTCACTTTAGCCGGATGGTGGCTACCTCAACGTTTAGCGGGGCGATCGCTCTACACGATTCTGCAAGTTGGGTTGATTTTGCTAGTGTCACTAGTGGGTGGCATTCGGCTGTTTCCGCTGCTGTTTGTCGTTCTGGTAATTCGCAGCAGCTTTATCTTTAAGCCCCGCACCTGTTTAGCCGTGACGGGCGTTGCTCTGATGTTTTGTGTACTGGTGTTGCTCTTACGCTTTCAGTCTTTAGAGTTGCTGCCAACAGTCGCTAATTTACCCCGATTGAGGCGGTTCTGGTTAGGCAGGATTCTCGTGGCAGGGCTAACTTTAGTGTTTTTGCAACTGTTGATATATGCAGTAGTGTCAGAGCGCCAAAGTCGCGAAAAGTTGATGGTGGCTCACGCCAAGCTTCAGCAATATGCTTCAGAGATTGAAAACCTGGCAACGGTGCAGGAACGTAACCGGATTGCGCGTGAAATTCACGATTCATTGGGGCATTCACTCACTGTATTTAATCTACATTTAGAGGCGGCACTGCGGCTGTTGCAGTCTAACCCCGATGAAGCACGGGAACTGCTGATCGAAGCAAAGCAACTGAGTTCAACGGCGCTGCGAGAAGTGCGTGAATCGGTGGCAACGTTGCGCGATCCGTTGCAGGGGCGATCGCTCAAAGGGGCGATCGCTTCACTCATCAACGACTTTCAGCGCTCCACTCATATTTTCCCTAACTTTCACTATCAGATTGACGTTCCCCTTTCCTCCAAATTGGAAATTGCAATCTATCGAATCGCGCAAGAAGCACTCACCAATATCTGTAAATATGCTGCTGCAACTCAGGTCAATCTGTTGATTCAAGCGGAAATTTTAGCCGGAACACCTGAAGCTGCGACCGTGCGCGTCCTGATTCAGGATAATGGAAAGGGGTTTGACGCTACTCAAACAACCACTGGTTTTGGAATTCAGGGAATGCAGGAACGCACGTTAGCACTGGCGGGAAAGTTTACGCTAACGACCGCTCCAGGCGAAGGTTGCCGAATTGAAGCTGTTTTTCCTTTATCACTTTATGATTCGTCTATTGCTGGTGGATGACCAACCGCTGCTGCGGCGTGGAATGAAGGCACTCCTGAAAACAGATAGTGAGTTAGAAGTGATTGGGGAAGCCAGTCATGGAGAAGAGGCGATCGCCTTTCTAGAAAACTGTGCAACTCAAGCAGCCGCCCTTCTCCCTCATAAATGTCCCGATGTAGTGTTAATGGACGTGCGAATGCCCATCATGGACGGAGTTGCAGCGACCTCAGCCATTTGTGAGCGATTTGCCTTCGCTAAAGTTTTGATCCTAACTACTTTTGATGATCAGGAATATGTGGTTCAAGCATTGCGGTATGGCGCGTCAGGCTATCTGCTCAAGGACACTCCATTTGAGGAACTGACGCAAGCCATTCGCCTGGTTCATAAAGGCTACACGCAGCTCAGTCCCGGTCTGGCTGGAAAAATTGTTGCCCAAGCACCGCTGCCACCTCCAAACTTGATGAATTTAACTCCCAGGGAACAAGAAATCCTACATTGGATTGCCAAAGGAGCCAGCAATCGAGAAATTGCTCAGGTGCTTTACATCTCAGAAAAAACAGTTCGCAATCATATCACTCACATTTTGAGTACATTGGGACTGCGCGATCGCACTCAGGCAGCGCTTTACGTCCATTCGATTGAATTGGGCGATCGCCCAACTAACACCCATACCAGATTGCTTCAATAATTTGGGCAATTTCTATGGCTTGCGATCGCGATGCCTTATCGTTCATCAGTACAGTCACGTGTCCCAGTTTGCGCCCCGGTCGAGATTCCATTTTGCCATACCAATGCACATGGACATTGGGAATTTGGGATAACCGCTGGCGTTTCTCCAAATACTCACTTTGAGAATGCTCGTAGCCCAGCAGATTTACCATAACGGCTGCCTCAGTTTGCAGGTTTGGACTGCCCAACGGCAAACCACATACGGCTCGAAGATGCTGCTCAAACTGGGAGGTAACACAGGCATCTAGCGTGTAATGCCCAGAATTGTGCGTGCGGGGCGCGATCTCATTCACCAGCACCTTGCCCTCACGAGTTAGAAACAATTCGATGCCAAAGATGCCAATCCCGTCGAGTTGGGTGAGGAGGGTGTGGGCGATCGCTTTCACTTCTTCCTCCACCGCCGCCAAATCAGATGTAACCAGCACCCGCCGACAAACCTGTTCCTCCTGCTGAGTTTCTACAACGGGATAGGTCACGATCTCACCTGTTGCCCCCCGCGCCGCCATCATCGCCAGTTCTCGTTCAAATGGCACAAACTCCTCAACCAGCCAGGGGTGCGGTGCCGACTGAGCCAAGATTTCCTCCAGGTCAGCCTGACTGTTGAGAATGAAAGTTCCCTGTCCGTCATAGCCGTGCCGACGCACCTTCAGCACAGTTGGATAGCTGAGCCATCTTGCAGAAAGCAGATCTGCGGCTTCTAGCGTTGAGAATTCAGGAGTGGGTAGCCCAATGTCGCGCAAATAGCAGCGCTGGTGATATTTATCTAGCAGTGGAGCCAAAGCAGACAGCCGAGGACAGAAACGAGTGCCCTGCTTTTCTAAGTGCGTCAGGGCTTCCAGGTTAATAAACTCATTCTCAAACGTAATTACGTCACACTGAGCCGCAAGCTGAGCAGTCGCAGCAGCATCGTCAATCGGGGCGAGAATGGTTTGAGTGGCGATCGCCACCGCCGGGTCACTCGCCTCAGGCGTTTGCACGATTAAATCAACTGAGAGCGATCGCGCCGCTTCTGCCATCATCCAGGCAAGCTGCCCGCCGCCAATTACACCAACCCGCATATTCAAGGACAACCTAAAGACTCGCGTGTACCGACACCCGTTTTAGAATTAATGCCGCTGGCCCGCTCGCACAACTGCTTCACCTGTGCCCCGTCCAGAATGGCATAGCTAAAATCGGCTCCCGCAATATTTACATCGTCAAACGTCGAGCGCAGCAAAATCGCCTCGGTAAACACCGTATCGCTCAAGTCGGCTCCCGCAAAACTGACCTGATCTGCCATTGCATTGGTCAGGTCTGCACCGTGCAAGTTAGCTTTGGTCATCACAGAAGCGCTAAACACTGCCCCTCGAACATCTGCATTGCTGAAATTGGTGAACTCCAGATTTGCGTTAGAAAATTCCGATGCTTGCAAGCTCTGCCCCGAAAAATCTCGCCCTTTTAGCTCTGCATTGCTGAAGGACATGGGCATTGTCCAATCTGCCAGAGCCGGAAGACTCCAGCCCCAGAGCATCAGAGACAGTAAAAATGCTGTTAGTTTTTGCCAGGTCATGGTTTGCCAGGTCATGGTTTGCCAAGTCACGGTTATTGCAAATAGACTCACTGACTCTATCTTGCCAGATTCTGTCTTGTTGAACCCCGGTTACACTTGCCTGCAAGTCAGAGCCTCCAGTGCGCCGTTACCCAAATCTGACTCGTCTTTGAGTTCTCTAACTAGTCCTTATTCTTCAATTAGGAGATTTCGAGGAAAAAAATTGGCGTACAATCAGCAATGCTTTGATGTGGGCGAACGGCTGTTCGCCCACACAGAGGTCGAACTTTTCTCAGAAATATCTTTCCTTGAGACTCTCCAATTAACCTTTGAGACTCTCCAATTAACCTTTGAGGCTCTTCAATTACCCTTAAGGCTCTTCAATTAACCCTTGAGACTCTCCAATTAACCCTTAAGGCTCTTCAATTAACCCTTGAGACTCTC
>JAAUTN010000170.1 GCA_012031415.1 Leptolyngbyaceae cyanobacterium SM1_4_3 | reverse complement strand
GTCATAGGAGCCGAGAGATGGACAACCACTCAGCTTAAGGCAAGGGCGTTTCCGCGAGGAAGGGCTGTAGGAAGCCAGCGGCAAAAGTGCGGGCCGACGAACAGAAACGTCATAGAAGGCCGAGTTCCTAGGGCGAGTTGGCACAACACAACGAAGCCTTTTGGTTCAGGGGATACGGTAAATGACGCGGTGGCGCATTGACAGTTCACGTTCTTATCTGGGGAGGTCTGCCTTCAAGGCAGCTTTGGAGGCTAAGGGAGCCTGATTGAGGTCTGGCTGGAAACGGCCAGGTAGCCACAGAACCCTACGGTCATCAAAGCGGCCCGCCGGTTGGCAACAACCGCCGCCGGAGGCAGAAGTCAGCCGAGGCCATAGTAGTCAAACGCTGGCCTGTAATGGGTCGGACAAGGTGAAGGGCCGAACTTAACCAAAACCAAGGAGGAGCCATGACAAACCCAGCCGTTTTGACGAACCCGTATGGGGGAGAAGCGGACTGGCGTGGAACCATGCAGCCAGCCTTAGAGGCAAATCTGATGGAGCGAGTCCTTGACTCAGAGAATCTGCACCGAGCGTGGAAGCAAGTGACGTCCAATCAGGGTGCCCCCGGCATTGACGGGATGGTGCTGGACGACTTTGCCGCCTACGCCGGCTTCACTGGGCCGAGATTCGCCAATCCTTACGAGATGGACGCTACCGCCCTGCTCCGGTGCGACGGGTCGTCATTCCCAAGCCGGGGGGGAAGGGCGAGCGCTTGTTGGGCGTGCCGACAGTCCTAGACCGGGTGATCCAACAAGCCATCTCACAAGTGCTGACGCCGATGTTTGACCCGGAGTTTTCCGAGTTTAGCTTTGGTTGTCGTCCGAAACGCAGTGCCCACGGCGCGATTAAACAGGTGAAGGCATACGTCAAGCAAGGCTATCGGATGGTGGTGGATTTGGACTTGGAAAAGTTCTTTGACACCGTAAACCACGATGTTTTAATGGCGAGGGTCGCCCGCAAGGTGCGGGATAAGACCTTGCTAGGCTTGATAGGTCGATACCTGCGAGCCGGGGTAATGGTCGAGGGCGTGGTTCAGACAACGGAGTGGGGAACACCGCAAGGGTCGCCCCTGTCGCCGTTGCTCGCCAATATCCTACTGGATGACCTCGACCAGGAGTTGGAGCACCGAGGCCACCGTTTTGCTCGCTATGTGGACGACCTGGTTATTCTGGTCAAAACACCGCGTGCGGGACAGCGGGTAATGGCGAGCGTGACTCGCTATCTGACCCAGGTGCTCCGACTCAAGGTCAATCCGCTCAAGAGTCGGGTCTGCCGAATAGATCGATTAGAGTACCTGAGCTTTACGTTTCAGGGGATTCGCATTGTTTGGTCAGAACGAGCTTTCCAAGACTTTAAGCACCGGTTGCGGGGGTTAACCTCGCGGCGGTGGCGAGTGTCGATGGAATACCGGCTGAAGCGGATCAGCCTCTACCTGCGGGGCTGGATGGGCTACTTTGGGATTTCCCAGCGCTATGGGCCAATTCCCGAGTTAGATGGGTGGCTAAGACGTCGAATCCGGATGTGCTACTGGAAACAGTGGCGCAGACCGAGGACGCGCATTGGCAACCTGCTCAAACTGGGAACCCCGAGACAACATGCCTTCTCGACGGGCTTAAGCCGGAAGGGCTATTGGCGGTTGTCGCGGACGTTGGCGACGCAGACGGGGATGACCAATGAGTGGTTAGCACAAGAGGGATTGCTCTCGATTCGTGACCTCTGGATGAAAGCCCAGGGGTACGATGAAAAGCCTGCTAATTCGTCTAGCAGTTAGGTTGAGAACCGCCCATTGCGAAGCCGCACGATGGGTGGTGTGGGAGGGGGGATTCGTGAGGATTCTCCCTATCCCGATTAGCTGGCTGGCTACAACAATTTTACAAAACCCTCCTGCTCAAAATGTCGGTCTGTTGTCAGTGCTTCTGTCATACCACGCTGGCGCATCAGAACAAAACTGACTGCATCACACAACGAATAGGTCTTGTCTTGTCGATCAATCAAAAGTTTCATGGCTTCTCGATGTAGTTGTTCATCCACCCAAACTGTTTCTATATCTGGGTTATCAAGCAAGTCCATTACAAACACCAGCACCGCAGGACGAGGAAACCGACGTATCAACGCCAAAGCAATCAACTCAGCTAAAACATAGCTATGAGTCAAAGTTTTCTTTGCACTGTTGAGTAATCGCACAGCTTCTTGATGCTGTAGCTCATTTTGATGCAGGTAACACAGCAAACCTGACGTATCTAGAAGCACAAGTCAACTCTTATTCCTCGTACTCCCCTGCATAGGCTATTGCAAGATCAGCATCAATACTTTCATTGTCTACACCTGTCACATGACCAAGGCTGAGTGCCCCAGCATGATTCCTAAATCTTTGCCGAGCCTCTTCTTGCCGTGCTGCTGAGTCTAAAGCTCCACCTAAACCGTTAGTTTGCTTGCTTAGTACAGCAATAATCCACTCAGTGAGCGATACACCTACAGCATTAGCTTTTTGCTGTAGATCTGCGTAAACCTCATTACTTAGTTCCAATGTGAATTGCTGACTCATATGCCTCAAAGAGTTCGACTAGCTTATAAGTAATTATAGCTTTTGCTCTGATCTATACCCCTTGTCAACTTAGCGGTTGGTTAGATTTCAGAGGGTGGAGGTGCTTGCTGTTTCTTCCAGTCATAGGTTAGCAGACCTGAAAAACCCCAGTCTTCGTCTGCAATTTCTTGAATAACGATATGCGTATGCTCCGGCTTCTTTCCCAATACACGCACAAGTGAAGCGGTCACCTCCTTGACTAGCTGGGCTTTTTGGTCTCTAGTAGCACCTTTTGTAATTTGAATGTTCACATATGGCATGGAAATTCCTTTGTGAGTGTTTAACCTGCGAAAGCTAGGATGGTGCAGGTAAGGGCTGAACTCAAGCCAGCTAACGTTCCTGGTCAGCGGTTGCCAAGGCGTTTGAGTAACATAAACGACTTTAGACAGTCCGCTGCACCAGGGTTGTTATGCTGATTCAATCTATATTACACACACCGTTTAGCTTTTTTTGAAGCGTGCCGGTTCTGCCGCAAACCTTCCCAGTAAAGTAGCCCAATTGAGAGTATCAGTAATCCACCTCCTACAAAGCCTCCAGTGTCTAATCGTTCGCCGAGAATCCACCATGCTAACAGGGTCGAAGTCAGCGGTTCAACTAGGGTGACGATGCTGGCGATAGTAGCAGGTGTATGGCGCATGCCGCTGAAATACAGTAGATAAGCCAGAGCAGTTGTGATAATCCCCAGGTAAAGTAGCGACAACCAACCCTCAAGAGGATATTGAAAAACCAGGCCAGTCAGTAGTGTGGCTGGAAAGAGAAAAATGGTTCCTGCCAGAAAACTAACCATTAGGGATTGGAGAGGGTGATACCGCCTAGCCAGTGATCGGCTACAAAGCGTGACAGATGCATATCCCACGGCAGAACTCAGTGCCAGACAAATTCCCCAAGTAGTCTTGGATTGAACAGTCATTGCCCCAGAGTCAACATTGATCAACAGGATTGTTCCACCGATCGCACATAACCCTGCAAGAAAAATCCCGAGCGACAACCTTTCTCGCAAGAGCACTAAGGCAAGCACAGCAACCCAAATAGGGGCCGTGCACAGCGTAATCAGTGTGGCTGCAGCTACACCGATATATCCGATGGCGGCAAAATAGCAGACTTGGTAAAACGCCGTCATCGCCCCGGTTAGAAGCATCAGCATTAAATCGCGTCTAGCAATCCGAAATGTTTGCCACCCCAAGTGACTTGCGCAAACCAGAAGCAACGTGGGCGACGCGATCCCCAGTCTGAACAACCCAATAGAAAGCGGATTAGCTTCAGACAGGGAATATAGCCTTTGAACAAATACACCGACCGTTCCCCACAAGATTGCTGACATCAGAATCATCAGCAACCCAGAACGAGCGCCCTTATGGGCGTTTGTACAAGATTCCATTAAAAAACCTACCCTAGTTTCAAAACGTCAATTTGCGGTTTTGGTTAGGGCAGGATGCATCCACTAAGAAGTGAGTCCAGGGCTTGCCAGACTGTAACAAGCGAATTGGACTTTGTTAGTTTTATAACTTCCTACCCCATCAGATGTGGGTAGGCGGCGGTGAGACAGCAAAAAATACTTTAGACAAAACCATGATGTTACAAGTCACTTTCACTTCTTGCCTAATTACACTACTACAGGCACTACCAGCTGGTGATGTCAATTTAGAGCAACTTGTCACACAAGCTTGACACTAAAGTATGGTTAGGCAGCATAACGTTCGTGGTCAGCGGCTGGCAATAACCTTTGCCACACCACCAGCGACTTGCAACAGTCCGCTGCACCACGGTTGTTGTGCGGCTGGCAAGTCACCGACCATACTTATACTTCGCAGCATCGGCAATAGCTTGGTAAATGTTGGGAGGATGCTCTGCTAAACGATTGCACAGATATAGATGCCACTCCTGACCATAAGGCAAATACACACGAGTCCGATACCCCCAATTTTTCATTGCTTCTAATCGTTCTTGGGTCACTCCTTTCAACATTTCAAATTCAATGTGGTCTAGATTAATTCCCTGCTCTTGAACAAATTGATGCGCGTATTTCAGTGGAATCGGATCGAGTAAAGCAGGATCATGAGTTGCGATCGAACACAAATGTCCACTCGTTAATAATCTTTCCATCAACTGGCGGTAAGACTGATCAAGTTCTGCACCACGAGGTTTAGCTAGACCATCAGGAGTAGCATAGGCTCCTTTGACTAATCGAATCTTTCCTGGGCGCTGTAACACGCTTTCAAGGTCGTCAGGTGTGCGATGAAGATACGCTTGCAGGGTAATTCCAACATTGTCAAACGTTTCACACAGCCGTTGATGAATCTCCAAAATCAAGTTCGTGCGATCCGTTCCTTCCATGCTAATCATCATTTCCAGTCCTGCACTCTGGGCTGATTCAGCCAAAATACAAGCGTTTTTGTACCCTAACTCAGCATCAATTACCATGCCAATGTGAGACAAGTCTAAAGATACAGACGAGTCTAGGTTCTGTCCGGCAATCGCCTGAATCACATACAGAAATTCTTGTGTAGCTTGCTGTGCCATGTCAGCGTCACGAGTGCTTTCGCCCATATAGTCGATCGTGACAGAAAATCCTTGCTGATTCAGCAATTTTGCCGTTTCTACGCAGTCTGATAGTGTTTCACCCCCAATAAAGCGCAGAGCAGCATGAAGGAGAGGTTGATAGAGCGATGGGTGCTGAAGCACGAAGCCTTTGATCTCCTCGTCCAACGCGACTTGCTTTAATATCTCCGCAGCTTCAAATTCAAGACTCATTTTGCGCTCCAAACTCTTTTTACAAGTTTAGGGGAATGATCAGAAATTCAGGACAGAACCAATCTCCTAAGACAACTTAATCTTGCTGACTTACGACTAATCTCTAAGCTACCGCCCGACCAATAACTCAAGCCGCACAACGGTGAAGTTGAGCCGCCGCAGACAATCTCGAACTTCGGACAGACAACCTCTAGGCGGTCGGCTCCAACGACTTGTTAGCTGGCTGTCGCTTACTAAAATTTAGGTCTACTCTTCCTCTATCCCTGTCTCTGCTGCTTGTCTCATTGCCAAAAAAGCCTCTTTAACTGGCTGGCTCACAGCACTTTGAGGTTCTGACAAAATCAGTGTTTGATAAGCCTCAAGAAATCTAGTCCTCAACCTATGAAACAGATGTAGAAAATGCCGGATGAAACCAATGCAGTCTAAAATGACAAACTCAATACCTCCAGTTTCGTGATACAAAGATCGTGCGTAGTCTTGAACTTCCTCGTCCACAGGCTCAGTTGTGATGAAAATGTAATTATTGACTCGTCTATCGCTTAAAAGCAATTTCTGTAGGGCACGGTCTATATCTTCACGAGTAACTCGCTTATTTTTCATCTCATAACTAGTTATGACTTCATCGTCTGCAATGAGAGTAATTTCAACATCCCCCAACGCACCCGTCTGTATATCAGCAGCATTGTGTGCTTGCAGTGTGAGAACTCTTTCTCCGAGAAACTCTTCAGCGGATTGATAAGCAGCAGCCACAACAAGGACAGAAAGACGGCTCGTTCCTTTGAGGCTCATGTGTTTTTCAATCAAGTTGACAATATCCTCAGAAGACAAAGGCACCGCATCTTTGGTTGTATTCAGCGTTGCAACTAACGCCTCAATGCGTTGCTGCCGTTCATTTCTGTCAATTAAAAGCAATCTGACTATCTCAGCAATCAGAGTGTCGGCGGTCACGCGACCACCGTGAACATCATCAAGCAGACTGAGAACCGCCTGATACAACTGCGGTGGCTTACCGACGAGATTCACGTCTTTAGTTAGCGTCGTATTTCGGTTCCGTAGCGCGGGTGTGAGAAAAGCAGTTGTGCTATTGCATGGCAAATTATGTTCATTAATAAAAGTTGTAATGTAACGCTCATCGTAAAGTTCTGCCTGAAAAAGCGTCAGTATCTCCAATTTCTGTATACGGTTTCCTGATATCGACATCGGGACGGTGAAGTTTTGCCAGCAAACAAGCCATCAAAAGACGTACTCCCGCCCGATTCTTGAGATTACGGGCAACATAGTCGGCACTTTCTCTAATCTGCTGATCAGCAACGAGTGGCTGTTCTAGGTTGGCATTAGCGCGTCGAAGAGCGGCATTGAGGATTTCAATTGGTTCTGCCATTCGCTCACATTCTCTGGAACATCATAATTAGTCCAAAGTATCTCCGTTCGAGGTTGTTTGACTGAGAGACATTGTTTCGACGGGGATTCAACACAGTTCCAGTCTTTGTAGAGCTTATCTAGTAATTCACAACGATAGCCGGACAAAGCAACCTTACCTTTAATGTTAGTCAGCACCTCGGCAAGTTCTCGGTGATCGTTGTCAGTCATTTCATATCCGTAGGCATGAATATCACCCCGGGAATCGTGAGGATAAGGAGGATCACAATAAAACAAAGTTTCCTCACTATCGTATCGCTGAATAACTTCGATGGCAGTCGCGTTTTCTATCTGAACCCGCAACAGCCTTTGTACTATTTCAGATAGTCCTTCAACACTGCCAAGCCATCGGGAAACTGCTCCTGCCATCCCCGCTCGACTAGTCAGCTTGCAGTGTGCCCATCTTCCAGCACTAGCTGTCTGTGCAAGACCCGTTCTCACTTGACGGGCACGAACAAAGAAACGACGTGCTCTTTCTAATTCCGAAAGATCATCAATGGGTTCTTCAACTGCAATTCTCAGTTCTTCTCTAGAAAACGGCGTTAGCCCGATTGCTCGAATCAGGTCTTCTTGCTGGTCACGCAGAACTCGAAAAAAGTTGACAACTTCTCCATCTATGTCGTTGTAGGTTTCAACTGGAGAAGGTTCCCGATTGAGTAGTACAGCAGCGGAGCCTGCAAACGGCTCACAATAGTGGGTTGCTTGGGGCAATAGAGGGAGCAACCAGTTTAGGTGATTAAATTTTCCACCATACCACCCAAATGCAATTACCTTGCCCATTTGCCTTCCCAACGTTTACTCTGGACAAGCAGTATACACGAACTAATGCCCTTGAGACAGAGATTGCTTGAAAATTTTATTCTCAACCAGTAGTTTCGGCTAACGCCCCACAGATAACTTGAAGCCAGCTAACGGTGAAGTTGTGCGGCGGCAGATGACCTCGAATTCTCACCAATAACCTCTGTACCGTCCGCACCAACGCAGTGTTAGGGGGCTGGCAGCTTCGATTACTTGCGGCTTTTCCAGTAACCAGGCTCACGGCTGCAATGCATGACCGCCAAAATCAAAATGTAGTCTTGCTCAATTGTATAGAGAACGCCATAAGGAAACTTACGTGCCATACAACGCCGAACATCTTCATCAATCGCAGCATAGCGGGTTGGGGCTTCCCTGATCCGATAAACCGTATCCTCGATAGCATTTATGAACGCTTGAGCAACCTCAACCCTCTGCTCGGTATAGTATTGAACTGCTTCAGCATACTCACTCAGTGCTTCAGGATGAAATACATACTTCATGGCTCGATCAGCCGTCTGACCTGAGCTAGAGCATCTTCACCTGGAATTGGTTGAATAGAACCATTTCGCACCTCATCTCTTCGGCGCTTGGCTTCAGTTACCCAAACTGCCTGAATTGCTGGGTCGGTATCGAACTCCAAGCTTTCCACTAACTTGTCTGCTAGGAGTGCTCTTGACTCACTAGGCAGGGATAATATTTCCTCAGTCAGTTGCTCAATTGACCGCATAATATCAAGCTCTTACAGAAAACTGGTTCTCAAATAATTGTATCAAAATCCGACAGGAGAAGAACTTCATTAAGCAGGCGTTCACCGCAGAGACTATATGGGGCGGTCAAAACTCCAAAACACGAAGTCGAGACAAACCTGCCTGTGTTGCAAGCTCTGGAAAATTCTTCTGTACTTCCTCAAGCGTTAAAGGTGGATCTGGATCAATATCAAGATTTGCACCTATCAATCTGGCACATCCATAATCTGCGCGATGAATCCAATTGTGATAGACAATATACCGACTGTCTGCAATTTGATAGAGTTCGTAAGAATGTGGACTCAAAGAATCTTTGTAAATCACATACTCAGCAATTAACTGTGCCTTGAACTGAATAATTTCAATTGTTACAGGGTAGTTTGCATAGTTAGACCAGAGCGTACCAACCTCCTTTTCTATAAGTTCTATATCTTGACCGTTGGGGATTAAGTTTAATGGGTGCTTCTCATCATCATTAGGTCTAAGCTCAGGGTCAAAGGTTTCATAATATTTCCACCAAGCATCGCGATGTTTCCTTAACTCAGTAGCAGCGTATTTTGTACCGCGAGGATGGCGTGGATTATAGTGCCCTGCTTCTGCGTGGCATTTGAAGCAGAGAACAATAGCATTTTCTAAATCGTTAGAACCACCATCAGCTTCTTGAATAATGTGGTGTACTTCTGCATTACGACCTGCGTGTTCATGACATACACAGCAGTACCGGCCTGATTTAACTAGCGCAGTTTCCCTTATATCTTTTGGAAAAGGCATCCCGAAACCTCTCAGCCACCGCTCATCCAACTATATTGCTAGCACAGAAAGTTGACTTAGTGCTTCCAATAACTTTGAAGTACCGCCGCGTCCTGATTTCAGGCTGATTGGTCTTGGCAATCACAGATAAGCTAACGACTACGCCCCCACCGATAGCTGAAGCCGCCTAACGCCCCCGTTCACCCGCCGCTAGTAACCTCTCGAACCAACCGACCAACTTGATACGGTCGGCGTGCAATGGGATTGTTAGCTTGATATAGTGGAGAAGGCTGGCTTTCTCTATTCCTTCTTACTAATTGGTTCCTCAGATGAAATATGAACAATACTCAAAGCCTCTTGTGGCTCAACCACAGTATCATCAGAATCTATTGCATGTTTAATCAAACTCTGGAGACTTGAATATAAAGCTGTATCTCCATGTGCAGCCTTCAACCACTTTCGTCTCCCTTCATTTGAATCTTCGCGCTGAAATAATTTAGCGAGCTCAAGCATACACGCTATTTCCACACGAGTTGGGAGAAAGACCTTACTTTTTTTCAGATGCTTCTCAAAAATCTTTTCGGCTTGTTCACCTGACCAATGTTGTGTCTTGCCGTGAATCACGTCTGCGACAAAGCGTTCAAGCTCCAACAGAGGGGTTTTGAAAGCACGTGCCATTATTACTTCATCCCATTTTTCTTCGCCACTATCTATCCTTTCGAGATGAGCACACAGTAATGCAATAGCTTGAAGATATCCCTTCTCTATTTTCTTTGCTTGTGATATCAGATTTAGAGATTGTTCTTTAAGAGATTTCCAATCATAGGATGGACTGGGATCGAAACGAAAAATTGCTCTGCCTGCCATAAAACCGGAGGTAGCTATACCCATGAATAAGTCAGTACCTCCTTGATTTGATGAGATCTGTTCGTGGAGGCGCTCAATGTAGTTATCTTGATAGATTGTAAGAATGTCTTCAAACCAGTTTTTAGCATGTTGGGCTTCGATGTTATAAAGCTGACCTTCAGGATTTTTCATACGGAGGTAAGCCTGACCACGAGGCAACCAAACCAAACCACAATGTGATTCTTCGTGCCACGGATGAGAATATAGTTCAACACTTTCTTGTTGCTCGATGAACTCCAGAACGATAGAACGTACTAAGCGAAACAAACCCCGCAAGGTTAGATATATTTGACTATCCTGTTCAACCTCTTCAGCACGGTAGGATTCACTGATAAGAAATTGAGTAAGTGGTATCAGTGTGTGTGAGAACGATGATCTTAGAGCGTAGGCATTTTGAATACTTTGACGAATTCTGGAACTTCTCAGTGGAGATTTTGAAGTACTCAGTGATGCACTGTAAAAATCGTTTGGAATATGATCAAGTGCAAACTGGGTAAACCTTCTCGTAGCCCCTGGATGAAGAACATCCACTATAGCCTCGCGTAAGTCGTCAACCCAGCCCTCCTTAATTGAGGAGATGCGCTCATCTTCAAAAAGAGTATCAAAACGCTGCCTGGGTTTACCTCGTACATCATCCCAAGTTGCATGATAATCGGAATGACTATTTGCTAAGGCTTCCACTACAAACACTAACAGAGAATAAGAAAGGGCTGGATCACTTGAAAGAACGTGGAGTGCACGTTCATAGGCAGTGAGAGCCTGACAAACAGTGAGATACTTTTGTCGAGGTAACGACAAGACTCTCTGAAACCAAGAATCAATCCCTTCTATTTCTTTGTGGAGTGCTCTTGGTGTGTCACTGAAAACTTCGGGCAAAATTTTCCTTGGAATAAGATTACTACCTACAGAACGTAATGTATTGCATTGGTTTTCAACCTCTTCTGGTGATTTACCAAAAAATAGATTCATTCGTAGAATCATAAAACGACGAATTTGTTCAGTTATCTCATCTACCGATGTAATAACTGAGCCAGCGCCAAGAAAAATCGAACGATTATTTATGACTAGTGTCCAGGCATAAGCATTAGATACTAGACCTCCACCAACGACAGAGAAAGCTGGGCTTGCAAAAGTCAAATGTGGAAACTCATGTTTGCAAAAAAGATTCCGTAGCTCTTGAGTAGCAGTAATCTGCTCACTTTGGACATGTCCTAACCAGTAGATCTTTTGCAGCATTATTAAATACTTTTAAAGGTTGGTGAAATTCTGTCTACATGTGCTTTGACCTAAAAGCCCTGGGTCCCCTTCTCCACTTACAACCTAGGGAGCAAGCTAACTACTGCTTATGCTGACTCCCCTACCTGAATTCCGTCTAACACCCCGCAGCAAGGGAGTTAGCCAGAATCAAAGTTGCATATCTCCTCTTCTAGGGACAGTTATACAGAAAAATATCGGCATAACTGCCCAAACAAGGGTGTTATACGGAACTTTATCGGGCTATCTGCCCAAATTTGAGTACTATGCCGAACCAAGTCGTGATAATTACCCTCATAAAGGTGTTTATCTGGATCTTGCTCTGCATAATGTGCTTGTTAAAGGGTGTTATGCCGATAACTTCAGCAAATCTTCATGGTCAGCACGCAGGCCAAGTGTGTAGCATTTGGTACATTGATACTACCAACATCTACCTTCTTCGCCATGGAATCTCGACCCAGAAAGCTGCTTGATCAGGTTCGCGACGCGATTCGTCTAAAACATTATTCCTATCGAACCGAGCAAAGCTATGTCGGATGGATTCGCAGGTACATTCTTTTCCATAACAAACAGCACCCAAAAGATATGGGCGGGGCAGTGCGATCGCTCGCCCGTAGGTTGGGTTGAGGCAACGAAACCCAACGCGCAACAATCCCCACCAACTGCATGGGTTACGCGATCGCTAACCCATGCTACTCTGCCAGCTCAGCTTGCCCGTAGTGCGATCGCTCATCGTTAAGTGCGATCGCAGCTTGACACTGACCAATATCATGGACAAGCCCAACATCGATATAATTGAGCATAAAGTCAATTCTGGAGGCTCTCTTATTAGCGACTGTTCTAATGATTGGACAGAGGCAGAGGTTTTTGAAGAGATTGGAGCAATCACTCGTCAGTTTGACATTCTAGAATGTGCTGATTGTGCCAGAGCAATTCTACGATGGTTGCATCAGCACGGTATTCCAGGCAGGCTCCTCAAGCTCAAAACCCGTTATGGTGAAGACTACATCCTCAGCACTCGATTAGAGAAACTGGACATTACCGAATCTATCACCATTAATGGTAAGCATTATGGCGTTGAAGTTTACGAAAGGGTATTCGATAATCTCTCAGAGCAAGGACTTTCACGCGAAGAATGGATACGAGATTTTAAGTGTCATAGCGGGGAATTTACATTAGTAGAAATAGAACGCTTGTAAGGAGGAGAAACCGTGAGTCAGGTTTTTGAATTACTCGAAAAGATCAGACAAACACCAGGGCTGTATCTGGGTACTGCTTCAATTACTGCCCTGCGTCACTTTCTGGTTGGCTATAAATTCGCCCGACAGGAAATGGGAGTTTTACCTACTGATGAAGAACTAGATTTTTATCAAGAATTTCAACCTTGGCTACAGATCTATTCACAAGTTCGTACTGCCAATTCCTGGGACAAAATCATTTTGCTCCAGTCCATTGATGAAAAAGTGGCTTTTGAATATTTCTTCCGACTTTTAGCAGAATTCCGTCAGCGCGATCGCAGTCAAGATATTGATCCAATTTTGGTCAACGAAGCACCTCAACAAACTGGAAAAGTTGCTTGAGTGCGATCGCTCGCCCGTAGGTTGGGTTTCGTGCCTCAACCCAACATCCTTGTCATTCATTCACAATCCCATCCTCAAACTCAACCTTCCCCTCTGCACCCCAATCCAGCGAATACCATCCATCCTGCACATAGCGATGAAAGCTGGAATAAACCCAATCCCTGGGTGCCATCACTAGCCTGTGACCCACCGGATTGTAATGAACATAATCCACATGTTGAGCAAAATCTCTTTCATCTCGAATTTGATGCTCCCAAAATCGTCGCTGCCAAATCGCCTGCTCACCCTTATCTAATCGAGAAGCAGACCGTTGTTGTTTATACACATCCGGGCAATGACGACTGAACTCGCTCTTGATTAATCGCCAGCGTTTAGAAAAATCCGCATCCCCCTCCGGCAACGTCCAAAGACAATGCAGATGATCCGGTAGGACAACAATGGCATCGATCGCAAACGGGAACCTGGCTTTGACCGTGCGAAATGCCGATCGAAGCAAATCAACCATTTCTGGCTGATGAAATAGCCGTTGACGTTGATAGGTGACGACTGTAAAGAAATAAGTCGCTCCGGCGGTCTTGGCGCGCCGATATTGCACTTATGGTAGTAATAACACTTTGCTAAGAGTGGACAAATCGATGGAGAGAAGCAACAGGGTTGAAGGAAGATGTTGGGTTTCGTGCCTCAACCCAACCTACTAGCTGCCCAATCACCTGATAGGGACGTATTTCCACCCATACAGCCCACATAGGTGCATGGGCGACGCTATTCCACCCAACCCAAACACCCGCACAAGGGAATTGGGCAGAATAATTCTCTCTAATTAGTTGTTAGCCGCGCGACTCGATGTCGTTCGGGGGAGTTGGAAAGGGCTCCTAAGTTCTTTCCCCGCTAGTGTTCAAGCGGATGTCCGCCCTGGAATGTTCAACCAGTAATGGGAGGGCAGCATCAGCAGACAAGGCTAACTGTCGAAGCACCTTCAGAGCCAAATTGAGGGTGCAGGCTAGGGCAAAGTTGCTACGGATAATGCAAAAGAATCCTTGATGAGGCTTTGTGAAGTTTGGTTCTCGAAATGGCTGATACGAGAATACTGGGGCACATGGGAGTCGATAGCGTCTAAATATCGGCTGAGAACACCCCCGCCCCCGGAGTAAAGAGGAGTCCTAAAGCAACCATATTCTCCACCCCGTGCGGAAA
>JAAUTN010000169.1 GCA_012031415.1 Leptolyngbyaceae cyanobacterium SM1_4_3 | reverse complement strand
GCCTCCCTAAGCTTTTAGTGGGAAAGGAGTAAGTTTCTTGATCAGATACTTGCCGCTGGTTCTCTGGCTGGAGTCGCTGGTGAGATAGAAGCGGTAGCCTCGAATTTCATCATCATTGCCCCCACCCTCACACAGCTCAACCGTGATGGGAGCCTTGCCCGATCGCTCACTAAACGATTCCACACAAGCCTTGAAGTCTTCGTGCGACTCAATTCCTCCCTCTTGGAGCGCCTTGGTGATGGCTTTATCCAAGGTATTTTTCAATATGGCGGAGTTTGCGGCGATCGGTCAGGTTTTGCCAGGATCGCTTCTGGTTACTTTGCCGTTGCTTGGGTCGAGTAGGTGTTTTAGTAGCCATAGGCAGCCCTGGAACACAAATTAAGGTGCTATGGATGTCACCCTAACAAGGCGATCGCTCAGCCTACCTATACCCAATGGCGATTTATTCTGTATCCAGTTGGCTAGGTTAGGTTGATTTCAAAATTGCCTGAATAATCTTCTTCTAACCTGCTCGATTTATCTAGATTTAGGGTGTAATTTTAGTCAAGCCATTAACTTGATACTGTTTAACTACCATGAGTGGCTGTTGGTCTCCTGAAGCAGATAAAGACATAACTTCTCCATTTGCCTCTACTTTGGCTCTGTAAGCTGATTCATTTCTATTGGAATCTACAAAATTGATCTGTACCTCTACTTCCTCAATATTTTTATTCTCGTAGGTTTCAATAGCTGCTATGGGATGTTCTGCTTTATGGTAGTTCAACCAGTCCCACCCCTCGTACATCCAGATTTCACGCTCAACGATTTGGGCAAATTGAGTGAGCCCAGCCCAACCTCGATAAAAAGGGTATAGCTCTTTCACAGAACCAGTTCGCCATACCAAGGTGTCTAAGACATTAGAGTTTAAGTGCCCCCAGTAGCGACCTTCCGGTAGATCTAATAGTGTTGGCGCAAATCGATGTCCACCAAAGTGACTGCACCGCCATACTCGTAATTGGCTATTGGATTTTGGCGCATAGTTTTGCCGCAAGATCTCATAGATTGGATAGCCAAATCGAGCGCAGGCAACATCAACGTTGCCGTGGGTGCAAACTAGCAAGTCTCGAATATTCTGAGTCTCTTGACGATATGATTCAAACTGGGACAAATTCTCCGGTTGAGTGAGGAGGGCTGCTGCTAAGTCTGGTAAAGTTGCAGTAGGAATGCAAAACTCCTGTTTATCAAACTGAGCAAAGAATTTTGCAGGGCGATGATAGTACAGCACGCGAGTGCATTCAGGACGGGAGTATTCTCGGTCGGGAGCGATCGCCAGCGCCCGAACTTTGACTCCATCCAGGGTTAATTTCTGGATCAACGCCATAACGGACTGCACTTTTGGGTCTTCTCGCAAAAGCTTCTCCGTCCAGGGGAGGGCTAGTTCCACCATCAACCAATGGTCACAAGTTCCCGCTGTGCCAATCGGGTCTTCTCCATTGTTTTTGGAAACAATGGAACAAAATCGACAATCACTTAAAGTTTGGGAATCAGACATGAGTTTTCCTCATCTAAACGGCAGGTTTGAGAGCGGTGTTTGATGTAGAACTTGCCCCAAAACTGATAAAAGTTGGGACTGGGCAGCGTGGATAAAGAAGTGATCGCCTGGAAGCAGATGAAGTAGAAAAGTAGAACGGGTCTGTTCACGCCAAGCTTCCAGGGCAGCGCAACTCACTTTTGGATCGTGAAGTCCCCCGAAGGCGGCGATCGCACAGTTCAGCAAGGGTTGTGGTGTATAGGAAAAGGTCTCAATCACCGCAAAATCGGCTCTTAATGTGGGTAAGAGTATTTGCATCAGTTCTGCATTGGCAAGAACGGGTGCAGGTGTGCCATTGAAGTCGCGTATTTTCTCCAGAAACTCAGGGTCAGGTAGTGTATGAATTGAATTACTGCGATTGGAGAGATGAGGGGCGGGGCGACCCGCTACAGCCAGACAAGCAGGTGTGAGACTGTATGTTTGGCTCAAGAATTGTGTTAACTCAAAACTCACTAATGCCCCCATGCTATGTCCAAAGAAGGCAAACGGTATGTCTAGATAAGGCAAAAGTGCCTGAGTTAAATCTTGAATGAGAGAGGTTAGCCGTGTATAAGGAAGTTCTTGAAATCGGGAGCCGCGTCCAGGTAACTCAATGGGGCAGACTTCAATGAAGGATGGCAATTGTGCCGACCAGTCGCGGAAGCTAGACGCTCCCCCACCTGCATAAGGCAAGCAGAACAGGCGTAATTTAGCCTGGGGGTTAGGTTGAGGACAGGTAATCCAGGGATTTGCTTTGATAGTTTTCATGGTATTCCATGAGTTTATTGCTCAGCAGATGCCTCCTCCATCTTAGTCCGGAGGCTTAACGGACGCATATCTGTCCATACTGTTTCAATATAGTCCAGACACTCTTGCTTGGTGCCGCTTTTGCCGACTGCCTTCCAGCCTAGAGGAAGGGGGCGATCGCTAAACCAGATCGAATATTGTTCCTCGTGGTTAACCACAACCTGGTAAAGCATTGAATCATCGTGTTCTGCAATCATAATTTCCTCCAAAATTGTTCAAACTGATGATCGAAACAACAGTTAGGAATGAGAATTAAATAACATCGAATTTTGTAGGATGTGTTAGGCGATAGCCGTAACGCACCAACTCTAGGAAGCGATGCGTTACGCTGCGCTAACGCATCCTACGCAAGAATTCGGAGTTATGAAGTTCATGATCCTTAGCCCTGATTGACCGCAACATGGTCTGGCACAGCAAAATTGAGAGCCTCTTTGCAGAAGGTCATCCACTCTGGGGAGACGCGATCAAAGACAATATTTTCATTCAAGAAAACTCCATCGGTGACAACGTAGTTTTCCTGAACATAGAGAATGTCATCATCAGTGAGTTCTCGGCTCGCTTCAGCGGTTTGTCCATCCAGGTTTTGCTGGTCTTGACGAGTAGATTGAGCTGGCTCAGCCCATTGGTCAAACTGTCGCAGTTGTTTCACAAGGTAAGCTTTGCAGTATTTTCCCATCACTTTCTTTTCGATTACGTTCATTGTTTTACTCCTGGTTCAGGGTGGACATGACTTGGAACATTGAGGAACCCACTTTGGACAAAATAAGCAAAGTAGGTTTGCAGCAGTTGAGCATTGACAGGTGGGCAGGTTATGGATGTTTCTGCCAACGCCTGGAGGGTTTGCTGACAGTCAAACTGCGTCGTGGGTTGAGGTGCTGAGCTGTCCTTCTCAACGGAGCCAGGGTTGGTCATAAAACGCGGCAGATATGGATAAAGTGCGTTGCCTTGAGACTGGGCAACCTGGATTAAATGGTTTCGCCATGCTTCATAAGGCTTCACTTCTAGCGGATAGCCAGACTGGTTTACCATCAATGGAGTAGCTGTTGGGCTGGAATGGGATGGGGATTGACCAGATGAAAGGCTTTACCCAAAACCTGTTTTTGTTTGGATAAGTGAACGATCGCCCGACTTACATAATCGATCGGAGTCATATCAATAAAACTATCATTCTCTGGCTCTGGAACGCTTCCTAGCTGGATGCATCCTTTAATCAGGTGAGACATGAAATCATCAAGATTGCTTTGCCCCGTTTGGCTATTACCCGTAATCCGTCCAGGGCGATAAATGCAGACGGGAAGCCCTCTAGACCCTGCAATTGAGACGAGCTTTTCAGCAACCCATTTGCTTTGAGCGTAGCCGCTCTTGAGTTGATTGCCCTGCTCAGGATGGTCTTGCTCTCGGATCAGAACTTTTCCCTGGCGATCGCCCTCAGAAAAAACACTAAAGGTAGAGATAAAATGAACGGGTTTAGGCTGGTGCAAACTAGCCAATCTTAGCACTTCTTGCGTACCCAAAACATTCGCCGCTTTTAAGTTAGCGTAGCTATATACAAAGTTGACCAACGCCCCACTGTGGTAGATTACCTCGACTTGTTGGGATAGTGTCTGAAACCGTTCATGAGTGAGTCCCAGGAGCGGTTTTGCCAGATCTCCCACAATTGGAATGATTCTGGAGCAAAACTCATCCTGCCACAGTGAGAAGGCTATCAGCCTTTGAGTGAGTTTATGCATTCCCTGCTCTTGGCTAGAAGCCTGCACCAAGCAATAAACGGTTGCTTGAGTTTGTTGCAGCAGTTCAGCCAAAAGGAAAGCGCCGAGGAATCCGGTAGCTCCGGTTAAAAAGATAGCAGTAGGTTCTGACAGAAATTTCCATTCGGCTGTAGGGTGGATAGAGGGGTCTAAAACAATTTCTGCCTGCAAATTTACAGGATTTTCCGGTAGTAAAGCAGCAGTTCCAGACTGTTGAACCGTTTCAATCAGTGTTGCCTGATTACTCAAAATGGATGTTTCAAACAGGAGCCGTAGCGGTAGATCAATCTGGAAGGTTTCTTTGATCTGAGTCAGGAGTTGAATCGCTAGGATGGAATGTCCTCCCAGGTCAAAAAAGTTATCTTCAACGCTGACCTGTTCCAGATTTAGCAAGGTTTTCCAAAGGTCAGCAAGCTGCTTTTCTGTGGGTGTTTGCGGGGCGGCTTCGTGAGTAGGAGTGGAAGCATAATGAGTTGCAGGTTTGGGTAATGAGCGGCGATCGAGCTTGCCATTGGGTGTGAGAGGAAATGCGGGCAGGCTAACAAAGGTGGTTGGAATCATGAATGCAGGCAATTGAGGCTTAAGAAAGTTCCGTAGCGCCTGGATATTGAGAGGTTTAGTCTCAGGGACAAGGTAGGCGACCAGACTGTTTTCACCCGAATAATCTTCTCGCGCAACCACAACCGACTGTTGAATTTGGGGATGCTGGTTTAATTTGGCTTCAATCTCGCTCAGTTCAACCCGGAAGCCGCGAATTTTAACCTGGTGATCTATGCGTCCCCAAAATTCAAGGGTGCCATCGGGTTGATAGCAAGCCAGATCGCCCGTTCGATAAAATCGGCTGCCTGGAATTTGACTAAACGGATCAGGAACAAACTTCTCAGCCGTTAGGCGAGGTTGGTGAAGATAGCCACGAGCGATTCCCTCTCCTGCAATGTATAGTTCTCCTGGAACGCCAACGGGCACGGGTTGCTGATTGGTATCGAGTAAATAAATTTGAGTGTTGGCAATGGGTTGCCCCATCGAGATGCGATCGCCCCCCACAATCTTCTGACAGGTTGACCAGATAGTAGTTTCAGTGGGGCCGTAAAGATTCCACAGAGCAGCACTGCGCGATCGCAACTCCTGAGCTAAATCTGGAGAAAGGGCTTCCCCACCACACAATACGGTTAAGTTAGGTTTTCCTTGCCACTTCACAGCCAGCAACAAACGCCAGGTTGCCGGAGTCGCCTGCATGATAGTTGCTTGAGAGGAATTCAGCAGGGTGGCTAACTGCACTCCATCTGCACTAACGGAGTGACTCACTAAAATCACCTGGGCACCCACCGTGAGCGGCAACAACAGTTCTAAAACGGCAATATCAAAGGAGAGAGAAGTGACTGCCAGCAGAGTATCGTGTTGGGTCACTCCAGGCTGCTGCTGCATCGAACAAAGGAAGTTGACAACTGCCCGATGAGGAATTTGCACGCCTTTGGGCTGTCCAGTTGAACCCGATGTGTAAATCACATAGGCAAGATGCTCAGGCTGAACAAGACAGTTCGGATTGGCGGTGCTGTGAGTGGCGATCACCTCCGGGTCACGATCAAGACAAACGGTGAGTTCAGGCAGCGATAGCAGCGGCAGGAGCGAGGTTTGAGTCAGCAGCACTGAGATCTGGGCATCTTCGGCAATGAAAGTGAGACGCTGCGGTGGATAGGTTGGATCAAGCGGCACATAGGCACCCCCTGCTTTGAGAACACCCAGCAGTGCGATAGGTAAATCAAGCGATCGCTCCAAGCAAATGCCCACTCGCGTATCAGGACGAACCCCAAGCTGCTGTAGGTGATGCGCTAATTGATTCGCCTGCTGATTAAGCTGCTGGTAGGTTAGCTGCTGATTATTAAACGTCACTGCAACGGCATCGGCAGACCGTTGAACCTGAGCCTCAAATAAGTGATGAATACAACTGTGATTGGGATACTCGCGGTGAGTTTGATTTCGGGCAAAAAGTAAGTCGTGTCGTCCTGCATCTGTAAGGAGGGAAAGGTGTCTCAATCGTTGATCAGGATTGGCGGCAATTTGCTCCAATAAGGTTTGCAGATGTTGCAGGATCTGTTGGATTGTCGAGGGGGTGAAGCGATCGCTGCTATACCCCAATTCCAGCGTCATTTTTGCTCCTGCCGCAGCCACCAAACTGAGTGGATAGTGAGTTTGGCTAACACTTTGTACTGCCTGTATCTGTAAGGATTGTGCCGGATCTCGCAATGTTGAATCAATCGGATAGTTTTCAAAGATTGCCACATACTCAAACAACGGCACTCCTTTCGGAATTTCACTCCAAGATTGAATCTGAACTAAAGGAGTGTATTCATAGTGGCGAATCTCCATCTGAGTAAGCTGAAGCTGCTGAAGCCAGGGCAGCAGGGATGTATCAGGCGGCACCTGAAGGCGCAGCGGCAAGGTGTTGATGAATGGCCCGACTATGCGTTCTGCCTGACTTAGATCGGCAGGTCGTCCTGAAGATGTCACTCCAAAGGTAATATCCGATTCACCGCTATATCGGCTGAGGAGAATGCTCCAGGCTGCAATCACGATTGTATTCAGCGTCAAATGGTGCTGTCGTGCTAGCGTTTGCAGGGCGGCTGTAGTGGATTCTGACAGATAGCGTCGCTGAGTTCCATAGGTTTGAGTTGCGCTAATCTGACCGACATGAGACCGATCGACGCTAAGAATCATTGGGGCTTTAACCCCTTGGAGAGCATTTCGCCAAAACTGTTCCGCCTGAGTACTATCTTGCTGTCTCAGCCAGTGAACGTAGTTGCGGTAAGGCGCTGGGGTTGGAAGTGACGATGAGTTTTTTTGAAGTCCTGATTGGTATAGGTCAAAAATTTCCTTGAAGACTAGCATTCGTGACCAGCCATCTAGCAAAATGTGATGTTTGCTAAAGATAAATTGATGTTTGTCTTCTGCCAGTCGAATTAGCGTCAAACGCAGTAATGGTGCCTGAGTTAAGTCAAATCCCTGCTGGCGATCGCTTCTTAAAAGTGTATCCAATTGAGTTTGCTGTTCTGCATCAGAGCGATCGCGCCAATCATAGTCCTGCCAGGGCAATTGAACCTGATGATGAACCACTTGCACTGGTTTTTTCAGTTTTTCCCAGTGGAAAGAGGTTCGCAAAATCGGATGACGGGCGATCGCCTGCTGCCACGCTTGTTGGAATGCCTCTACGTCAAGCTGCCCTTGAATTGCCACACTGTTTTGGTCGAAATAAGCTTCAGAATCAGGCGCATACAGCGCATGAAACAATAGCCCTTGCTGGATGGGCGACAGTTCGTAGATATCCGCGATATTGTTTGTAGTATGATTTGATTTCATTGTGAGTGACTTCACGTCGAGAACCTTCAGCAGATTGGGGAGCAAGATGTAGCGACCTCAGATGAGGCGGATTTCACGGTTTTCTCAACTCACTTGAGTTGGGATAGAAGTTGGTCAAGGTCTTCCTGGTCTAACTGAGCGTCTGGAAAATCAGACGGTGTGAACCCTCCAGTACTAGCGGATTGGCAGTGTTGAATTAGCGATCGCAGCGTCAAAACATACCGTCGAGCCAGGGAATCAACCGTTTCATGTCGATGAATCGCAGTACTGTAGCGCCATTGCACGGTGAGCTGTTCCTGCGTAATCATGCTGTTGATATCCAAAAGATAAGCTCGTTGACTACAGGGATCACGCCCCATATCGGCAGTTCCAGCCACAGTCGTATCAGGAGTAAACAAACTTGTTTCTACGATGCCTTGATCGGTTTGTCCGAGATAGTTAAATCGAACTTGTGATAAGGGAAGCTGCTGCATTTGAGTTGTAATGCTCTGCGACTGGCTTAACCAGCGGAGAATGCCATAGCGAATGCCCTGTTTGGGAATTTGACGGAGCTGTTCTTTAATAGACTTAATTGCTGCTTCAGGATGACTGGAGGGTAAGCACAATCGCACTGGAAAGAGTGTGGTGAACCAGCCCACGGTGCGAGAAATGTCAACTTCTTCAAACAACTCTTCCCGTCCATGTCCTTCCAGATCAACCTGCACCACTGGAGAACCTGTCCACTCAGCCATCACCTGAACTAGCGCCGTTAGAAGAATGTCGTTGATCTGGGTGTGATAGATAGCAGGCACCTCTTGCAACAGGGCTTGAGTTTCAGAAATGGGGAGTGAAAGAGTGACTGCCTCCATCAGGGCAATGGTATTTTGTCCTGCCGTAAAGTCTACTGGTAGGGGGGGAATTGGCTCCTGGAGTTGAGTCAGCCACTCATTCAACTCCTGCTGCAAGTCAGGAGATTGAGCATAGTTTTGCAATCGCTCTGCCCAGGTTTTGAAGGAAGTGGTTTTGGCAGGAAGTTGAACGGGCTGTTTTTGCTGTAGCTGTTGATAAGCAAGCTGCAAATCAGATAAGAGAATCCGCCAGGACACCCCATCCATAATTAAGTGATGGCAGATGAACAAAAGACGCTGGGGGCGATCGCTTCCCAAATCAAACAGCACCACTCGCAACAATGGCCCTTCAACCAAGTTCAAACTACGCTGCAATGCATGAGTTGCGGCTTTGACAGCAGCAGATTGAGCCGATTCGGGCAAAGCAGAGAGTTCAATTTGGGTTAGCGGTACATCTGCATCCAGTCCGGACTGCCACGGGTGCCACATTCCCTGCTCGACCTGAAAGCGCAGCCTCAAAGCATCGTGGTGGGTTAACAAATGCCGCAAGGATGTTTCCAATAAACCAATGTGAATGAGTTGCTGACTGTGCAGCAACAGGGATTGGTTCCAATGGTGAGGATGGGGAATGGATTGGCTAAAAAACCAGTGTTGGAATTGGCGTAAGGGGAACGTTCCCGTCACAATACCCTGTTCGGCAAGGGGGGTGGGGGCTGTATTGACAACAGCGGCGATCGCTGCAACCGTGGGATGCTCAAACAGTTGTTTGGGGGTGAATCGTAGCCCAGCTTGAGCGGCTCTGGCAACCATTTGGATACACAGAATCGAATCTCCACCCAGCTCAAAAAAGTTATCATATCGCCCCACTTGCGCCACCCCTAAAACATCACTCCAAAGCTGGGCGATCGCCACTTCCGTTGGGGATTCTGGTGCAACAAAGGCTTGGGAGGGCACGGTGAGATCCAGTTCAACCTGCAAAAGTGCCTGCCGATCGACCTTGCCGTTGGCAGTCAGAGGAAACTGGCGAAAGGGAATAAACGCCGAAGGAATCATCGGTTCTGGCAACTGCGTTTGCAGAAAATCACGCAGATCAACAGTCCGCGGGCCGGGCAGTTCATGGGGAATGAAATAGGCGGCAAACTGTTGATGACCCGACTCACGAGCGTGAACCAAAACAACCGCATCCTGAATTTGAGGATGTTGTCTGAGGACGGTTTCAATTTCTCCTAACTCAATCCGAAACCCCCGAACTTTAACCTGGTGGTCATGCCGTCCCAAAAATTCAAGGGTGCCATCTAATCGACGGTGGGCTGAGTCTCCCGTTCGATACATCCGTGACCCCGGATGAGGAGTGAATGGATCAGGCAAAAAGGCGATCGCCGTCAAATCAGGACGGTTTAAGTAACCCCGACTGACGGCTTGCCCACCAACATACACGTCTCCCGGTATCCCAGGTGGCACAGGCTGAAGGTGAGTATCTAATAGATAAATTCGAGTGTGATTCAACGGTAAACCTAACGGAACTGTGCTTGAATCGGGCGCAGATTCCCTGGAGCCAACGGTTTGGGTCAATACCCCAACGGTTGTTTCCGTTGGCCCATAGTGATTCAAAATTACACAATCAGGGGCTAGCTGTCGGATCTGCTCAATCAACTCCCAGTGACAAGTTTCTCCACCCAAAATGAGTTTTCGTCGAGGCAAAATGGCGTGAGGACGAGCCGCCGTTAGCAGCACTTTGAGATGGGATGGCACGATTTTGAGGTAGTCCACCGGATGCCGCTGAAAGTAATCCGTCAGTGCTTCTGGATCGAGCGTTTGGGCAGACTTCATCAGGTGCAGACAGCCGCCCGTACACCAACTCAGAAACAGCATCGTGTGACCCAAATCGGCTGCCAGGGTAGACACCAGAGCAAAGTGACTGTCTTCTGGTGCTTCTAGCTTGGGCAGAATGCTCTGCACATAACTCACTAACTGACGATGTTCTACAGCAACGCCTTTAGGCTTCCCGGTGGAGCCAGAAGTGAAGAGTACATAGGCTAACTGTTCAGGATGGGTTGCGATCGCCAGATTCGCAGGAGAAAACTTAGCAATCTGCTGCCAATCGGTATCCAGACAAATGGGCGAAATGGGTTGCGGCGGTAAGGTTTGCACCAGGTTTTGGTGAGTGAGGATCGCCCTAGGCTGTACTGCTTGCAGCCGTGCTGCAATGCCTGCTGTGGGCATAGGCTCCAGCGGCACATACGCTCCTCCTGCTTTTAAGGTGCCGAGCAGACCGATCAGCAAAGTGAGGGTGCGATCGCCATACAGCACCACCCGATCGTCGGCTTGAATGCCAACTTGCCGGAGAAAGTGAGCCAGTTGGTTGGCACGAGCATTCAGTTCCCCATAGGTTATGGTTTCATGCTCACACACCGCCGCAACCCGGTCGGGCGATTGGGCAGCTTGTGCTTCAAACCAGTGGTGAATGCAGTTAAAAGTGAGGGGTTGGATAGATTGATTTTGACATTCCGACAAAAACTGTTGGCGATCGCACTCACTCCACAAGCTGAGAGAATTCAGAAATGCATCTGGATTCGCAATGGCTGCGGTTATAACTGTTTCAAAATAAGTTGCTATTTGGGCGATCGCCTCTGCTGAAAACCGGTTTGCATCATAGTGAAACGCGGTTTGAAGCAAGTCTGCTTGACGAACGCAGGTTAGCCTCAGCTTGAAGGGTTCCAGGTAAATCGCGTGCTGAGCAAACAATAGGTTTCCCTGGGCGATCGCCACAGGTTCCCATTCTTCAAATTCAAAGGTGATTGGGGCAAGGGTTTGCTTTCCACCGTAGTTATAGTAATCTTGCCATTCACTCACTTCATGCAGGGTTTGCTCAACCTGTTGAAGCAGTTGACTAAAGGATTCGGTAGCTTCCAGGCTGATCTGAACCGGAAGCACTCTGGCAAGCAATCCTAAAGCTGTTTCTAATTCAGCCTGTTGGCGATCGCTTTGAGTCACATGGAGCATCAGATTAATGGCTTCGGTGAGTCGCCACAGCACAATTTGCCAACTGGCAAGCAAGATACTTTTCAAGGAAACTTGCTGCCGTTGAGCCAGCAATTCTAACGGTGACAAGTGAGTTGATAGAGAAGCTGTAAAATAGCCCGGTTGGAAAGACTGAGGATTAGCAACTCGATGTTCAAACGGGAGAAGTGGCACTCGGTTAGATTGATCGAAGCGCTGCCAATAGGCTGTGTTAGCCTTTGCCTCACTGGTTTCCAGCAATTCATTAAACCAATCCGCCAAATCAGCGTATTGCACGGTCGCATCGCTTTCCTCTGTTAGATCCTCTAAACCATTGGGCGACAAATTTGAGGACTCATGGCTCACCAATTCTGCATACGCTTGTCCAATTTCACGGCTCAAAAGTTGAAAAGTTTTGGCATCTGCACAGAGACTTGGAAGTCGCAGCAGCAAAAGATAGCGTTGGGGCGATCGCAACACTACAGCAACGTGTAACACAGGCATCGAATCAACCGTTGGCGGAGATTGATTAAATGCCCAAAAGAGCGCTTGAATATCAAGCTCAGTGGGTGGTTTGTCCGGTTCTACTTGTAGGGTAAACAGGGAATCTGGATCGTCCATCGCGTCCTGAATTACCTGGAGCGGCACCATTCCCGGTAAGCCCTGAAACAGGGTGCGAAGAATTTCGTGGCGCAAAACCACCCGTTGAATCGCAGTTCTCAAACTTTGAGGCTGAAGCGCTCCGTCCCAGAACAGCGCACATTGCGCCCATTGAGGAAACTCTGGATAGGACTGTTGCCATGACCAGAGATGATGTTGCTGAGGGGATAGGTGATATCCCGCGATCGCATCCAGTTGCATAAGACTTCTCACCTTTTATCGTGATTTGCTGATGATGGGGTCTGCCATTCCCGCTAGCACGGTGCGGTGCCCCACAAATGGACGGCGACCGTGAGCCGCCAACAGATTGTCTAGCAGCAAGACATCTCCGGCTTGCCAGAGGAAAGTAATGGTTTCTTGGGCATAAACCTGACGGATACTGGCTAGAACACTGTCTTCAATCACCGATCCATCGCCGTAGTAGGCATTGCGCGGCAGGTGAGAAGATGAAGCCAGCAAACTTTGCTGTACGGCAGGCTCCAGACCAGAAACATGAAACAGGTGTGCCTGGTTAAACCAGACGAGTTCGCCTGTTTGAGGATGAGTGGCGATCGCCGCACAAATTTGTCGAGTTTGGAACTGATCTTGTCCCCACCACTCAAAGTTAATGTTGGCGCGACGGCAATAGTCTTCCACGACCGATCGCTGCTCGGTTTGGAACACATTTTGCCAGGGCAGATCTAGTCCGCCACCATAGTTGCGGACATATAGCACTCCCTGTTGCTGAAACCGCGCTCGAATCGTCGGATCAATTCCTGTGAAAACGCGACGGCTATCGGCAATGGGAGTCTCTCCGCCCTGCTCAGCAGGCTGCACACAGTAAAAGGCAATCTTGGCAGGATATTGGTTGGCATATGCCATCTCATTGTGCAGCGGAATTGAACGGTTAGGAGGATATTCCGTTGAGGTGTAAACCTTTCCCTGGACGTGAGTGCGGGGAGTAGAGCGATAGGTGTAAGACATGAGTTCCTGGGCGATCGCCTGCATAAACTCACCAAAGTCTTCGGCACCCTGCACCTGAAATCCTCGAAACAGAATGCCACCCCGCTGGTGAAGCTGCGACTCAATCAACGCCCGATGGCTCTTTGCCCAAGCGGTTAAGCTCAAGGTTTGAACCGTGGGTTGAATCAATCCGGGTAGGGGAGAATTGGCTTGCAGAGCAGTGACTTGCACTAACTCCTCAGCCGATATGCTCACCAGTTTACGCCGTCTTCCCTTGAGTGAAGGAAGACCGGGGATGGTGAGTGTGATGGTGAGTGAGCATCAGGAATGGCAGCTAACAGGAGTTTTAAGGGTAAATCGGGCTGCGTAGAGGGTATAGCAAGCTGCTGGAGTAGCGCGGTAAACTGCTTTAGCCATTGGGCGATCGCAGCAGCCTCAAAGCGGCTACAGTCATACATCATTTGCAGCTTCAATTCTGCTCCTGGTAAAACTCTGAGCGTCAGCGGATAGCTGTTGTTTACCATAGAGCGAACATTTTGAATATCCAAACCAGTGGGCAACGGTTGGGAAGTTGTGTCGATCGGATAATTTTCAAATACAACCAGACTCTCAAATAGCGGGATTGCCGCAGGGAGATTTAGCCAACGCTGGATTTGTCGCAGGGGCGTGTACTCATATTGCCGAGTCTCTAGTTGCTGCGCTTGAATCTGCTGTAACCAGGGCAGCAATAGCGCTTGAGGATCTACCTGAATCCGTGCAGGTAAGGTATTAATGAACAGTCCAATGATAGATTCGGCACCCGCCAGATCGGTCGGTCGCCCAGCACTGGTGACTCCAAACACAATATCCGTAGACTGGCTAATGTAACTTAACATTAGCGCCCAGGCACCCTGAACGAGCGTGTTTGAGGTGAGTCGATGGCGTTGTGCGAATGCTTGCAGGGTTTCAGTGGTCTGAAGTGAAAGGTGTTGCGTTTGGATAGCGTAACCCTGAGCAGATGGGGTTTGCTTGTCGTTCAAGCGTGAGTTTGGACTTAATTGAATAGGTTCCTGAAACCCTTGCAATTGCTTCCGCCAAAAGACTTCTGCGACGGTGAGATCTTGGGTCTGTAGCCAAGTAATATAATCCCGATAGGGACGGTTGAAAGTCACACTCGGAATCTGCCCACGACTAAACTGTGCATAAGTGGTGAAGATTTCTTTGAAGACCAGCGGCAGTGACCAGCCGTCTAGCAAGAGGTGATGAGAAGTCCAGACAAATTCATAAACCTGATCGGACAG
>JAAUTN010000168.1 GCA_012031415.1 Leptolyngbyaceae cyanobacterium SM1_4_3 | reverse complement strand
TGGTTTCGGCTTCGCGTCCGGTAAAGGTGGCAGGGTTGTAAGTGGAGAATTGGGGAGTGGAGTAGGGGTTTGGCAGTGCCAAACCCCTACCGTGAACAGAGGGGGAAACAGCAGGTGAATTAGGCGTTTTCCCCCAAAGGCTTTTTTGCTTGAAGTGAATCTACAGCGCGGCGAATGCTTTGGACGACGTTGAGGAAGGCTGCGTCTGGGTCGCTCCATTGGGTGACGGGTTTGGCATCTTTGGGTACGACTTGCAGTTTGCTGAAGGGGCTGTGTTGCCAGTCGCAGGGTTTGAGAATGATGGGGATGACGCGAGCGCTGCCTGCTTCGTGGCGCTGCATGGCTTGCTGCATTTCCAGGTCATAGCAGTAGTCGGAGGCGATGAAGCGGGGGGTGACTAACAGCAGAATGATTTCGGCAGATTCTAGCTGCTGCTTGATTTCGGCATCCCACTCGGTTCCGGCTTCAATGTCGCGGTCTTGCCATGCCTGGATTTTGCCCTGACGTTTGAGACTTGCCAGGTGGACGACGAGTTCATCTTTGAGGGCTTCGTCTTTGTGGGAATAGGAGAGGAACAGCGTCAGAGGGGCAGGTGCGGCAGGTGGCATAAAAATGACGCAGGTGGGGTTGCCTTTATTTTGGCTGATGTTGTGGCGATCGCAATTGTCTCCAACTTAGTGAAGCAATATATGGCTTTCCAAAATCTCCTGTACCCGCAGGTGAGCAAAGTCCGTGCCTATCCCAAGTTCTGAAAGGGGATGGGCACATTTTGCTTTGCCCACCCTACGTTGGCATTACACGTTTGGCTCTCAGCTAGAAGGGTTGATAGGGTTAGGTTCATGTGAGTTGCAGAGATTGACCAAATAGCCGTGGTTCTGGCAAAGGTCTACCTGTACCCAGGGCTGATTCAGTCAGAAGTTCCAAAACTTCACGCGCATTTTGAAGAGCCTCTTCGTAGGTGTCGCCGTGGGTATGGCAGTATTCACCCCATTCTGGAAGGCTGACCACATAGCACTGATCCTCCTCTGACCACTGAATAATGATGGTGTAGTGGCTTGCGATTTTCAATTACTAAACTTTGACCAGTTCAATAGGGAGATTCGTTAGCTCATATTGTAGAACGAGTTGTTGAGCGATCGCCCCCAAAGAGGTGGAGCCTATACATAGTGGGCGATCGCCAATCTTCCAGGTCATCTTCAAGAGTTGCTGATGGAATGCGATCGCCACTCATTGGGTCTTGCGTCTCCAAAAGACTCCTGCCCACTTCCGAATCATTCCCGACCACTTCCGAATTATTGCCGACCGCTTCCGAATCGTTGCCGACCACTTCCGAATCGTTGCCGACCACTTCCGAATCATTCCCGGTCATGTTGAACTTAGTCCTGATTGCTTCATGCCTATCACTGATGATTTCACCACTGCTAATCTCGTTGCCAAGCTCTCGCTTGGCAATGCAATAGAGGAAGCTCCCGCTTCTCCTCCTGTGGGCACGGGAAGCGAGAGCTTCCAGAATGCCGTTACCAAGCAGGAGCTTGGTAACGAGGCTAAACCCGTTGCAACGGGTTAAGCTCGGACTCCTACAGGTATTGCAGTCCGTTTCACGTCTCCACAAGTAAAAAGGGTGGACAGTGTCCACCCTTGAATGTTGTTGAAGGTTTTGACGTAAAAATTACATCGTCACCAGTTCGGCAGGCAGTCGTTTGAAGGCTAGCCGCTCGTTCTCCACATCGACGAAGATGGTGTCACCGTCAATGAATTCGCCGCGCAGGATGTGTTTAGCGATTTGGGTTTCCAGTTCGCGCTGAATGGCTCGCTTCAGCGGACGGGCACCAAACACAGGGTCGTAGCCCACTTCGGCAAGGAAGTCGAGCGCAGATTCGGAGAGGCGCAGAGACATTTTGCGATCGCTTAACCGTTTTGCCAAGCGCTGTACCTGGAGCTTGACGATTTCGCGCAGTTCCGATTTCTTCAGGCTGTGGAAGATGATGATTTCGTCAATGCGGTTGAGGAATTCGGGGCGGAAGCTGGTTCGCATCGCTTCCATGACGCGCGATCGCATCTCTTCGTAGCGGGCATCATCGGCGGCGACATCGAGGATGTACTGGGAACCGATGTTGCTGGTCATGATGATCACGGTGTTTTTGAAGTCTACCGTGCGACCCTGGGAGTCGGTGACGCGACCGTCATCGAGGATTTGCAGCATGACGTTAAACACGTCGGGGTGTGCCTTCTCGATTTCGTCAAACAGGATCACCGCATAGGGGCGACGACGAATTGCTTCCGTCAACTGTCCGCCTTCTTCGTAGCCGACATATCCAGGAGGCGCACCGATCAGGCGAGAGACGGCGTGTTTCTCCATGTACTCGGACATATCGATTCGCACCATTGCCTCTTCGGTGTCAAACAGGTAGGCGGCGAGGGCTTTTGCCAATTCTGTTTTACCGACTCCGGTAGGTCCGAGGAAGATGAAACTAGCGGTGGGGCGGTTGGGGTCAGCCAATCCCGCACGAGAACGCTGGATGGAATCGGCGACAGCGGTGACGGCTTCTTCCTGACCAACGACCCGACGGTGCAGTTCGTCCTCTAGCTGCAAAAGTTTCTGCATCTCAGATTCGACGAGCTTACTGACAGGAATGCCTGTCCATTTGGAGATGATTTCGGCAATGTCGGCTTCGGTGACTTCTTCGCGGAGGAGCGATCGCCCCGTCTTTTGAGTCAACTCTAGCTTCTCCTCCGTTTCCTCTAGCTTGCGCTGGAGGTCGGTGAGTTTGCCGTAGCGCAGTTCTGCGGCTCGGTTGAGGTCATAGTCACGCTCTGCTTGAGGAATTTCGACATTCACAATGTGGTCGATTTCCTCTTTCAGGGATTTGCGCTGTTCCAGGACTTCTTTTTCTGCTTGCCACTGGGCGTTGAGGGCGCTTTGCTCTTCTTTCAGGTCAGCCAGTTCGCGGTCGAGCCGATCCAGGCGCTCTCTAGAAGCGGGGTCAACCTCTTTTCTTAGGGACAGCTTTTCCATTTCAAGCTGCAAAATTTTGCGATCGACCTCATCTAGCTCATCTGGCTTGGAGGTACTTTCCATTTTCAGCTTGGCAGCGGCTTCGTCTACCAGGTCAATCGCCTTGTCGGGGAGGAAGCGATCGCTAATGTACCGAGTCGAAAGCGCCGCAGCCGCAATCAGCGCACTGTCCGAAATTTTGACGTTATGGTGCGTTTCGTAGCGGTCTTTCAAGCCGCGCAAAATTGAGACGGTATCCTCAATCGTTGGCTGGTCGATATAAACCTGCTGGAAACGACGCTCCAGAGCCGCATCTTTTTCGATGTATTTGCGGTACTCGTCTAGGGTGGTTGCACCGATACAGCGCAGCTCACCTCGCGCCAGCATGGGTTTGAGCAGGTTTCCAGCATCCATTGAGCCTTGAGCGGCACCTGCACCCACAACGGTGTGAATTTCATCAATAAACATGATGATTTGACCGCGTGAGTCGGTGACTTCTTTGAGAACGGCTTTGAGGCGTTCTTCAAATTCACCCCGGTATTTGGCTCCGGCGATCAGCGCACCCATGTCAAGGGCGATGAGTTTGCGATCGCGCAACGATTCTGGCACGTCACCGTTGACAATCCGCTGAGCCAAACCTTCAGCAATAGCGGTTTTACCTACACCCGGTTCACCAATCAGCACCGGATTGTTTTTGGTGCGACGCGAGAGAATTTGAATCGTGCGGCGAATTTCATCGTCTCGACCAATCACCGGATCGAGCTTACCTTGACGGGCATATTCGGTAAGATCCCGCCCATATTTCTCCAGTGCGTCGTATTTGCCTTCTGGATTCTGGTCGGTCACTTTTTGATTCCCCCGGATCTGCTGGATGATGGTCTTTAGTTTCGCTTCGTCTAGCTTAAACTCCTGGAACAGAGCTTTGCCGAAGCGATCGTCTCTGGCATAGGCTAGCAAGAGATGCTCAATGGAAATGTATTCGTCGCCAAAGGTTTTGCGGATTTCTTCAGCCCGATCAAGCAGCGTGTCGAGCGATCGCCCCAGATACACCGAGGTGCCGCTACCTGACACTTTGGGCCTGCTGTTAACGAATTCTTCAGTGTAGTCACGCAGCCGCTCGACGTTTACTCCAGCTTTGTTGAAAACGCTGGTGGCAAGGCCTTCTTTTTCGAGCAGCGATCGCATCAGATGCTCTGTCTCAATCTGCTGCTGCTGCGCCTGCTTGACCAAATCGGGAGTGCGGGCGATCGCCTCCCAAGCTTTTTCTGTAAATTGATTCGGGTTAGTCGGTTGCATAGGCATTCGGGAGTCAGGAACTATAAGAGAGGAATTTTGAGTTTTGAGTTAGTTCAAAATTCATGACTCAAAATTCAAAACTCCAGATTATTTTTACTGGGTATGAATCAATTGTAGGAAGTGAGGAGCGATCGCCCGGATCGGTGTTCACGCCTACTTAAAGGGGTATTGCCGCCCACTTCCTCCAAGTTTTGATTCAAACTTCTGGCTCTATGCCCAATGCTCTGAGTTGAGCCGCCAACTGTTCAGCCCGTCGGCGTTCTTGCTCCGCCCGTCGGCGTTCTTGCTCCGCCCGTTGGCGTTCTTGCTCCGCCCGTAGACGTTCTTGCTCCGCCTGTTCTTCACCGGTCAACAGCAGGTTTCCCTGGTCATCCCACCAGCGCAACCAGGGCAAATCTACATTTCGGTATTCTCCCTGCCAAATGCCTAACTCCACGCCCATCTGCGGCAGTGAGTAGTGTCCTCGCTCATTTGCAGGCAATAGCTCATAGTGATTTTCAACGAAGTGATACACCTCAACGCTGGCTCGTTTCACTTCGTAAATCCCGTAAAATGCTGGGCGAATCACCTGCTCATAGATCCAGAATTTGCCCTTCCAGGGCGTTTTGTCTCGCTCTTCGGAGCCGTTGCCTGAGACAAATTCCAGCACGACTAAGGGGGCAATGTGTTCTTGCCACAGCACATAGGAGCGGCGGAGTTCTCCATTTAGCGTTGGCGGTACATTGGGCACATAAAACCAATCGGGTGCTTCTGCGCCACGTTCGGGCGGGTCGGTGATGCGCCAGTAAATGCCGGAGTCCTGCCCGATGCAGAACTGAGCATCGGGGTGCAGGCGTTCTAGGGTAGACCAAATTGATTCTGTTAGCAGAATGCTCTGGGGATGCTCTTGAAAGTTCTTCACAAAGGTACCGTCCGACTCTGGAAGCTGGGTGTGGTCGGGCAGCGGCTCAAATTTGACGGGATCTGTGAAAGCAGAAGTCATGGCAACACCTGCACCGTAGGTTTGCTTTGTATTGTAATCATTTAGCGTTTACAACTAACCATGCAGCGCTCAGATCTGCGGCTTCTCAGATCTGCGGCTTCTCAGATCTGCGACTTCTCGAAGAAGTCGCAGATCTTGTCGCCTGGTGATGCGATCGCCTACCCGCACCGATATTCTGAAAGAATGCCGAGCAACTCCTGCATTTCAGGGTCTTCGTCAAAGCTGATCAGCTTCATGTGATCAGGGTTTGCCATGAGTTCTCTAGCTAGCAGGTATCCGGCGATCGTCCAGGTCTGGTATTTTCTAGAAGCCTTCCCGACCAGGCGACCATTACGACCGTCGTAATATTCGGGCCATTCGTCTTCTGCTAGTCGTCTTTCAGCCATTTCGATCGCCTTCCAGCCCAGATCTGTTCTGCCTGTCTTTTGGGCAGCGGCTACCAGCGTCCACAGTAAGACAGGCCAGTTGCCGCCGTTGTGATACGACCAGGGCACATTTTTCGGATCGCAGCCCGTGAGAATTTTCCACTCCAGCCCTTCTACAGCGGGGAAGCAGATTTTCATAGGCATATAGCCGATCAGGTCATGCCAGCGCTGTTCAATCAAATCTATGATGGATTGCGATTCTTCAATGCTGGCAAGGGAGCAGATGATCGCCATCAGGTTGCCCAGCGAGAAAAAGCGGAAATCCATCTGGGCGGGGCCGAGGTTGCCTGCCAAATAGCCTCCTCGTTCGGGCATCCATTCGGTGAGCCAGTAGGGAATGGAATCAGGGTAAATGTTGAATTTATTGACAGCGGTGCTGCCAAATTCTTCGCCTTTGTAGCGATAGATGTTATTCAGCCGTTTCAGGTCAAGCCAATAGTATTCGCGAATGTGGTAGTTAAGAACGCTGAGGCGCTGGTTAATCACCTGAATATAAATGTCACCCCGCCGACCCGGAAGCAGTAGCTCTCGTGCAGCGCGGAGAGCGGCGTAGAAAAGCGCCTGAATTTCCAGCGGATGCCCGTAAACTCCCATGCGGCGATCGATCATAAATGCCCCATCTGCAACCAGGAGCGTGGGGTACATATCAAAGCGATCGGCCAGACACAGTTTAAGAATGAGGACAATGCCGCGCTGAAATTCTGGTTGGTGAGCCAGGTCAATATCTCCGGTGGCTTTGACGTATGCTCTGAGCAAAATCACCCACCACAGACAGGAATCGACCGGGGTAACTCTGCCGATCGCGTGTTCACCAAAGTCAGCAGCGATGTGCTGATGCCCGTTCCAGGCTTCGACTTTGAAACTGGCGGGCATGAGTCCTTGACCTGCATTAAAGCAGTCCATCTGCTTATCGTGACTTTGCAGTGCCAGTGTCTCAATCAGAAAATTACGTACAATTTCTGCTCTGCCGCTGATCAAAAACAGGAGCGCGGAGGAGACAAAATCTCGCACAAAACATTGGTCGTAGTTTAAGGCTTCGACTTCGCGATCGCGGGCAGCCACCGTCCCGACTGGGCGATCGCCATAATAGACAATTGAATCTTCGAGCAATTCCCAAGCCTTTTTAACCAAATCCTGCCCCAGGTCGCTTCCCGTTCCCATCGTTTAACCGTCTCCCCGGTTGATTCAAATCATTATGGAAGTGATTAGTCTTGCCATCCGATTGAGGATTGCCTTCTTGAACCTGTCGTTATGGGTAAGTCGTTGTGGGTAAAAGGTTTACAGTGACTCTACAGAAATCAACAACAGGCCTACAGCAACAGGCAGATCAAGAATTTTTGAGAATTAAGAAGTTTATGAAGACCGGATTAACCTGAGTCTTCACTCTTCAAATCTCAACTTTCTGACAAGTTGCTTTAAAGAAGGACTAGATGGCTGTACGTCAGCCAAAGACCTCAACTTTATCTAAATGGCGTTCAACTGTCGCACCCTGAGTTAACGATTGCTTCATGTGGAATTTGACAACTTAAATCAAGGAAAGTTGCAGCTTGCCGGATAAAACTTAGTCGCATTGTTGAGAAAAGCTAAATTTGCTTAAGTTTTCTCAGCCAAAAACTTCCAGAAAAATCTGCAAGGCGGAAGAACTCCACCTAAGTTTATTCGACAACCCTTAATAAGCTGCTGCCGTAGTTGTGCGATTAGCTTGATGATTTAGAAAATCTCGCGGCGCAAGGGTTCAACTCATCTGAAGGCTAATCATGCTGACAATTACTTAAATTACCCAGTTAAGTAGAAATACAAGAATCTATACCAGTTTCGAGGAAACCACGTAGAAATTTAGCCGCTTTCGCTGCGTGATCTCAGCATAATCACAATAACGCCTCAGCAGAGTGAATTCTTGATGAAGGGAAGGAGGGGAGTGTCTTAGAAGGGATGAAGAATGAGGGCGGAGGGCGGAAAGTGGGTGGTGTAGGTGGAAAGCAGAATCATGACCAGATGATCAAATTTTCCTCTGCCTTTCCTCTTCCGCTCTCCGTCCTCCGTCCTCCGTCTTCCGTCCTACCAATCCTCCTGAATATGAGTCTTATGGATACTCTTAGTGCTGCTGCTGCTGCTGTTGGCAGAAATTGGAATAATCAAACGGCTAAGAATGCGGCTGTCTTCTAGTTTGTAGAGGTTGAATTCGCCGCCAATCTGCTGCATGAGAGATTGGCAGATGAAGAGGTGTAAGCCGGGAGGCTGGTCTAGGGTTGAGGGGGCTAGCAGGTCTTGCGATCGCCCCGTGTGCAGTTCTTCTAGCAAGCGTGGCTCAATTGCGCCGTTGTCTGTAATGGATAGTTCCAGCCAGTGTTGGTCAAGGGTGCGGCACCAGACATCGATCCGACCGCTGGCGGGCGATCGCCGACAGGCCGTGCTGAGCAATTCACACAGCACAAATTCGATTTTGCAGACATCGCCGCCGATGCTAACGGTCGCCTCATTGTGTACCTGTGACCAAATCTGGCGCTGCTTCATCAGGGTTTCGACTCGTTCTAGCGATCGCTTCAGCAAACTGGCTAGAGGAATCGTCTCTTGCTCACCGTGTAACTGCCACTGCTCATTTTTTAGTAGGGGAGCCATCGTCGAGAGTGTGTTGCTCAACTGCCGCAAAATTTGGTGATAGCGCATACTGGCAAGCGCATCTTTTTGATGGCTGAGTTCGTTCAGCCGTCTCAGCCCAATGCTGAGTGTTCGAGATACTTCTTCAAGTCGCTGATGCTTGTACCAGTTCAGCCGCTCCAGGTCTTGGCGCTGGGCAGTTAGGGTGTCGGTCAAAATCAGGTAGCGGCGTGACCATGCCAACTGGCTGACCAGGGTTCCTAATGCGTTAAGCTGCCGTTCTGGCCAGTAGCGCTCCAGGCGATCGGCAACTATCACGATTCCGGCTGGCTCATGCTCTGGGGCTGTCCGCATTGCCATCACCAAAATCTGCCCAATGCCTTCCCCGTTTAGCCATTGGCGGGTTTCTGGGGCGACATCATTAATGCTCAGTGGCAGTAGCCCATCGGTTTGCAGCGTCCACTGGATTAGCGTGTCTGTATAAACCGGGATGGTCATATCGGTCGCCATCGAAAACTGCTGGCTGGTCGAAAACATCGCCGCAATCTGAGCAGACTTTCGCCCTGGCGACCAAGTGACTAGCGCCACCAACGGCACCTGCAAGACTTGAGAAATGTGCTGTACAGCCGCTCGCTCCAGCCGCTCTAGCTGCTGGGTTTGCTGCATTGTGGTCAATCCCCACTGGATCGTCTGATGCACCTTTTGCTGCTGCTCGATTTGGCGCTGAAGCTGCCATTGTCGCAGGATTAGCCCGATCTGCTGGCTCACAACTCGAAGCAGTTCTCGTTCTGCCCGGTTCCAGGTGCGGGCAGACTCCTGACTAATCACCAGCAGCCCTTCTAGTGGCCGTCCAATCGCTGTACTACAGACCAGGAGAGATTGTACTCCGTGTTCAAGAAAAACCTCCCGCCACGCCATCAGCTTTAAGTCGTCGTCGAGGTTTTCTACTCCAACGGCTTCGGTGCTGCGCTGAAGCATTTGCCAGTCTACTTCGTTCAGTGTCTCCAGGGGTGTAGCAATCGGGCGGCGATTTTGGGGTTGACTTTGAAAGCAGATTTCAAAAATTTCCTGGTCTGCGTCATAGAGCAATACAATGAATCGTTCTGCTTGAAGCCGCTCACAGAGACGGTTGGCACACTTTCTCAAGGTTGCAACCCAATCTTCGTCGCTATAAATGGCGTAGGCGACTTCAGCCGTCAGGGTTTGGTCTGTCTTGACTTGCTGAATCGTGTCTTCCATATTTTCCAGCGGCGAAGTCAAAGCGACGAGTTGGGCGGCTCCGCGCACGTAGTTTTTCTCTTCCTCTAGCCAAATTCGAGCGTCGTTGCCTTCTACAGCCAGAAAACCGAGCAGTTCATCTTGAAATAAAATCGGCGCAGCCAGGAGCGATCGCGCCCGAATTTGCTGCATCAGCCGTCCGGTCATGTCAGCCTTGAGCGAGCTATGAGCTTCACCAATGGAAACAATCTGGTCGGCTGCAAGTGCCTGGTAAAAGTTAGTCGCCTCCTGCACAGTAATTTCGGCGGCAGGCAGATTGACATCAGGTGTGCCCAAAGTGCTTTTTTGTCTGCCCATTCTGCGCCAGAAGTAGCGCCGATCGGGTTCAAACCAGTAGATGTTGGTGCGATCGCAGCCAATAAACTGATGGGTTTCAGTGACGATCGCCTCTAATCGCTGGTCGAGCGAAGGGAGCGATCGCAACCGTGACAGCAGCGTTAGCAACGGAGTTCCGGGACGCTTGGTTTGTTGTCGCTGCCAGTCTGCGTCAATTTGGTAAAGCGCTGCTCCCAACCCGCCCAACATCATTGATAGCCGCGCTTTTTCCTCAGAATGGGGAGAGACACCCCACAGGTGTGATCCTAACAGCGCCACCCCAAAGCACCGATCTTTATAGCGAATCGGAAAAATGATAGTGCCCTGAATGTTAAACTTTTGGGCGGCCTTGCGCCATTCTCCAGCCCGGGTTTCCTCCCTCAAGTCAGGCACCCCCAGGAGCCGCTGCTGAATTACAACCTGTTCCAACAGATCCCCAGGCTGTAAGGTAAGTCGCTGTTTAAGCAGAGGAACATCCCCCACAGGAGTCTTACCCCCCTTGCCGAGCAGACGGTGATCCATGCGATCGTATAGTCCAATCCAAATCAGCGCATAGTCAAACTCAGCCTGGAGATAGGTCAGAGTCGTTTCAATCAGAACTTCTGCATCTTCCTCTTCGCGCAGGATTTGCAGCGCACGTCCTAAGGCAACAAGTTGTCTTTCATAAGCGGATGGCTCTTTGTGTTGGCCCATGTCACCTAACTCCGGTTCTATCCGGGCTGCCCCTAATGCAAGTTAACTTTGAATTGAGAGAATTGAGAATAGTGAAAGAAAAGTGATTGGGAAAATCTTACCTAAAAGCAGCCAGGTCAGCACGGCAGTACGCCATGATGCAGAACTGCTACAGCTATTTAACTCAGTAACACAACCGTTGAGATGTGATTTTGTGTTGCTAGCTGCCCCCTTTTCCTTGCCCCATTTGCTTGAGTTGAAGCACCCCGAAGTTTGGACTCTCTGACGTAGCAAGATTTCTGTATCGTTCCTGCTGGCTTATCTACGTTCAGATTCTAGTTAACGGCTTTCGTTTGTATCTCACTCTGCTTTCCTGATGAATTTTGACTAATAGCAGTCTGCTCGAATTGCTTTTGAACAGTTTGAGCAAACTTCAAGGCTGAGGATTGGAAAATAAATAAGCTGTACATATTTATAGGGTGGGCATTTTGCCTGTCCGGGCGGGTGAGACATCTATCTCAAGGGTCATTTAGTCTGCAATCCTGAGTGACTTTTATAGTCAAGTTGACTGGTCTAGACTAGTATTCTGGGGATAGAGCATTAGTTTAAGTGCAGGCATTTGACGTTTCTTGAACTTTAGCTGAATTCCTGGGCTGAATTAGCGACAACGTTAGCAATTTGGACATTTATCAAACGGGCATCCGTCCTCTTTTATTTTCCGGCTTAAGGGCAGATCCAGAATGGCTGCATCAGCAGACCATTGGGGTGTTGAGTTGGCTCAGCCAAAATCGCGACGAGTCTCCTTCTCGCTGGCTCTACCAGCAGCTCCAGAACGCTTACTGCTTTGATCACCCCTGCCTCAAGCAGACGCTATGGGGGCTAGAGGTTAGAAATCCGGTTGGGTTAGCGGCTGGTTTTGACAAAGATGGCTTGGCGGCTGGCATTTGGTCTAGCTTTGGCTTTGGCTTTGCCGAGTTGGGAACGGTAACGCTACATCCACAGCCTGGGAACCCTCGTCCTCGGTTGTTTCGCCTGCCTTTAGATAGGGCAGCTTTGAATCGGATGGGGTTCAATAACCAGGGTGCCGCAGCAATGGCGGTTAGGCTGGAGGCAATGGGGCTTAAACAAGCGATCGCAGCAAAGGGAAAAGAGCGAGGAAATGAGGATTATGCCACCTTGCCGATCGCCGATCGCCCGATTCCTCTGGGCATTAATCTAGGTAAATCTAAAGTAACACCGCTAGAGTCAGCGGCCGCAGATTATCTAGGCAGTTTTCGTTTGCTGAAAGACTGGGGAGACTATTTTGTTATCAATGTGTCTTCTCCTAATACGCCGGGGTTGCGATCGCTTCAGGCAACAGAACAACTCGAACCAATCTTGCAGGTGCTACAGCAAGAAAATGATCAGCGCAAGCCAATTCTAATCAAAATTGCGCCCGATTTGGAATGGCAGGCGATCGCCAACATTCTCGATTTAGCTCAACTGCACCAGCTTGCAGGCATCATTGCCACCAACACGACCATTCGCCGCAACGGACTAAAAACCCAAATCATCCGCAAAACCGGGAAATCCGTGACAGAAGAAGCAGGCGGCATCAGCGGCATTCCTCTAAACCAGCGATCGACAGAAGTGGTTCGCTTTGTCTATCGACAAACTCAAGGAAAGCTTCCCATTATTGGCGTTGGCGGCATCTTTACCGCTGAGGATGCCTGGGAAAAAATTACCGCTGGAGCTAGCCTAGTGCAGGTCTATACAGGCTGGATCTATGAAGGTCCCGCGATGGTGCGCCGAACCCTAGAGGGGCTGGTGCAAAAGCTGGAAGAACAGGGTCTAACCCATGTCAGTCAGGCGATCGGGATGAAGGCAAACGCGCCGTAACCGCTTCTAGCAGAGCATTAGCAATCCCTAACTCCCTTCCAGAAGCGGCTCATCTATGCTCCTGGAAAATCTATTCAATGGAACTCCTCTTCCTCAAGGATGAGCCTTTTCTTCCTTGATCCCCTTGCAAACTGCCACTCACAATTGGACACTGGACTTGGGAATGGAATGGCAGTTAAGAGGCAGTTAAGAGGTCATTGTGAAAAACGTATTGTCAATTATTCTGGGTGGCGGCGCGGGTACCCGCTTGTATCCGTTGACAAAGCAGCGGGCAAAACCTGCCGTACCCTTGGCCGGGAAATATCGCCTGATCGATATTCCCGTGAGCAACTGCATCAACTCAGAAATTCTCAAAATTTACGTTCTGACTCAGTTCAATTCCGCTTCTCTCAATCGCCATATTACCCGTGCTTACAGTTTTCCGGGGTTCTCAGACGGTTTTGTAGAGGTGCTAGCAGCGCAACAAACACCCGACAACCCCAGTTGGTTTCAGGGAACGGCAGATGCAGTACGAAAATATCTCTGGCTGCTTGAAGAGTGGGACGTAGATGAATATCTGATCCTTTCGGGCGACCACCTTTACCGGATGGATTACCGCCTGTTCGTCGAACGTCACCGGGAAACTGAGGCAGACATTACGCTTTCGGTCGTTCCTATTGATGAAAAGCGGGCTTCTAGCTTTGGCTTGATGAAAATTGATGACTCTGGACGGATTGTCAGCTTCTCAGAAAAACCCAAAGGCGAAGACTTGCTGCGAATGCAGGTTGACACCACAACGCTGGGACTCACGCCAGAGCAAGCCAAAGAAAGCCCTTACATTGCCTCAATGGGCATCTACGTGTTCAAGAAGGACGTTTTGATTAAGCTGTTGAAGCGATCGCTTGAGCAAACGGACTTCGGCAAAGAAATCATTCCAGCGGCAGCTAAAGATCACAACATTCAAGCCTATCTATTCAAGGGCTACTGGGAAGACATCGGAACGATCGAATCGTTCTATGACGCGAATCTGGCGCTGACCCACCAGCCCCACCCGCCCTTCAGCTTCTACGATGAAGGCGCACCAATTTACACCCGCGCCCGCTACCTGCCACCAACGAAGCTGTTAGATTGTCAGGTGACAGAATCGATGATTGGCGATGGCTGCATTCTCAAAAGCTGTCAGATCCATCACTCCGTTCTAGGAATTCGTACACGGGTGGAAGCAGGTTGTGTCATTCAAGACACCCTGATTATGGGTTCCGACTACTATCAGCCCTTCATGGAGCGCCAGACCGATTGCGCTCGCACCGACGTTCCCTTAGGGATTGGTGCCAACACAACTATCCGCCGCGCCATCATTGACAAAAACGCCCGCATCGGCTGCGATGTCCAAGTCATCAACAAAGACCATGTTGAAGAAGCCGATCGCGAAAGCAATGGCTTCCATATCATCAACGGCATTGTGGTAATTCACAAAAACGCTGTAATTCCCGATGGAACGGTGATCTAACATTTCTTTTGTCTGGCGTATACACAACTCCGGTTGAGCTACATTTGAGCCGTTTAGAAGGCTTCACGGCGGCAGTTCGAGGCTGGCTGCGTCAGTCTTGAAGAAGTTAAACGCTGCAACATTCCAACCTCGTTACCAAGCTCCCGCCTGGTAACGAGGGTCTAGAAGCTCCCGCTTCCCGCGACAACAGGAGGGGAAGCGGGAGTTTTCTCCATTGCATTGCCATCCTGCTTGCTGAACCTGCACAATCTGCTGCATCACTTAAGAATCGTTGACTAAATTCGTAATTCTAAGGGAAACAAGCTTCTCCAGTGGCACTGCCAAACTGGAGCTTGGCAACGAGATTAAAATCATCACGGGTAGTCATGAAGCAATCGAAGCTGAGGTTGACATGACCGGAAATATTGCGGCAATGGTCGGGAACGGTCGGGAAGTGGTCGGGAACGGTCGGGAAGTGGTCGGGAACGGTCGGGAGGCGGTCGGGAACGTTCGGGAGGC
>JAAUTN010000021.1 GCA_012031415.1 Leptolyngbyaceae cyanobacterium SM1_4_3 | reverse complement strand
CAGGGAATGTGCCGGGTCGGTGCTAAGAACGAGGGTGCGATAACCCAACTCTGCGCTACGCAGACCCGTCGCGGCTGCAACTGAGGTCTTGCCCACCCCTCCCTTACCCGTCATCAAGATTACGCGCATGGATAATCGAACCCACCTAAAGAAACAACTTAAATATTTACGTTCTTTTAATCTATCGGTTTTTCTTCAGTGCGGTTCGCGCCAGAGGTGTCTTTGGGAAAAAAGTGCTGTTTCACCACGTCCAGTTTGGAACAGTGCCAGTAGTCAATGTGAGCGCAAATTAAACCGTCCTGGTTAAGCTTCAGTTCACTCCAGCCTGCGATCGCAATTCTCGGTTGCCAGGGCAAAGGCGTATTCCAACTCAGCGTCCACTCAGTTTTGATCTGATTTCCCGTTTGCTGAATCTCGTGCAAATCCATTTTGGGGTTGATAAACCAGGTGTCGATGAAGCTGATCATGAGTTTGTAGCGATCGCACCCCCGAAACTGATTCATCGGGTCTTTGAAGTAAACATCTTTTGCGTAAAGACTATAGGTTTGGTCTTTAGGAAATCTGCTGTAGTCATCTTTCAGCGTTTCAACAATACTCATTGCAACTACAATTTGTAACTACAATAATTAATTGTAGTTGTCGTTTAGTCATGGAATACGAATGGGATGAAGCAAAGCGTCTTGCTAATCTTCGTAAACACGGGATTGATTTTACTGATGTCTCAACCGTATTCGATGGCGATATTTTGACCGTTGAGGATAATCGCTTCAGGAAGAAAGGCAACGAAATATGAACAACGAATCTACTTCGAGCAACTCTCAAACTGATTGGCAATGGTTAGATGCAATGACGGATGAAGAAATTGATCTATCAGATTGTCCAGAGATTACGCCGGAGATGTTTGCAAAAGCAGTAGTGCGGCATGGTTTGCCTCCTGCAAAAGCTAAAACTCAAGTTACACTCCGCATTGATAGCGATGTACTGGATTGGTTTAAATCTCAAGGACGAGGTTATCAAACCCAGATCAACCAATTGTTGAGAGCTTACATGGAAGCACATCAGTCATAACTCGGATGTATGCCCCCAAAACTCAGGAGGCGATCGCCTCTCTACTAGAGCGATAAACCTAATCACCATTCTCCTAAACCTCCAAATCACTCACTGCTAGAATCGTTACCTCGGTGACTCGCTTCAGTTGAATATCATTCGTTAAAAACGCTTCACAGCCTGCTTCTAGCGCTGTTGCAATCTGAAATGCATCGGTCAGATCTAAGTTGTATTTCACCCTTAATTGAGCAGCACGATCGGCGATCGCAACCGAGATTTGCACAAAATCTGTTCCTTCTTGGGTGAGGCACTCAAAAAAAGTAGTGGCCGCTTCAGCGTGTTTCATCCGGTAAGCACCCACTAAACACTCTGCAAGTGTGATAGGTGAAGCCACAACCGTTAACTGTCCTTCATCCACCTTCTGAAACACACCACGCACCTGATCAAAGAACTGTGGATTGCGTTCCACTAAATAAATGACTGGAGCTGTATCCAGATATAAACGTGTCACTCCTGCTAACGCTTCTTCAAACTTCACCTTCTCTCTCCAACAGGCGATCTCGATGTTCTTGAGATTCTTGTCTAGTACGTGTCACCCATTCTTGAGCATCTTCCCCAACCAAGGGATAGGGAGCAGTCCCAGCGATATCCAACCATTTACGTTTAGGTTGGTGGTGAGGTACTGTTCGACGCTTCAATTGCTCGGTTGTGTGGCTAATGACCTTCAACTGTTCTTCGGTCGTAAGCTGCTCGATTTCCTGCAACACCTGCTGTAACAATGGACTCATTGCGTAACCTCCTCAAAATTCTCCCAAATCGCTGTATCTAGTTTGGCATTTTCCGCTGTAGACAAAACAGGCGGATGGCGATCGCCCCCCACAGCTAACTGTGAGACTAGGGAGAATCTTCATGATGTCGATCAATTTGAGGTATTCTGCAACTCATCAAAATTCTGAACGACCCAAACCTCAACCACAGACGGATGTCCTTGAGTGATCACCGGATAAGCGGAGCGACTCCTCAAAACAACTCTCCCTTCCGTAGTAACCTGTGCCTGAATTGCGTAGAGATGATCAGGATGAATTCGGTCAGGATTGTAGAACAGTTCAAATGAAATTGGAAGTTGGTTGAGGTCAGTGATAGTTTGTCGGGCAATGATACTGAATTCTACGTCTTGGCGGGGTGAGACATTTAAGAGCGTGATGTAGGCGATCGCCCCTTCAGGCAAGGCAACATCTGGAGTAGCAATCAAGATTCCACTCACTTTGTTTGACTGCAATGAAAGTGAGTTTGAAGTTAGTCCAGCTAGGACTAAAAGACTTAGGGCAGTAGCATAAATTACTTTCGTACCTTGCATATTTATTTCCCGTATATAACAATTTATACCTAGCAATTAGAAGAACGAGAAATTATCTTCTGCCACACAAAAACATAGATATTCTATAGCACTCCTAAGTAGATTATGAATGCTAAGATCTGCGACTTCTTTAAGAAGTCGCAGATCTTATTCTTATGTTTGAATCATCGCTATGCAGCGCTATATAAACTTTTCATAAACTGTAGTAGAAGTTACGAAAGTATTCGGGAATGGAACTTAACTTCAAGCTTACAGAGCAATTTTCTCTGTTAAAGCTAGCAAATTTTAGGCGGTTTTAACGAATCTATCTCTGGAGGTATTTTCAAAGATCACATTTGTGATTGTTGTTAGATACCTGGCTAAAAAGTCTTCCAAAAGACTTCTAAAGAGTATTGAAATATTGCCTCTAGGCAACCATTTTGTCATGCCAGCAATTGTGTCAAAGATTGCGTTAGTGAGTTGAATGACACAATCTTGTTACGTCACTTAAATCTATTTCTAACGCCCCCAAATCCGTAGTTAATTAGTGAGGATGCAACATTCTATGACTGGACGCTTCAAGCAAACCATTTTGGTAGTAACTCCGTCTCTATTGCTGGGACTCATTCCAACAGTTGCCGAAGCCGCGACGTTCTCAGTTCCACTGGACGAGGCAACCATTTTGGATGTGAGTGCTGCATTTAGTGAAGGAACGCTGACCAGCAGCGAACTGACGCAAATGTACCTTGACCGCATTGCCGAGTTTGACCAGGCTGGCCCCACCATCAACTCGGTTGCGTTTCTCAATCCTGATGCGCTCGAAGACGCAGCAGCGTTAGATAAGTTGCGATCGCAAGGTACAGTACTCGGACCCCTGCACGGCATCCCCGTTCTCATCAAAGATTCCTTTAATGTAGAAGGATTACCCACGACGAACGGCGTTGAAGTTTTTAAGACGCTTATCGCTGAAGATGATGCTTTTTCGGTGAGTCAGCTACGTGAAGCTGGGGCAGTCATTTTAGGTAAAGCCAACATGAGTACCTGGGCTTTTTCCTATGACGGCATCAGTGAGGCATATGGCCCGGTGATTAATCCCTATGCTCGTAGCCGCACTCCAGGTGGCTCCAGCAGCGGATCGGGAGCGGCGATCGCCTCTGGCTTTGCGATGTTTTCAATGGGCGGTGAAACGGGCGGCTCAATTCGCGTACCTAGCGCTCACAATTCACTGGTAGGACTTAAGCCCAGTGCTGGACTCATTTCGGTAGACGGCACCTGGCCACTCACTACAGAACGAGATGCAATTGGGCCAATGGCAAAATCTGTTGCAGATGTCGCTTTTGCAATGGAAGCACTGGTTGAGTTTGACCCCAACAACATTTGGAATCCCTACATTCCAGACATTCCTGAATCTCCGGATTACAGCAGCGCTCTAGATGATACTTCTCTGGAAGGGGTGGTATTGGGCTTACCTCGTCCTTACATTGGTGAAGGCGATCCGGCTAAGGGTGAGAGTTTCCCGCTAGATCCTCAAATTTCCAAAGCATTTGAGCAAGCCAAACGGGTTTTGAAAGCGCAGGGCGCGACCTTAGTTGAGGTGGATATTCCGGCGCACGAAACTTGGTTTATTGACTTCTTGGTGAATGGCAATCCGCCTTATGACTACCCGACTGACAGTTCTCGTGTTGGGCAGACTCGCGCCTTTTACTATGAGCAACTGATCAAAGGTTACGACGATGAGAAGATTCAGTCGTTTGTTGATTTACTCGACATTTTGCCAGAAGATTATGAGTTTTATGATTATGTCAAAGGGATTGCCGACACAATCGCTGCGGGAAATGCGAAACCCTGGGAAGAATTGCCTGCTGTAGACCAGGCGTTGGATGCGATCGCCAAACTGAGAACCCTAGAATACGAAGACTTCATGGCAAAAGAGGGAATTGACGCATTCGTTTTCCCGACGCTCAACTACCTTGCCCCGCCGCAGGGAGAAGGAGCCAATGAAGTCTATGCAACCTTTGGCAGCCTTCCCGCTCGATTTGAGGCAAACATTTTAGGACTGCCCGGAATTACTGTGCCAATGGGCTACTCCAAAGAAGGAATTCCCATGTCGCTGGAGTTTATGGGCAACTACTTTGGCGAGGCAGAAATCATTAGCTATGCCTACGACTACGAGCAAGCGACAATGCTGCGTCGTCCGCCTGTCTTAGTCCCTGAACCAGGTACGGTTGCTGCACTGGCAGTAGTTGGGCTGGGTGCTTTTGGCTTGAAGCGCAAACGCAGTCAGAATAAATTGTCTGTTTAGGATCGTGAATTAATTTGCATAAACTACAAATCCTTGTGAGGGGGCGGTCGCGAACCGCCCCCCTACGCTATGGCTTATCCATCCGAAAATGGCTGCATCTCTCTTTCATCACTTTTGAGGAAGAAAATTCTCCCAATTTTCTCGTTCCTGGCTTTTAGCCAGGAATGCTGTGCTGGAGGCTCTACCTCCATTTGCAGTGCAGCGGAGGCAGAGCCTCCGAAGTGGCATTTCCAGGCAGAGCCTAGAACCCAAAAAACAGCGTTTCTCCTGAGAGAAAGATAGTAGAGTTTTGAATCTCGCATGATTAGCTATCTTTCTCATCACCGTTTGACCCAATGCTTAGTTCCCACTAAACACCCTACTTCTTCACAACAGCAACAGCTAAATGCAAATCACCTGTCAAAGCGACAGCAAAAAACGCTGAAAATAGCGCTGTGGGCAGAGGAAAAGCTTGATGAAGAGGTTGCACCTCAAATGAAACGACTGTTGTTGCGGGCTTTTGCTGTTTATAGACGACGCGATCGCTCTCAGCAGATACTTTAGCTTGGCATCGTCATAACCTCAAACAACGGTTTAGAGCGTGCCTCAGTCAGACAGAGCATCAGCAGAGGCGATCGCCACTCGGCTTTACCAGGTTTCCTTACTATCTTTTCCTGTTGTTAGATGAACCCTCCAACACACCACTCATTTCTCAGCGAAACCAGAATCAACGATTGATATCAGGCATTTCTAGAAAAGGAAGATTTGCCGTCTGGTGGACTCACCATCACAGAAAGCTGCTTGCTCTGGTGAAAGTTTGGCTAGCAAATTGCACCAATCATGCCAAAACAGTAAATCTTAAACATAGACTGGGCAGTATTAGCCTGATTCCCATCAAAATCGGTGACAGAGGTGTTAAAGTCCGGAGCGTTTGGATTCACTATCATGACCTCTATCACCTTGAAGTTGCTCAACTCGATCGAATTCAGATGGGAAACCATTGGGTGAGTGGGGTTAATGGCATTAATGGGCGGGTCTTTCATAACGCTCCAATCGTGGAGGAATACGACAGCTTTTTGGACGAAGCTCGAATTGCTATCCACGAAAGCCTCACTCGTCCTTCCGCTTTTAGCCAACTCAAACTGCTTTGCTGGATAGGATTGCTACTCATACAGGGGATTAATCCTTTGGCAGTAATCATCCGTCACATTAAAAGCCTGAAAAAGAAGCAGGCAGAGCTTTGACGATAGCTTGTACCTACTCCTTTCCTATCAAAAGGTGAGGGATACCCCCGCTTCACGGGCGACATCCCCCACCTTTTAAGATCGTGGATTAAATAACCTGGAATCTTACGTAGAATGCGTTAACACAGCGCAACGCATCGCCTTCCAGAGTTGATGCATTACGGCTAGCGCCTAACACATTCTACAAAACTCGATGTTATAGCGATAGTCACTCAAGTTAGGACAAGGGGCTTAAGCCCCTTGTTCACGGGATAAGTGCTTCACGTGCAGGAGTGTCCTAACCTGTATGACTACAGCTATATTTAACGGCGTTGCTGATTGAAGGGATGAATTCTCGTAGGGGCGAACGGCCGTTCGCCCTTACAGGAGGCACCGGAACAGGTAAATCATCGCTGTATTCAGCAACGCCTCAGATACTTTGGTTACTTGAGAACGAAACGTTACTAGCAGCGGGTGAAGCAGAGCGGTGCGACGGCGCAATCCTTTAGTGTGACGGCGCAATCCTTTAGTGTGGCGACGCAATCCTTTGTTGCGATCGCTCAACCATCAACTACGAATTCTCATAAACTAGCAGCACCGACTTAACCGCTCGCACCACGCGATCGCCTGCTTCATCCACCTTGCCATAAACCGCTTCGCCATCAAAATAGAAGGATGCTGAGCCACCCCCATCCAGGTTCATCGCCTGCTCTGCACCCAGGTTTTTCAGAAATTCAGCTAACTCCGGCAAAGTCATTCCCGAATTAGAAGGTGCTTCCGGCTGCTGAGCCACCATTGCCAAAATGATGTCTCCTTCGCGGGTAATTCCCACCGCAGATCTGGCATTGGGGCGTTCTATTCCTAGTGGATCTCGCAGAATTTGACCCTCGACTACGTGCCAAAATCCTTCCTGCTCAGAAGTAAGTTCTGGCAGCAGACGCGGCCCACCTCCCAAAGCATTGAGTAATTCACAGTCCAGTGGCACAGCCTCTTGATGCAGAGCAATGGCATAGCGAACGGTTTGCCCACAGCGGTACTGACGCAATTCAGTTCGGTTAAAAATTTTATCCAGGTATGGAATGAGTTGAGGATTATTCACTAACAGTTCGTCATCTCGTGGATCGGCAACCTGTTCGCTATTTAGCACCACGTATGAGGTTGATTTCAGGTTTTCGGGGTTAAAGAAGCCACCGTTGATGGCGGCGATCGCGCCATGTTCCACCGCAAACTCTTCGATCGTGCTGGCAGTGGGGGCGATCGCCGGAACAACCGTAAACCGCTCTCCCACAGGAATCAGCAGCGTATGCACAACACTTTGCGGTAACGTGTACACCTCATACCGCAGTTCATCTACCGGAATCGTAGAAGGTACAGGCTCCGACTGAGCAGCAAGTTCTGGTTGTACAGCAGGTTGAGAAGCTCGCAAATTTAGCGAAACAATCACAAACAGCAGAAATCCAAAACCTGCCAGCGCTAAAGTCGTCAGCCACTTCTTTTTCACATCAAATCCTACCCATCATTCCTGAGCTAATTGTTCCTAGCTTCTGTCTACTTAACCGGAGCAATCAACTTAGATATATCAGTCCTTTACGTGGAAATCCTACACGCTTTACTCTACAAATCCTGGTGCTGTAGAAGTGAAGAGAGCCGGAGATCACTCAATCCCCAGCCGATCCAGAAGGAACGCCCTTTTTCCCACTCACGAATGCCAAAGCCGCAGGGTAATACTGGAAGATAACCTTCTGGAGCGTTCAGGCTGAAAATTAGGCTGTTGTAGGTAATCCAACTGCTGTTAATGCGCCACTGGACGCGATCGCCAAACTTCTCCAAAGTTTGATAATCATACTCACCGTCTAAATGTCCGCCAATGCTCTCATAAATTCGCTTTTGTACACTGAAGCCAAAGTGACCGTTACTGTATTTCATCCATAACTGATTTACTGTACGCAGGTCTGTCAAGGGGAAGTTCGCTAATTCTTCTGACCTAATCCAATCGCCCTTTTGCCGTCCTACCGCTTGAAGCATCATTAAGTAGGTTTCATAGTCTGCATCTCGCCACTTATTCACTTTCAGCAGATCTCGTAACCTGATGTAATTTACTCCTTTCTCCGATGAGAGATCCTCTTCCACAGTAACTTTGGGTTCCGTTTTAACTTTTGCTACTTCCTCTCCACTTAAAATTAGAGAAGACGTTAGCGTTGGTTCAGGTTGCTTAGGAATTCCTTCTATTGCGGTCCGAATTCCCTGAGCGATATTGACAAAAGCTTCATCTTGATTCGCCCAGAGCGTTACTGCTTTAGCATTTCTGGGTAATGCTTGAAGCTTGCTGAAAGGGGCACCCTTCCAATCGACTGGACGCAAAATAATTGGAATTACACGAGCTTCGCCAGCTTCATGTCGCGCCATTGCTTGCTCTAACTCAACGCTCCAACAGTAATCTGAAGCCAGGAAAGCAGAGCTAATTAACAACAAAATAATGTCAGCTGTTTGCAGATGGGAATCAATTTCTTTGTCCCATTCTGTTCCGGCTTCAATTTGGCGATCGTGCCAAGTTGTAATTTCACCTCGCCGCTTCAAGATTGACAGGTGGTTGGCTAACTCATCCCGTAGTACCTCATCTTTATGAGAGTAGGAGAAGAAAACTTCGACTGATTCTCCTGCCATTCTAAGCTTTTAAGTAATGTGGATTCTAATCAGGATCATTCTATCCTCGCCTGAACTTTTCCCACTGCTCTCATTTGCTTTTTCTAAATGTAGTTGACCTTGCAGTTTTGGTATAACCAGGGTATGACTTGAAGAGTAGAACTTGTCTTCAAAGTCATTATGAAAACTGCAATATCGCTTCCAGACTCAGTTTTTGAAGAGGCAGAAGCACTAGCTCAACAGTTAGGCTTGTCACGGAGTGAGCTTTACACAAAAGCGTTGAAAGCTTATTTGAAAAAGTACAACCGTAACCAAATACTGCACAAACTTAACCAAGTCTATTCTAAAGAGCCTTCTGAACTAGACCCAGTGATGGCAGAGATGCAATTTATGTCTCTGCCTCATGAGGATTGGTAATGTATCGGGGAGAGATTTGGTGGGCGAATCTACCTAATCCAGTAGGTTCAGAGCCAGGATATCGTCGCCCTGTCTTGGTGATTCAAGATGATGTTTTTACTCAAATTTGATGCCGAACAAGTAGAGTTTCGACCAACTTTTGAGCCGTCTTTAACCGTTCAGGGTCGTTCGACTGCGCGACCCATGCAGCTAACTCATTTAGCGAACCATTTACCAGATGAGCAAAACCTTCCGCATCAATCGTGTTTAACTTTCCTTCTTTGACGGCGATCTGAATTGACTCATGAAGTGACCCAAACCCATACTGGTCAAATTCGACCAGTGTTTCTGCGGGCAAAACTGCTGGCGCTTCGACAAATACCAGTCGTCGCAGTTCTTCCTGCTGGGCAATTTCCAGGAATGCCTGACAGCCAACTACTAGCTCGTCCCAGTTGTCCTCCAAAGGCGCTATTTTGCTTTTGATGTAGCTGGTTATCTCGCCGTAAGCTTCAGCGATCACAGCCTTGAAAACCCCCAACTTATCGCCAAACTGGTGATACAGCGCCCCACGAGTAATCCCTAATTCGCTGATAATTTCCTCGGTTCCAGTTGCGGTATACCCTTTGGTCGCAAACAGATGTCGCGCCCGATTAAGAATGGCACGGCGAGTGCGTAGGGTTTGTTCAGCCTTGGTCAGTTTAGCGGACATAGCAGATCATCTGAACTAAATACTTGAATTTAACATTCATGCAGTATGTATCTTGACGAGAATAGGAGGAATCTTCTATTTTAGATACATACAGACTGTATCTTTTATGGGAATTTTCCTCAAGGAGACTGTTATGCAAGCTATGCAAGCCGCCCTTAGTACTCGCAAAGCAACGTTTGCAGACATTCCATTTCTCGCCAGAATCGAGTATGAAGCTTCCTTACCGCCGTTAAATCACTGCTTTTGGGAAGATCTTCTGCAAGGCACGGGGACAGATGCGCTGCAATTCATTCAGGCGATGCTTAGGGCGGATGCTTCTAATTGGGGTAATGTAGCTGATTTTCTAATTTTGGAAGAGCAGGGAGAGCCTGTTGCAGCGGCAGCGGGCTATACGCCTAATCCAGAAGATTACTGCCCGTTGCGTCTGTCGTGTCTGGACAAAATTGCCCAGGATTTGAACTGGTCTCAAGCGGTTGCAAGTGCTTTTGGCGATCGCTACCTACAATCTTGGGGCGGCAATGTGCGACCGTTTTTCCTCACTCCTCAAACCCCCTGGGTGATTGAAAATGTTGCGGTATTGCCAGAGGCACGCGGTCGAGGGTTGGGAAAGGCGTTGCTCAGGGTGTTACTAGAGAAAGGGCGATCGCAGCACCACTCCCACGCCGGAATTATGATCATCAACGGCAACGATACGGCTCGTCATACCTACGAATCTATTGGGTTTAAGCCTTACCAAACCTTTCACGCTGAGTATTTCAGCGACCAATTTGATGTTGAGTTTCCAGGAGTGACTAAGTTCGGGCTTCGCCTGAATTGAATAGGAAAATGAATATGTCCAAAACGATTCTTGTGGCGGGTGCAAGTCGCGGCATTGGGCTTGCGGTTGCTGAGCATTTGATTTCTCAATGCGATCGCCTCCTAGCCGTTTCTCGCACAGCGGCACCAGTGGGGGAATGGATTCAAGCCGATTTGTCTAACCTAGCAGGGGTAGAAACGGTGGCAAAAGCAGTTGGAGACAGTTGCCTGGATGCCTTGTTATACATGGGAGGAACCTGGGAAACTCATGCGTTCACTCATCAATACCGCTTTGAAGATTGCTCTGATGCAGACATTACTCAGGTGATTGCGGTAAATTTAGTCGCCCCGATTCGCCTGGTTAAAGCCTTGCTGCCTGCTTTGCGGCGATCGCAAAATCCCAAAATCATCTTTATGGGTGCGCTCTCAGGTCGAGATAATTTCCCTGGGCGAGAAGTTGCCAACAGTGCCTCTAAGTTTGGGCTGCGGGGGGTGGTGCATTCATTGCGGGAAGAGTTGCGCCCCCAGCAAATTAGCGTAACGGTGATTAATCCTGGTAACGTCGGCACACCCGAAGTTTTAGCCGATCTTGCAGCAGCAAATTTGGTGGGAGGTGAGGCAATTCCGCTAACCGATCTTTTGAGAATTATCGATTGCATTCTCTCTTTGTCACGCGCCACTTGCATCAAAGAGATTGACGTACCTGCCATGTTAGGGGAAGGAGCTTAAGGTGAATGGCACTGAAATAAGCAAAAATGCAGCGCTCAGATCTGCGACTTCTCGAAGAAGTCGCAGATCTTGCCCCTTAGGTCAGTGCCATTGTGCTCAAGGTTGTTGATGAATACCTGTGCAATGGGTATCTCACCTAGCTTGGGAAAGAACTAATTTTCTGTCTGTAAACGTTCCTCAAGCCATTTTTGAAACGACTTCTGACTCTCTCCTGATGCTTGACCCAAAATCAGGTTTTTGACGCTGATATCTTCATCAAGGCTAGACCAGTGAATTCCTTGACCATCACCAATCAACCGCCAATCATTGCGTTCATCCACAGAGCCATGCAAAAGTCGTGGATACCATACTAGCGGAACAGATATTGTGCGCCCATCAGATAGATCAGCCGAGAGCGTATCTTCTGTTACAGTTACGCTTTGAATTCTTGCTAACTCAATCAGTTCCGTCACTAAAGAAGTCATACCAGCCAGTTAATAGTTGCTCTTGATGTTCTTCAACCAGTTTCTGAATGCGATTGATTTCTGCACGATTAAAGCCTCGATTGCTTTGCAGCCGAACTGGATTCAACCAAAACTTAGCTTCATTGCGCTCTCGTTCGACGTGGGCATGGGGCGGCTCATCCCGATCGCCTGCGTAACAGAAGAAACGGTATGCACCTATTCGTAATAGAGTAGGCATTTAGAACACCTGGTTAGTCGCCCAAACCCTAATCAATTTACGATTGAGAGTCAATCTATATTGCACATTCATCGACCATCTTAACCCAAGCCTTTCCATTGAGAATTTGGTGGCTCCGTGTGTGCCAACAGTTTTCCTCTGGAGATGACATAGCGAACTGTGGCGCGGCGACGAATAGCCTCGTAGCGATCGCCCGCATCCAACACAATTAAATTGGCGGGTTTGCCTACCTCAACGCCGTACTGGTCTTCAATGTTCAGCGTCTTTGCGCCGTGCCAAGTAATCATGTTATAGCAGGCATCAATCTCTGGCGTACCCGTCATTTGGCAAACATGAACTGCCATGCTCGCCACATCCAACATATTGCCCGTTCCCAGGCTATACCAGGGGTCTTGAACGCAATCATGCCCCAGGCTCACGTTTTGCCCTTGCTGCCAGAGTTCTTTGACTCGCGTTACGCCGCGCCGTTTGGGGTAAGTGTCTGCCCGTCCCTGAAGCGTGATGTTGATTAGCGGATTGGCAATGAAATTAATGGGTGTGCGCTGCAAGAAACCCAATAGTTTGAAGGCATAAGCATTGTTGTAGGAGCCAAAAGCGGTGGTGTGGCTGGCTGTCACCCGTGAACCCATGCCCGTCCGCAGGGCGCAGGCAGCAACTACCTCCAGAAACCGAGACTGGTCATCGTCAATTTCGTCACAGTGAATGTCGATCAGGCGATCGTACTTTTGCGCCAGTTCAAAAATCCGGTGAATCGATCGCACGCCATCTTCACGGGTCAACTCATAGTGAGGAATGCCGCCGACTACATCAACGCCCAGTCTCAGCGCTTCTTCCATCAGTTCGTCGTTCTTGGCATCGCCGTATATGCCATCCTGAGGAAAAGCGACCACTTGCAGCGTGATCCAGTCTTTGACTTCTTCGCGAACTTCCAGCAAACCTTTGAGAGCAATCAGGTTTTGTTCGCTCACATCCGCATGACTGCGGACAAACAGCACACCCTGCATTGCCTGTTGCTTGAGCGTGGCGATCGCCCGCTGCTTTACGTCTTCTATCGTTAGAGATTGCTTGCGATCGCGCCAAATCTCAATGCCTTCAAACAACGTACCGCTTTGATTCCAGCGAGGTTCTCCCGCAGTTAGAGCAGAGTCGAGGTGAATGTGGGACTCTACAAAGGGCGGACTGACCAATTGCTCTTGAATATCTAGCTCTAGCTGGGCGGGCTGGTCGAGGTGGGGGGCGATCGCCACAATTTTTCCAGCTTGGATAGCAATATCAACCGTTTCAGCGGGTCGATCAAAATGAATCAGCCGACATCGACGCAGCAGCAGCTCAAGCACTTGTAAAGACATAGGTTTCTCTACTCTCTGAATCAGCCTGCCTGACAATCAGGCTGACCTCTTCACTTTAATACCACACCCTTAGTCCACAACCTTCACTAGTCCCCTCCGCAGCGCTTCAAAAACTCGATTAACGTAAATCTGCTCATCGTGGCTAAGCCGCACTTTAGAGAGAGCCGTAGACATAAAGCGATGCTGATCAGCACGAGTAATCCTGCGGGAAGAAAAAATTTTCTCAACAACTTGAGCAATATCAGATTGAGGCTGAATTTGAGCAGACGTAGGAACCAAAGAAAACCACTAACATTAAATTCATGTAATTAATATGTAACATTGCGTAAGATAACGAGTTGAGTCAATGGGTAGAAATTCGTGGTACTCCTCCTCACACCCAAGACCAAGCAAACAAGGGAAGTGACCAAACTCAGAAAGAAAAGTGATCCTGGTCACGCGCTAAATTTTTGAATACAGTTAGGTAAGCTACTGAATTTGTCTATCAGAAGACAGATGCTCAAAGAGTGGCTATCTGAATCAGAGCGATCTGATAACTCGTGTGGCTTTAACAAAGCTGTCAGGTAGTCGGCGATCGGGAATGGAAGCTAGTGCTTACTAGCCACCAGTTACCAGTCACCAGCTATCGATTGCCGCTAAAGATGTGGTGCAGTCTACCTCAGTTGTTTCTACTTAGGATTGGAAACTAAATAAACTGTACATTTTGTGGGATGGACATCTTGCCCATCCTTGGCGGGGGTCTCACCCACTCCACAGGTTATTTAATCCGCAATCCTTAAGGTGCGTTTGATATTGGTTTCAAGCGATGTACCTGGTTGATTTGCGTCAGATCTTTTTAGCTTTTTCTAAGTGCGCTCCTTGTTTTTTCCGATTAACAAACTGTTGACACTTCGATTTCAAGATCCGATTCAGCAGAACGCTCTCCTGCGTCGGATCGTGGATCGTATTCGCAATTCCCTGGAGCTTAAGGTTGTCCTTCAAACTGCTGTAGATGAGGTTGCAACGCTGCTAAATCTGGAGCGATGCATCTTCTTCTGGTACTTTAAGGACACTCAGCGCGTTCAGGTGGTTTGTGAGCGAGTAGTTGACGGCTATGCTTCTCACCTGGGGCACTATCCGCTGTCCCGCTTTGGCTCTGCTGCGCCGCTAATTGAGTCCGGAGAATTGGTTGTCAGCGCTAGAAGCAACTCTGCGCCGCGTCTGGCTTTAATTGCTAATTGGCTCTTGCCTCAACATCAACCTTTTACCCAGTCAAAGCTGCAAATCCTGGGAGCAAACGCTAATTTGCTGATGCCCGTGCGAGGGCAAGAAAATTCGATTGGGTTTATTGCCTGTCTTGCCGATCGCCCGCGCCGCTGGTCTAGGGCTGAGGTTGAATTCATGCAGTCGATCGCCCAACAGCTTGAAATTGCGATCCGTCAGGCGCAGCTTTACGAAAAAACCCAAAAACAAGCGCGGCGAGAACAACTCGTCAACCAGATCACAACTCAGACGCGCCAAAGTCTTGACCTGGAAACGATTTTGACTGAGGCGATCGCCCAACTGCTCGACGTTCTAGAAACCGATCGCTGCCTGGTTCACCGAGTCGAAGATTTAGGGGAAGATAGCGACCAGACCGTTCCCTATCTTTTGGAATCAGATGCGACAGTCTTCAGGCGCAAGCATCTGTTTGAGGTTTGTCGCCCACCTTTACCTCCCTCTGTAGACGATTTTGATACAAATGGGCCGATTACTCAGTGGGTGATTCAACATCGCCAGCAGGTTGTCATCTCAGATATCACCCAGGACGCTCGGATTGGGGCTGACAATCAGGAATATCAGCTTGCTCAAATTAAATCATCGCTAGTGGTTCCGGTACAGGCAAATGGCACCCTCCAGGCTATTCTTTACCTCAATCAGTGTTCTCACATTCGCTACTGGTCAAGGGATGATCAAAAGCTGGCCCAGGCTGTTGCAGACCAATTAGCAATTTCAATTCAGCAAGGGCACCTCTATGCCCAAACGCGACAGCAGGCGATCGCCAGCGCCGCCCAAGCCGAATATCTCGCCTCACTGCTACATGACCTACAGCAAACCCAGGCACAGTTGATTCAAAGCGAAAAGATGTCTAGCCTGGGGCAAATGGTGGCAGGCGTTGCCCATGAAATTAACAATCCAGTCAGCTTCATCTACGGCAACATTCCCTACATTGAGCGCTACATCAAAGACCTGCTGCGGCTATTGAATCACTATCAGACCCGCTACCCTGAAGCTGATTCCTCGCTTCAGGACTTAGCGCGGGAAATTGAACTGGACTTTCTGTTGCAGGATCTACCCCGCATTCTTAACTCCATCAGGGCAGGAGCAACTCGCATCCGAGAGGTGGTTTTGTCACTACGCAGCTTTTCTCGCCTGGATGAAGCTCACTGCAAAATAGCAAACCTTCAGGCGGGTTTGGACAGCACCCTGTTTGTGCTGCAAAATCACATCCGGTCTGACATTCAGGTTGTGCGGCAGTACGACAATATTCCTGAGGTTGAGTGCTATCCCAGATTGCTCAATCAGGTATTTATGAATTTGTTAATCAATGCAGTCGAGGCACTGCATCACGACCAGCCAGAGTCTAAAACTATCACAATTAAAACAGAGTCTTTCTTAGATGATTTGACGAGTGAAGTTTGGGTACGAGTGGCGATCGCCGATAACGGTTGCGGCATTCCTTACGAATTTCAGCCTAGAATCTTTGACCCCTTCTTCACAACCAAGCAAATTGGTCACGGTATCGGACTAGGCTTGACCGTTAGCTATCAAACTGTGGTCAACCAGCACCAGGGACACTTAAGATTCCACTCTCAGCCAGACAACGGCTCTGAATTTATCGTCGAGGTACCAGTCAAGCATTCTGCCTCACTGGTACGCACCCGCAACCTCTATCTCCCAACTCAATCTGACCAGCCGAATCAGTCTGCTCAGTCGAATGCGGAAGGAATGTTAGCTTCTGCTATACAACCTGACTAAAGCATATGTTGTATCCTTAGAACTTACGCATTCCTCTTAAAACAAGGGGCTTAAGCCCCTTGTTTACGGGGCAATCGCCTGACTTTGCGTTCTATTTACGTAAGTCCTGTCCTTAATTTCAAATGTGAATTCGATAGCGCCAGCCGCACGTCGTGCGGCTGAAATGGCGCTAAATAGTACCTCCTGCGACGCGGGTGGCACTATTTAGCGCGTTTGTCGAACTGATATTAATCAGATGTTGCGCCTGTTTCAGTCATTTGAGGCAAAGTAATTACATATCGGTATCCTGATTCCGCAGAACCCTGAAGTCTAATTTGCCCACTGTGTAGCTCAACGAGTTGACGAGTCAGCATTAACCCCAAGCTGTGGCGACTGTTGGTTAAGTGGGAAGTGCTGAACGCAGACTCCAAATCGCCTGTTTTATTCCCGTTCGCTTTGTGCTGCGTGGAGTCAAAGATTTCCTCAACACCGACACTAGCTTGAAGGCGATCGCCCCTAGTAGGCTCCACCTTCTGCTCTGGAGAGAGTAACTCATTAGAATACAGTTCCGCTTGAGGCAGTCCATCCCCTAACCAGGGATGAGAAGCCCAAACTTTGATGATAAGCTGATCTGTCTTTCGAGAAACGTGAATTCGCAAAATGCTTTCAGTACTTGCAGATTGAATGATGCCAAACACCAGGTGATAGAGCATCTGGCGTACTTTATCCTTGTCTAGTAACCAAATACGATGACCCGGTTCCACAGTCAACCGAAGCTGCTGATCGCGACGCTGAGCGACCTGCTTCAAAGCATTAATAACCTGTTGACATAGCATTTCAATATCCACAGGGGTGAGACTCAAATCCTGATTGCTATCGTCTAACGCACCTAATTCTAGAATTTCGTTGACTAATGACAAAAGATGCTGTCCGCTGTGATGGACAATATCCATATATTCCTTTTGTTTGTCTGTTAAAGGTCCGTAGATTTCTCGATTAAGAACACTGGCCATTCCCAAAATCGAAGTTAGCGGTGTACAAAGCTCTTGTGTCATCTGAGCAATCAGGCTGACTTTCACTGAATTTGCCAGAGGGTTAATTGAAGGCTTAGGAGCAATATCTGTAACGGGTTGAACAGGTTGTAGTACAACAGATTGTTGTGTTTGTAACTGTTTTAGCAAATGATTTCGCTCAAACTCACTCATGCTCCAACGAGCGATTAACTCCAGGAATTCAATTTCCTTTGTCGTGAAGTTGCGAGGCGTTAACTCCATCATGGCCAATGTCCCCAAGCAGTGCCCTGTAGATGTTAGCAACGGCACGCCCAGGTAGGCTCGAATGCCATACTGCTGAACTAGCAGACTGTTTGCAAAGGCAGGGTGAGTGAGGGTGTCGTGAATAGCTAATACTTGGTGGCTGTCTACCACATGAGTACAGAATGCCTCTTCACGAGGAAGCTGACGAGAAGAGGCCAGACTGTTCATCAATCCAATTCTAGAAAGCCCAATGGCTGATTTAAACCACTGGCGATCGCGATCTATGAGTCCCAAAATACAAATTGTTGCGCTCAAAGAATGTGCTGCTGTTTGAGTTGCTTCCTCAAAAATCGGCACACTTTCAACCTCCAGCAAACCCAATTCCATCAAAATAGCGAGACGCTGTTGCTCTCTCTCGGAACCAGGTGTGCTGTCAAGACGACAAGACAATCTACTCTCAGGGTTTACCATGTCAACCCCTCCCTTCGCAGGCATTATGTGAACCATCTATTTAACAAGTGGCTGTTCAATATAGACATCATTCCCTAACTTTTCGAGTGGCGAACGGGTCTAAAAAAGATTTCCCAATGCCTAAATTGACTAATTTGAGGGGGGAAGCATTCTGTAAGCAAAGGTTAGTAATTACACTGATCTCCTCGATTCGATTGGGTTTTTGTTACTTTCTTTGATATAGCAAAAGTGCTGTATTAATTGTTTTGAATGAACTTAAAGTAGCTGTAGCAAAATAGTTCCAAATGTACTTTCTTCGTACAAATTTCTGTGAATTTTTCAAGCTTCTACCGCTTCACCCCAAAGGCTAAAAAGTTACTTTTTAGCAGGCAATCCATTTGATATAAGCCTGACTTTATGGCGCATTGAGAAACTGCAAATAGCTATTGCTTAACTCTTTCACTGCCACTTCATAGAACTGTTTGCCATGTTCTGGCGTCGCCAAATTTGGGTTAGAACCCATTCGCCCATCAGGGTAGCGCTGTCGAAAATCGGCAGCCCCATAAATAGGATGGCCGGCGGCGACTTCGGGCGATAGTTCAGCCTGCTTGATAGCTTCAGGATAAACATATTGGGTCAGGGCAACCTCACTGGGTGTAGCGTGAGAGCCTTCCTGAGAGCCATATAGTTCTCTTGCCAGTTGCTGAACTGAGCTACAGGCAAACCAGTTTGCAAGGCGGCACTGCACCCGATCCGCGTTAGGCACGTTTAAGTCTGACAAAACAGCATAGCTTTCAGCAAAAGCTGCCTTGAGAGTGGCAATGTTGCCGCCGTGTCCATTGATGAAGAAGAATTTGGTAAATCCAGCTTTGGTCAGGCTAACAAGGTAGTCTCGGACAACCAAAATCAGGGTGCTGGGACGCAAGCTAATGCTACCCGGAAAAGCAGTATGATGGAGCGCCATGCCCACGTTGATAGTGGGACCAACTAGCGCTTGGGTAGAATCTCCTACGCCCCGGGCGATCGCCTCTGCACAAATTGCGTCAGTGCCAATCAGTCCACTTGGGCCGTGTTGCTCTGTTGAGCCAATAGGTAAGATGATGCCCTGGGATTGAGTTAAATGAGCTTCTACTTCAAGCCAGGTGCTGAGGTGCAGCAGCATACTTCTTCGTTCCGTTCTTTAAGCCAATATAGGGCAAGCCTACTTGATCCATGAAAAGGATGATTTGTGAAGTGCCCGTCTGGGACGAGCATTTTTATGAATTACTCAGGATTGCCCTACAGTTGTCAGTCTGCAATGCAGAAATTTCAAATAGCATCTCAAAAATTTCATCAAATCTTGACTCAGACAGTTCTATGCTAACGTTGTATCTTCCAAATCAAATTCTGTCGATTGATCCCAAACTTTGCTCAACAGTCGCTAGAATGATGGGTAAAGTTAGATGCTTTGAACTTAAGCAGTAGCGCAAGCTCAATCAGATTCAGCCTAACCGTGTTTAAGAGTCTGACTCTGAAGGTTCGCACCTCTAGCAATTTGACCTTTACCTTCCCTAGAATGCAAACTCGCCCCCTTCACAAGTCATCCAACTCAAGCTTTAATTGCTTTAGCTTCGGTTGCGATCGCCTTGAGTTGAGTCCCCTAAGATTTTACTAGCTCTATGATGATCACCCTAAAGGCTGCTTGTGACTCTGGAAGAAGCCCTGAGAGCGTTTCCGACCGCTTGATCCAAGCTCGGCTTCCCGACCTGACTAGCACGCTGTCTGTGAGTAAAACCTCATGTATGAGGACTACCTCACAAGAATTATTTCATCTGTGACAGGTTGCTAGCAGCTATCTGTCGCAGGAAAGGTTTTGTTTCTGGTCAAATTTCATCAAGCCCCATTCGGCATTGTCAACTAGACCAGGTTTGCTGCGAGACTTAAAAGCTATACTCTTTAGTTTGTGAAGTCGCAGCCAGGTTAAGTATTTGAAAGTTACCTGCTCAGGAGGAGCGACATATGCTACACCGCAAGATCTACCAACTCTGTTGTGATGGTCGCGAGGTCTGGATTTTCTTGCGGGATCAGCAACGCTGGATTGAACGTGCCCGCATCCTTGACATCGAAGGCGATCTGGTTACGCTGCGATACGAAACGGAAGAAGAGGATGAAACCTGCTCTTGGGAAGAAATGGTTCGACTGGAGAGTATTGGAGCAGTCACTCAGAAATTAGCTACTGTGCCTAGAGGCGATGTTGAACCGATGGTTTCTGATGATTGTCCTGAAGCTGAGCAGATTCGTAATCGTCATCCAGAATCTAACCCAGAATAGGCTGATTGGACTCAACTTTTAGGGTTAAAAATTCCCCTTTTTGTCCTAACCTGAACGAGTGTAGCTATGAGTGAAGATAAGAATAATGAGATAGGGTTTATGTCCCTATCTCATTGTTCTTATCTGGGTTCTGCCAAGTTGAGCGTGAGTGTTAATTACTCACAGCAGTTTTCATTTGCATAAACACAAATTTCTGTAAGGACGAACGGTTCGCCCTTACCTGTAGTTTACCCGCCTGCAAAGCGCTGTAGGTTTCAAGCTAACTCCCTGTATCGTCAAGCAATCCTTCCAAAGCTGATAAAGCTGATGGGCTAAATTCAAATGCGGGGCAGTAGCCTTCGGGTGTGACTTTGAAGCCAAACAAAGGAGAAGCCTGATTCCAGCAGCGCTGTCCCCGGTAGTGGAGACAGTTTTGACAACACTCAATGCTGACAGATACTTGCGTTTCGCTATCCCGGCTCAGTAGCTCTCGCTGGGGTAGTCCACGCAAAACTAATTCTTCTCCTTGCCAGCGGGCTTCTACCAAACCTGTATCTGCAAAATTCTGCCAACGAGGATCTGAAGTCAATGTATCGGGTAGTGTCACCATTACGGCCGTTTCAAGTTCGGTTAGTTCACCCTCGTAGTGAGTTTCGGGTGCAGCGGGTTGCAGGAACGTTTCACCGATAGGGAGTTCAACTCTCACCCCAGCAGCAGGAGAATGCAGATGATAGCGATTTTGTAGCTCTTCCAAGCTGGTCAGGTCTGTTAGATAAGTAGGAGAGCCGTGAACAAAGACAATATGCTGAGGGCGTAGATTATGAATAAGCTGAGTGGTGCCGGGGCCATCGCAGTGGTCGCCCAGTAAATAGGTGTCTACGGTAAGTTGCCCTGCTTGAATTTGCGACTGGAGTGATTTAGAGGTTTGCAGCTTTTGTAAGATAGACGATTCTACTGAACCGATTCTGCCCGGATAGGTAGGCAGTAGCAATAGCCAGGGTCCGGTGTCGGGGTGGCAGTATTGGCTAAGGTTTGCCGTTTTGTGAGCCAGGATGATGCAGGGATAGTTTAACTGGGGGGCTGCCTTGCCGTTGTCTGGCTCATGGCTTAGTCGTCTGACTCGTGGACGGATGCGTTCGTCCCAAAAGAGGGGTTGATGGCGAGCAAAGTTTTGAACGGCGCTGGGGAAATAGGACAGCAGATCGAGGTATGCGTCACAGCCTGCTGCAACGGTGCTATCTACCCAGATGTCGAGGTTGCGTCCGGTGAAGTGGTGGTGGCTCCGCAACAGCATCAGGAGTTCTTGTCCCAAGCCCAAAGTTGGGGTGGGCAGCAGGACAGATTGCTGCTCGGCGATCGCTCGGTTGATTCTCTCAGCAAGCTGATTTTCCTGCTGACGGCGATGGGGATGGCGGGCCGTGCCATAGCTGCCTTCAACAATTAGGGCGTCGGGTTTGAGTCCGCGCAATTCCTCTAGGGGCAGCCCTTCAACCAGACGAGAGCTAGAGAGCAAGAAGTCCCCTGTATAGAACAAGGTGTAAGGTCGCTCAGAAGTGGTGTAGGTGAGCAGCATAGCAGCGGCTCCAGGCAAATGTCCGGCGGGGTAAAGCTCAGCACTTAGCCCATCTAGAAATTCGACGGGCGATCGCAGGGTAAAGCATGGCAAAATGCAGGCGCTTCTTCACCCAACCAGTTGAGCGGGAGCAATTGAGCCGTGACTTCACTAGCATAAATGGGTAGCTTTGGAAAGGCTCGATGCAATGCCAGAAGCCCTCTGGCATGGTCGGGATGGGCATGAGTACAGAGAACTAGATCTGCCGGAGGTAACTGATTGGAGCTAACTGTGAGCGGAGAGATATCCTCTAACCCGCAATCCAACAACACTCGGTAAGGGCCCATCTGCACCAGCAAGCAGACCCCTTCATCAGCATGACCAACTGCATAGGGCAAGCATTCTAGTTCTGTCACGATAAAGCTCCCCTGCCAATGTCAGGGCACCAAATGTGAGGTCGTCCTCGCCGTCCAAGAGCTAATGGGCAGAGCCGTTGCCGTGATATTTGTCGGTGTCGTAGAAGCCGTTGCGCGTACCAAAAAACAGACAAGCCAAAATGAAAATAGGGGTCAGAGCAAATAGAATGAGTTTGACATCCATGTTTTTCTTCTGCGTTTTGCTTATACAAGGGATTACTCAAAAACCTCGACAGCGCTCAATCGGTAGAATCTGACGGAGCGGCAAAAATTGGCCAATAGTCGAATTTGGTCAAGAAATTTGAGCAATTAGAGAATTTGAGTTAGATATTTAAAGGTCTCATTAGACCTCCTCCAATCCTACCAAGTTAAAGCGCGATCGCAAAATTCGTGAAACCAACTCTGCCACAGTCCTCCTCAGACAACCTAGCTCAAGCTCTCCGTCAGCCAATTTCACCTGACTGGTTAGCGCGTCCCTCAACAGAAGTTGCTCCAGATTTGCTGGGTTGCACTCTCGTTCGTCAGGTTGAATCGGGGCAAACCTATCGGGGACTGATTGTTGAAACGGAGGCATATGCCCCTGGTGACCCGGCTTGTCATGCCTACCGACGACCCACAAAGCGCAATCAGGTGATGTTTGGCGCTGCTGGCATGACCTACGTTTACCTGATCTATGGGATGTATCACTGCCTGAATGTCGTAACTGATCTGGATGGAGTGCCCAGTGCAGTGCTGATTCGAGCGCTGGAGTTGGAGGCAATTTCACCCTGGAGCGATCGCCAGAAAGAACGCAAACTCAGCCGAGTCGCAGCAGGACCCGGTAAGCTGTGTCGCGCATTCAATATTAATCTCAGCTTGAGCGCTCAGCCGCTTTTGCCAGGGCAACCGCTATGGCTGGAGCATCGCAGCCCTGAGTTTGAGGAACAGTGGAAGCAAGGGGCGATCGCCTTCGTTCAAACAACCCGCATCGGGTTAACTCAGGGCACAGATATTCCCTGGCGCTGGTATGTTAAAGACTGTCCATCAGTCTCCAAGCCTTAATAGCTGTAGTGGGGCAAGCCTGGTTCAGTGGGTTGACTTCAGGTGGCGAACTTTTCATCAGCATGAATCCTGCTCCACTACGCCATCCTACGAGTCTTAGTGTAGGTTGAGTAGAGTCAAGCGAAACCCAACATCTTAGGCTTGCCGCACTGCGACAGAGCTTCATCCCGCACCTCTTATTCCTACTGCCCTATCAAGGGTGTAGCAGGCGCAGAATCTTTGTCGCAACTGCCAGACTTTCCTCGTACAGCATATCTCGTCCCCAGCGTTGAAGCTGCTGGCTGAGCAATGACTCTGCTCTTTGGTCAGACATAGGAGTGACCTGCTCGGTGCGGCAGGCTTGGGCGCTTCCCCCAGCCTCCATTCGCATACAGCCTGTTGTCTCTGAGCAGAGGATAGTGCAGCAATCGGCATCTAGATTGGTTGAAGTCAAACGCAGACCAACCATATCGCCTGGAATTTCACCCCAGTCAGCCGTAGGAATAGCGGCTAACTCTGCTTCTATCTTGCGATCATTACCGCCTGTGAACTTGACGTGCTTAAGGTCATAGTCGCCTCCCTCTTCAGTGAAGGCAACTGGCTCCCACTGCAATCGACTGGCAAGCCAACCTAAAAACATTAGCGCCTGGGCCGCATTTCCTTTTTCGTAATCGATTGTGACTCGATCAACTTCTGTCAGAGCAACTCGTCGCTCTGGTGGGTCAAACGCAGCGGCAGTCAATTCCTGCCAGGAAGCTAGTCGATGCCAGTTCAGGTCAGCAATATAGGTTTTTGCTTCGATCAACTCCTGCATCTTGAGAAACTCAGACTCCGGGTCGCTGAAGTAGCAAGAATCGAGAATCAGACATTGACAGGAGGTAGACAGTCGCTTGAAGAGTTCCTGCTCAGGGTTTGGGGTTGCTTTCCACCAAACGAACTGGGGAAGTTCGGGGATCATTAAAGAAACTACCAAATCAGTTACCCGTTCCAGGGCTGCTTTGGTGCCGCGCAAGGTAATGTACTCACAGCAAATCAGGTTGCTGGCGCTGCTCTTTTGAATTGGACAATAAGCAGATACCTGGGCAGTGACACCCTCATCTTCTCCTAGCACAGGGCACAAGGTAATGATGCGACAGGGATTTTGAGCGGCGATCGCATCGCTAATGCTAAACCCTCTAGCGTTGACGTTTGAAATTTGCGTCCGTTCAGCAGGCTGCTTGGCAAATTCCTCTCGTAGTTGCGCCAGAGTTTCTGAATCAACCCGTCCAGTCACCCGTAGCCCATAAATTTTCTGAGCCTCTGTGATTGCGGACTTAGTTTGTGGTCCGTGAATGCCATCAATTGGACCGTCATAGAAGCCGAGGGCCGCCAATAGCTGCTGAAATTCTTCCGGCTCATAGACGACCATACTGAATGTGGCGGCACGAGTGGCGATCGGTGCAGATCGGACTCCGTTTTGGCTATTCCAAATTTTGCCAAGCTCTGCCTCAATTTCATCGAGGGAGATATCCTTCGGTTTTTGTAGGGCAACGATTGGGGTTGTCATGTGTCTCGTTTGAGTTAGTGATGTTGTAATAAATTGGAAATACTTGATTAGAACCATTGACAGCAGCAAAAGCCAAGATAGAGCCAGTGAGATCAAAATTCTCTAACTTCTCACCCCTGGCTCTTGACCTACAGCCTACGCCAGTTGCGCCTATCTCGATTTAACAGCATTTCGGCTTCGACGGGTTCCCAGGTGCCAGCCTCATACAGCGGAATCGCCTCCGGCGGGGCAGGCGCATCCCAAACTTCCAGCAACGGCGTAAGAATGCGCCAGGATGCTTCTACTTCATCGCCACGAGTAAATAGGGTTTGGTCGCCTAACATACAGTCAATCAACAATCGTCCGTAGGCTTCTGCACTTGCCTGCCCAAAGGCTGCATCATAGCGAAAATCCATATCGACAGAGCGGGTTCTGAGCGAGTTTCCAGGAGTCTTCACCTCAAAGCGCATTGAGATTCCTTCATCAGGCTGAATTCGCAGAGCCAGTAAGTTGCGATTTACCTGTTTTGAGGCAGATTGAAACATTAAATAGGGTACTTCTCTGTACTGAATGGCAATTTCAGTCACCTTCTTCGGCATTCGCTTACCCGTTCGCAGATAAAAAGGTACGCCCTTCCAACGCCAGTTATCAACATAGAGCTTGAGGGCTGCGTAGGTTGGGGTCGTAGATTTAGGATCAGCGCCTTCTTCATCTCGATAGCCAGGGACAGCTTTCCCGCCCATCCAGCCTGCGGTGTACTGGCCTCGAATAGCGGAGAGTTCTAAATTTTCTAGATCTGCCAGGTGAGTTGCTTGCAGCACTTTCACCTTTTCATTGCGAACGCTGTCAGCATCAAGAGAGTTGGGAGGCTCCATCGCGGTCAGGCAAAAAAGTTGCATCAGATGGTTTTGCACCATATCTCGAAGTGCGCCTGCTGATTCGTAGTAGCCTGCTCGTCCCTCTAACCCAACGGTTTCAGCAACGGTGATTTGAATGTGGTCAACAAATTGACGGTTCCACAGTGGCTCAAAGATTGCATTGGCAAACCGGAAGACCATCAGGTTTTGAACGGTTTCCTTGCCCAAGTAATGGTCAATTCGGTAAATTTGCTCTTCTGAACAAACCTGACGCACCACTCGGTTGAGCACCTGAGCCGAACCCAAATCTCGACCAAACGGCTTTTCAATCACCAAGCGCTGTTTCTGGGGATCGCTCAACATCCCTGCGTTACCTAATTGTTGAGCGGCTTCTGAGAAGAACCGGGGCGCAACCGATAGGTAAAATACTCGATTTCCTCTGGTGCCTCTTTTTTCGTCCAACTCACTCAAAAAGGCTTTTAGCTTTTGGTAGCCTGCGGGATTATCAATGTCAGACGCGCAGTAGAACAGTCCTTTGGCAAAGTCTTCCCAGACTGCCTCTGCACCGAGACCGCCGCCAAATTGTTCGACCCCTTCCCGCAGGTGTTCTCGGAAGAAGTCATGGCTCCATTCTCGTCTGGCGACCCCAACGATGGTTAGTTCGGGGGGCAGTTTGCGCTCTAGCTTCATTTGGTAGATAGCGGGAACTAGCTTGCGCTGAGTCAAATCGCCAGATGCGCCAAAGATCACGAGAATTTGTGGTTCGGGGATTCGGTCTTGCTGTAAGCCAACGCGAAGGGGGTTTTCGAGCAGAGTGACCATAAGGGGGGAGTTGGAATTTGGAATTGGAGTTGAGAGTAGGAGGCTTTTGAGTTCTGAGATATACCTGATGTGAGTTAGCTGTTGAAATAATTTTGTAGCGCAGGCTTCTTCGATCTGCTCGGCAGGTTGGAAACCTACGCCACTAGGAAATTGAACAACTCACATGGTCTGTAACTCAGAAGTCTGAGCAATTCACGAGACTGGGTTATGAGACTGGGGCGAGGTGATCAACCTTCTCCTGAAGAGATTTCATCAGGGACTCGAAAGGCTTGACGAATTTTTCGATGCCTTCAGTCAACAGTTCGTCCATTACTTCGTCAAGATTGATGTCGATGTCTGGGTCTTTGAGACTTTCAATCAAGTTGTAGGCTTTCTGAACATCGGTTTCGATGCGACTGGCGACATCGCAGTGATCAGCACAGGCCTCAATTGTAGCGGGAGGTAGTGTGTTAACGGTGTCAGGCCCTACCAACTCGTCTACGTACATGACATCGCTGTAGTTGGGGTTTTTGGTGCTGGTGCTGGCCCAGAGGAGCCGCTGCACTTTTGCGCCTTTTGCGGCTAGTGCTTGCCAGCGATCGCTCCCAAAAATCTTTTTGTATTCCTGGTAAGCAATTTTGGCATTGGCGATCGCCACCTTACCCAAAACCTGTCTCAGCTTGGCTTCTTTTTCCAGGCGATCGCTTCCTTCCTTCAGCTTTTGCTCAATCCGCTCGTCAATGTTAATGTCAATGCGGCTGAGGAAGAAGCTAGCGACTGAGGCAATCTTGCTTATGTCCTCGCCCTTAGCGGTTCGTGCTTCTAGCCCTTCAATGTAGGCCCATGCCGTGTTGATGTAGCTTTGGACTGAGAACAACAGCGTGATGTTGACGTTAATTCCCTCAGCAATGGTAGCCTTTACCGCAGGTAGACCTGCCTCGGTGCCAGGGATCTTGATCATCACATTCTCTTTGCCGATCGCCCCATAGTAGCGCTTGGCTTCCTGAGTGGTCATTTCAGAATCATGGGCAATTGACGGGGGGACTTCGATGCTGACATAACCATCCAGTCCGTTAGAAGAGTCATAGACCGCACGCAAGATATCACAAGCATTGCGGATGTCGTCGAAAATCAGCGATTCGTAGATTTCTTGTACCGACTTTCCATCTCGGATGCCTGCTTCAATGTCACCGTCATAGGTCGCATTACCGACGATCGCCTTCTCAAAAATCGCTGGGTTAGAGGTAATTCCAGAAATTCCTTTTGTTTCAACGAGCTGTTTCAGTTCGCCCGACTGAATCAAGTCACGGCTCAAGTTATCCATCCAGATACTTTGACCGTACTGCTTGATTTCAAGTAGATGATTGGTTGCTGTCATTGCAAGTTTTCTCCTAGTTAAATTCTCTGTACATCAAACACAATTCGTTCACCCAGCGTCTGCCCTTAACGGTTCCGTTCACGTCACGCTCTCCGTTCACGTCACGCTCGCGCAGCAGCCATCTGGTCTTGCTGCTCCCGCTCTCGCTCTTGAATAAACGACTCAACTAACGCGACATCTTCTTTGCTGCCAATAAACAGCGGTGTGCGATCGTGAAGCTGCTTGGGGATTACATCCAGAATAGGCTGAGTACCCGTACTAGCTCGTCCACCTGCCTGTTCTGCCAAAAAAGCTAGCGGCGCAGACTCATACAGCAGCCGCAGCTTACCTTCTGGCTTCTTCACCGTCCCTGGATAAAGAAATACCCCACCCTGAAACAAAATCCGATGAAAATCTCCCACTAGCGCTCCGCCGTAGCGAGCCGTATAGCCCTCGTGCCGATGCACGTAGCGAATGTAGTCTCGAATTGACTCATCCCACTGCCAGAAGTTGCCCTCATTCACGCTATAAACCGGGCCATGCTCTGGAATACAAATATCTTCGCTAGAAAGTATAAATTCGCCCAGGCTAGGGTCGAGAGTAAACGCATGAACTCCTTTGCCAATGGAGTAGACCAGCATGGTGCTGGGTCCAAACAGCACGTAGCCCGCAGCAATCTGGTTGTGTCCATTTTGCAGCAAGTCCTGAGCGGTTCCGTCAAGGTCTTCACCTTCTTGCTTACGAATCGCAAAGATTGCTCCCACATTAAGGTTGATATCTACGTTGGAGGAGCCATCGATCGGGTCATAAAGCAACGTGTAGCGACCAACCGGACAGTTCTCAGGAATGTAGTAGGGCTTTTCCATTTCTTCGGAAGCTAAACGGCAAACCAAACCGCTTTGCTCAAAGACCGAAATGAAGACCTGATTAGCGTAAACGTCCATCTTTTTGACGGACTCTCCCTGCACATTCACGCGCCCTGTAAATCCTAAGGCATCTTCGACCAGACCTGCTCTAGTCAGGCGACGGGCAATCAGCTTGGCGGCAAGCGCAACCCGAGTCATCAATGCACTTAAGTCTTGAGCTTCCGCTGAAAAACTCTGAAGCTGCTGCAAAACATGACGAGATAAAGTGGTGCAATCGCGATCGAGGGCGCGGTCTTGAACCGGGGTCTGAGCTAACGGTTGTTCGACATTAGCCATAAAGTTCCTTCCTCCGCGTCTGGCGTTTGTAGTTCAGGCTGCAATCAGACAACCATTTGAAGCTTGCCTCCAATATTGCAATGCCTGAGTACCCTTATCTTCTATCTTAGGAAGGCATCTCTAGAACGGGGCTGAACTTTAGATGAACTATAGAAACTTACGGAAAAACTTATGAGCTTTAGGCGTTATGTAGAACTCAACAGCCCACTTGGTTAGGATCTGTGTTTTTAGTAACAATATCTACCGTCGCGGTCGGGGCGAGAGTGTCCCTCTCCATCTCTGACTGCTCCCAACAAGGTAGAGACGATCACACACCGTTTGATTCTGCCGCCATTAGTAGCAGTCGAGAGAGTTAAGCGACCCAAAACGTTTGCGTGTCCTTTATGGTTGAACTGAGTTTTATAAATGCCACTGGATGGTCGGAAAGTTGTAGCTTCTACATCAATTCTGACATCGGTATACAGGTTTTGCCAGTTAGTCAAAGCTGGTGAAGTCGTTACAGGATGGACAGCCCACTGAACTGTACCGTTGGTGTCTCGAAAACTAGCCTGCCAACTAACGTGATGTCGAATTGCTTCGTGCTGAGCCTGACGAATAATTTGATGAACCTGGCTGCGGGCAGCGTTGAGCTTGAAGGTGTTGTAGAGGGTGAGCCATGAGGGAGCGGCGATCGCCGCCAAAATTCCCATAATGGCAACTATAATCAAAAGCTCCTGTAAGGTATAGCCTCTGGATAACCTTAGAGTTCGTTTCCCAGGAGCAACGAATTGAGTTCTTCGCAGTAAACAAAGCGCAGCACGACGACTAATTTTCATAGGAAGCACCCGGATGACTACAACTCACAAGCTTTGCCTGCGAATCACCCATAGCATTCCCATTAGGTCGTTCTCGTTCTCATAACGCCACAACTCATACTATGGTGCTAGACTACAGCGCTAGGGAATTGGCACAGAACGCAGCAGCCGCTCGACTACTGCTTTTGCTTTGCGTCCTCCCGTTGGAATCAGCCGATGAGATAACACATGAGGTGCGAGAAACTTAGTGTCATCCGGTATTGCGTAATCTCTGCCTTCTAGAAAAGCTAGTGCTTGGGTTGTTCGATGTAAAGCAACCGCGCCACGCGGGCTGACTCCCAGCGTTACCTCCTCATCCTGACGAGTCGATCGCACCAGGTCAAGAATGTATTGCTGCAAATGGGTTTCAACTTTTACTTGAGTGCAAAGACGGCGCAGGGCTTTCATCTCTTCCAGGGAAATGCAGGGCTGCAATTCTTCAGGGCTGACATCGTGGCTTAAGCGCTGCAACATCTGCAATTCTTCCGCCTCACTGGGGTAGCCCAGCGACAGAGACAGCGCAAACCGATCCATTTGGGCTTCGGGCAGCGGAAAGGTGCCCTGATACTCAATGGGGTTTTGGGTTGCAATCACAAAAAAGGGCACAGGTACGGCACGAGACACGCCATCGACTGTCACCTGCTGTTCTTCCATTACCTCCAGCAGGGCTGACTGGGTGCGGGGCGTTGCCCGATTAATCTCGTCTGCCAGCAGCACGTTTGCAAACACTGGCCCGGGCAAAAATTCAAACTCGCCGCGACTAGGATTCCAAATATTAGTCCCTGTTACGTCAGTTGGCAGCAGGTCAGGGGTACATTGGATGCGCTGAAATCTACCGTCAATTGAGCGGGCGAGGGATTTTGCTAATAGAGTCTTGCCGACTCCAGGCACGTCTTCTAGCAGAGCATGGCCTCCCGACAAGAGAGCAACCAGCACCAGTTGAATGGCATCTGTTTTCCCAACGATAGTGCGCCCTAGATTTTGCGTTAGCCGCTCGATGCTCTCTCTCATAAATCTATTAAATCTGTTAAATAACCCTACCGTTCAAAAGGGATGTGTACATTAAACCTCTAAAGAGGTAGCAGGAGCGGCAGTAAGGATGGAACGAGCAGTAGTGGAATCAGTCTGAATTTGGGCTTTTAGCGCCTCCAGAGAGACAAATTTTTGCTCGGGACGCAAAAAATCTGCCAGGTTTACGGTTAGCGTTTGCCCGTACAGATCGCCTGACCAGTCTAGCAGGTGAACTTCTGTCGTTTGCTGAAGTCCGCCTACGGTGGGGCGATCGCCAATATTCATCACGCCTGGTAGCGCCTGCGGGGAATGGCTTGAGTTAGAGTGGCTCGACTCAGACAGGTAAACCCAAACGCAGTAAACCCCTTGACGCGGCAAAAATTTTTCGTCTGGAAGTTTCAGATTGGCAGTCGGAAAGCCAATTGCTCTGCCTAGCTGCTGCCCTTCGATAACTTGACCCACCAGGCTGTAGGGTCTGCCTAGAAGCCGATTGGCTTTGGTTAGATCGCCTGCTTGCAGCGCCTGACGAATTGCAGAACTGCTAATCCGTTCGCCATCAAGGGTATGGAGAGGAATAATCTGAACCTGAATGCCGAAGGGGGCGGCGATCGCCTGCAAATCTTTTGCCGTCCCCGATCGCTTGCGCCCGAAACAAAAATCTTCACCCACGCTAATTTGACGAGCCTGCAAATGCTGTACCAATATTGTTTCAACAAATTGCTCAGGGGTCAGATTGGCCAGCGCCCGGTCAAAAGGCAACAAGACTAGCTGTTCAACGCCCAATCTGCTCAAATAAGCCGCTTTTTCATCCAAAGGAGTGAGCAGAGGGCGGCTCTCGCCTGTAAAAAATTCTTGGGGGTGAGGGCGAAAGGTAACTACAGTAGCGTGTCCAGCAGCGGGTGTAGATGCCGCAGCAGACAGCACAGGCTGAATAACCTGCTGGTGCCCTCGATGCACGCCATCAAAATTCCCTAAGGCAACGAGAGTCGGCGATTTAGCGGTAGTCAGAGAAGAAGTGATCCACACGCTTTACATTTTGACATACATCAGCCAATTGCCAAACTTTTGCCCTGGAAAGATTTTTGGAGAGGGTTAAATCTGGGCAGACACCTGTTTTTCGGGCATGGCGATCGCCCCCGACTCAAGCGAACTATTGCTTGAACCGTTAGTATGGTGGGCTTCAGACCCGTTGCGATCGCCCCCATTCGCATCCGCTACAAGCTCTGGAGGTGTAATCGATAGCTCCAACCCTTCCCAGGCTACAAGGCTGTTGGGGAAGCGCTCAGCCGTTTTTTCTTTTACCCGATCCATAAAATCGTCGCTGTGTAGAGGATCGTGGTGAAAGATCACCAGCTTCTTGACGTTAGCGGCTTCGGCTATCTTGACAGCTTCTTGCCAGGTCGAGTGACCCCAGCCAACCTTACTCGACCTTTCAGAGTAATATTCTTCGTCGGTGTAGGTTGCGTCGTAGATCAAAACATCGGCTTCATGAGCCAGCCAAAGAACGTTTTCGTCCAGGCGATCGGGAAAATGTTCGGTATCAGTGACGTAGGAGGCAACACAGCCGCGCCAGCTAACCCGATAGCCAACTGCCTCGCCGGGGTGGTTAAGCAGGGCGTTTTCTACAAGGATGTCGTCGATCTGAACGGACTCACCGACTTCAATGTCGTTAAACTCCAGGTCAGCCCCCATGATTTGCAGCGGCACAGGGAAGTTGGGGTGAAGCATTTGGTCGTTTAACCGTTGCTCAATCGTAGAGCCATTGGGGGCGATCGCCCCGTAGATGTGAAATCGATTGCCCCTAATAAAAGCCGGAACGCAAAATGGAAACCCCTGAATGTGGTCCCAGTGAGAGTGAGTAAAGAACATATACGCCTCAAGCGGCATCTCTCGCAGAAGGGTCTGCCCTAACACTCGCAACCCCGTTCCACCGTCAAAAATGAGGCGATGCCCACCAATTCGCATCTCCACACAGGACGTATTGCCGCCATAGCGAACAGTCTCTGCCCCCGGACAGGCAATGCTTCCTCTCACACCCCAGAAATGAACTGTAAATTGGTCTTGTATGTTAGACATGAGTATCTCTTTCTGGATTCCACCGAGTCTCAAAAGATGAGTTTCGATTCCAAGTGTCCGCAACTTCAATCCTAGTTAACCCAGATTATGTAGACACCGCGCCCTGGGAACATAACTTCTGTTGCAGATTGGTAGAAAACTTTACGAAGCACCCCTGAAGGTTTCTAAACCAGCAGACAGATACTTCAGCCCAGCCGGAATGCTGCCTACTCCCTCTAGTTTAGACTGTTTTCTCACTATCAATCTGGAGAACTCATAATAATATCTACCCAATCAGCTGCCCCATTCAGGGACATTTAAAGAAGTCTAGCTGCCAATCCTTTAAGTTTGCTAGTCCTAGCTTACACGTTAAGTTGTATTGAAGGGGTGTAACTGTGATGTAATTTTGACGAATTGCCTGAACATCGGTCATAGTTTGACTTGCCCATTCCAGGTTTAGGTCTGACATACCCGCTGCTGGGGATAGAGTTGGATTATCTAGGTCGGAAACTTCTTCAATTAATTCTCCAGCTAACCAGTAATAGGTTTTGCCACGAGGATCGACTCGCTTCTCAAACGTATCAAAATAGCGACGAATTCCCTGACGAGTTAGTGCAACTCCGATAATATCCTGCTGACGGACTGCTGGAATGTTGACGTTGAGTAGCATCGCGTAGGGCAAAGGGTGTTTGGCAATGCGATCAACTAGGGTTTGGGCAAAGTTGGCAGCGGGCTGAAAGTCCTGATTGGAGAAGCTAGCCAGACTAAAGGCAATGCTGGGAATTCCTTCTATTAGTCCTTCCATTGCGGCAGAGACTGTACCGGAATAAAGTACGTCTGTTCCTAAGTTAGAACCGTGATTAATTCCTGACAAAACGATGCTAGGTGGGCTGTCTAGCAGTCCTCCTAATGCTAATTTAACGCAGTCAGAGGGAGTGCCTGAACAGGCCCAAGCTCTAATGGTAGAGTGAAAAACTGAATCGATGGCCTCCACTCGAATCGGGTCATGAATGGTCAAGCCGTGCCCAGTGGCTGAGCGTTCACGGTCAGGGCAAACAACTGTAACCTGATGCCCAGACGCTGCCAGGGTATTCGCAAGGGTACGAATGCCCTGAGCAAAGATGCCATCGTCATTACTAATCAGCAGATTCATGCAGTCACATAGGGAATTGAGCAGAACCTATAATCATCCTTACTAAACAGTTTTTATTAAAAGTTAATAAAGGCGGAGGCTAACTTTCCCACTGACTTAGAGACAGCTAAGAAGATAGACTGAGATATGCTGGCATCGTATCTCAGCCTCTGTTTGCACGACTATATCTTGACGATCAATTCTTGACGATCAACTCTTGACAACCACTGACGATTACCTTAGATCATTACAGGCATGACCACACAGCTTAGCGAACTTGAGTCTCAACTGGCAAATTTGCGCCAGGAAGCGCAGCAGGCGATCGCCACTGTTGAAAACTTGGAACAACTTGAGCCACTGCGAATCAAATATCTGGGTAAAAAAGGACAGTTGCCACAGGTGTTGGGGAACATGGGCAGGTTGGATGCGGCAGAACGTCCCCGCATTGGTGCTCTGGCGAACGAGGTCAAAGAGTCGCTACAGGCTGCCCTTGACCAGAGACGAACAGTGCTGCAAGCGGCTCAAATTGAAGCCCAACTTGAAACTGAAACGCTGGATGTGACGATGCCAGGGGCGTTTGTTCCTCAGGGACATATCCATCCGTTGACTAGCACGATTGAGCGATCGCTAGATGTGCTGGTGGGTCTAGGCTACACTGTAGCCCAAGGTCCAGAGATGGAAACTGACTATTACAACTTTGAAGCGCTCAACACTCCCGCAGACCATCCTGCCCGCGATATGCAGGACACCTTTTACCTACCCGATGGCAATTTGCTGCGGACGCACACCTCCTCAGTACAGATTCGCTATATGGAGGCAAATGATCCGCCGATTCGAGTGGCGGCTCCGGGGCGTGTCTATCGGCGGGATACGGTGGATGCAACCCATTCTGCGGTGTTCCATCAGCTTGAAATTCTGGCGGTTGACGAAGGGCTAACCTTCACCGATCTGAAGGGCACGATTAAAGTTTTCCTGGAATCGATGTTTGGCGATGTAGAAATTCGCTTTCGCCCCAGTTTCTTCCCATTCACGGAGCCGTCTGCTGAGGTAGACGTGCGGTGGCGCGGTCGCTGGCTGGAGGTGCTGGGCTGTGGCATGGTTGACCCGAATGTGCTGAAGGCGGTGGGCTATGACCCTGAAGTATACACAGGGTTTGCAGCCGGGTTTGGCGTAGAGCGATTTGCAATGGTGCTGCACCAGTTGGATGATATTCGCCGTTTGTATGCTAGTGATCTGAGGTTCTTGCGGCAGTTCTAGAGCGCTGCTTGCAGGTGTGTTTGCAGGAACCGGGTAGCAGTTTGGACAGCCAAAGGGGGGCTGAGCCAGTAGCCTTGCATTTCCTGGCAGTGGAGCGATCGCAAACATTTCATCTGGCTCTCAGTCTCTACCCCTTCTGCTACAACTGCTAGCTTAAGTCCTTTTCCCAGGGCAACAATGGCAGTGATAATGGCAACGTCGTCAGAATTGTCCGTCAGGTCTTGCACAAAAGAACTGTCGATTTTAAGCGTGTCTAGCGGGAATTTTTTTAGATGACTGAGTGACGAATAGCCCGTACCGAAATCGTCCATTGAGATGCGAACTCCCTTTGCTCTTAGTTCGTGCAAGGTGTCAATGCTGAGGTCGATGTTTTGCATCGCTGCGGTTTCGGTAATTTCTAGCTCCAGTAGCGCAGGATTCAGCCCAGTAGATTGGAGAACCTGCATAATTCTTTCAACCAATTGAGGCTGTTGAAATTGACGTACCGATAGGTTGACGGCTACCCGCACGGGAGGTAAGTTCATCGCTTGCCAGATTCTGCACTGGGTACAGGCAGCTTGCAGCACCCATTCTCCGATTGGAATAATTAAGCCATTTTCTTCTGCTAGGCTAATAAACTTTCGAGGTGAAATAATGCCCAGGTCAGGATGATGCCAGCGTAGCAGAGCTTCCATTTGGGTGATTTGCCCCGTGCGGATATCAATTTGGGGCTGATAGTAAATGACAAATTCCTGGCGTTCCAGGGCATGATGCAGGCTATTGCTTAAGATCAGTTGCTCGGATACTTCGGAGCTAATCGCTACTGTGTAAAACTGGTAGTTATTGCGTCCCTGGTCTTTGGCGCGGTAGAGCGCAGCGTCGGCATTTTTGAGTAGCGACTGGGCATCAAGGCCGTCTTGAGGAGAAAGGGCAATGCCAATGCTGCTGGTAATGTGAAGTTCGTGTCCCTCTAGGCTAAAGGCTGGCTGCATCACTTCCAGAATGCGTCGAGCGATTTGGGCAGCATCTTCAGCGCAAGAAATTTGAGGTAGCAGCAGGGTGAATTCATCGCCGCCCCAGCGAGCAACCATGTCACTTTCCCTTAGACAACTTATCAAACGCTGAGCAGCATTCTGCAAAAGCTGGTCGCCGATGGCGTGTCCTAATGTGTCATTAATGGTTTTGAATCGATCTAAATCGAGAAACATCACGGCGATCATGCCCTGGTGGAGTTTGGACTGAGTGAGCGCCTGGAGCAAGCGATCGCCAAATAAAATTCGATTGGGCAAACCCGTCAGCAGATCGTGAAACGCCTGATAGCGAATCATGTCTTCTGTCCAGCGGCGCTGTAAAACGGCTCCAATACTGGCAGCGATCGCCATCAAAATCGACTCTTCATTTTTTGACCACTCTCGCTCTGAGTGGCAATCATCCAGCCCGATGTAGCCCCAAAATTCCTCCTCCACCCAAATTGGTGCAAGCAGAATCGACAAAACCCGGTCTTGAATCAGCAGCTTTTGCTCTGCCTGGGGAAAAGAGCGGACAATTCCGGCAATCGACTGACCAGATGCTAAGGTTTGATACCAGCGGCTCAACCCTGAGTTGGTGTAGGGCAAGTTTTGCCAGTGCGACTCGTATAAAATCGGGGAAGTTTCTGGATGAGTCCACTCAAACCGAGTACTCATGGCGACCTCACCCGTTTGGGGATGAGGGTGATTTTCAAAGATATAAACCCGGTCAACTTGAGCCGCAGTGCCCAGAGCTTTAAGGGACTGGGCGATCGCCTGTTCACAGTTTGGATTAGTCAACAAATAGTGAGTCGCTTCGGCAACCCCCTGAAGCAAACTATCGCGCCGATGTAGTGCGGCCTCGGACTGTTTACGCTCGGTGATATCTTCTACCGTGCCTTCATAGCCCAGTAGTTCCCCATTTGCCCCTCGAATTGCCCGGGCATTTTCTAAAATCCAAATTTTGTTGCCATCGCGTCGGTAAACTTCAGATTCAAAGCCTCGTACAAGGTCTTGATTTTGCAATAGCTGGATAAACTCAGTTCGCCGATCGGGTTGGACGTAAAGCTGATTCTGAATATCAGTGAGGTTAGCAATTAGCTCTTCAACCGATTCATAGCCATAGATGCGGGCCAGCATTGGGTTTGCGATCAGATACTGTCCCTCAATTGAGGTTTGAAAGATTCCTTCGACGGCATTTTCAAAGATGCTGCGATACTTTTGCTCAGCCTGTTTCAACGCTTCCTCAACCCGACAGCGCTCAGTGATATCTTCGATTGTTCCCAGCAGCCCAATCACCTCACCTGCCGCATTACGAATAGGAATTTTGCTGAACTCTTGCCAAACTTGCCGTCCGTCAAGTTGAGTCCTAAATTCAACCTGATGCAATATCGGGACTCCCGTTTCCATCACCTGACGGTCTTGTTCAAGGTAGCTATCTGCTTCCTCTGCCGAGTGAGGCAGGTCATAGTCAGCTAAACCAACAACATTTTTAGGATCGCTTATTCCTTGTGACTCAGCCCATTCACGATTACAGCCTTGATAAATGGAGTTTCGATCTTTCCAAAAAATTTCTTGCAAAATGTTGTCTAGCAGCAGACGCAAAAATCCTTCTTTCTCTTGAAGATTTTTCTCGGTTTGCTTGAGCTGCATCAACATTCCCAAAGGAGCGGCGATCGCCCGCACCAGTTTCACTAACTGCCAGTCTTCGCGACGAGAGTCCTGCATCAAAAACACCAGCACCGCGAGAACCTGTCCATTGGCAACGACGGGTATCCCCAAGCCTGACTTAAAGCCAGCGGCGATCGCCAACTCGGTTCGCCGAAAAGCAGCTTCAGACTGGCGAGAAACATCAGCCTCCCATTCTGGCTGTTGAGTACTCCAAACTCGCCCCGGCAACCCTACGCCAGGTGAAAAAGTCAGGGTTTCACTAAATTCTCGAAAGCGGTCAAGCGCCTGTGAAGTGTGGTTGCTGTACCAAATTGGGCTACAGGTTAGTACCCCTACCTTCTGATCAGGAATCCAGGCTTCTGCTAATACCCAATCTGTCAACTGACAGACCTGCTGCAAAACAACCTCAAGCGCCGTTTCAAAATCAGGAGAAGCTCCAATAGAAAGCGTTAACGCTTGCAGCAGATGAGCCGTTGTCGCACCCAGATCTAGCGATCGCCTCCTTTCCTTCGCAGTCATTATCTCAGCAATGGATTAGTAGCAAATGGATTAATAGCAAAGTAAGCAAAAATGCAGCCATCTCTATCTGATAAGAGAATAAACTTGGCACAGTGAGACGACTAAATCTGAGGAAAGGCAAACGTAGCAGATACAATCTGGAGTGCCTCTGCCGATTTGACTTGGAGCCTACATAGAATCAATCTTGTAAAACAAGAGACTTAAGTCCTTTATTTGAGAAAACTCAAGTCCTTCAATTCTAAAAGGTAGGTTCAAATCGGTGAAAGCTCAATGTTCTCCAGCAACAACTGGCACAAAACCAAATCTCTTCCTCAACTTGATTATTCTCAAATAATATTTCTAGAAAAACCTCTTAAAAGTACTTTACGCACACAAACTAATTCGACTTGGTACGGGCATTCTAGAGATGTTTAGATACAGCACTTCCTGTGCTTCTTCCAGAAAATTGCTGAACAAGCTGAATGAGAGCTACTTGCCGCTCAGCATATTGCCCAAGTACCGAGTTAAATAGGGGGAAAAAACTTCGTAGATTAGCGTCAGCGGCTGTCCATGATGCCAGAACAGATAGTGGCGACCCCAAAAGGGACCCTGTTGCTCAAAAGCGAGTTCTAGGGCAGGCGAATAGCCGTAATAAATTCCCTGCACGTCGCGGTGTAGCTCAGTTCTCAAGCGTGTCAAACTTGCCCAAATTGGCAGCGATCGGTTCTGCAAATATTCATCCACATGGCTTGCCTCCCACCAGGAAGTGGCATAGGCTAACCGCTGACCCCGATGCCGTCCGCAGCCATACCTGACGACGCAATCTAGGCCCGGGTACTCTTTGAATCAGATCGGGCGCAT
>JAAUTN010000167.1 GCA_012031415.1 Leptolyngbyaceae cyanobacterium SM1_4_3 | reverse complement strand
TTTTCTGCCAGTACTTAACCACCCAATTTAGCCTTTGTTCATGAAACTGTCATTAAAACCCACGCAATGTGGCGCAGCTTCTCAAGTTGTGAAGATTTCAGTACTCCAATATCTGAATCACTGTTCATATATTAAGATGAATCAGAAGCTTGTTTAGGAGAACGACCATGACTACGGTGACTCAAATGAAGTGTGCTTGCCCGGATTGCCTGTGTATCGTGAATTTGAGCGATGCAGTGATGAAAGATGACAAAGCCTATTGTGGCGAAGCTTGTGCCAATGGACATCCCCAAGGATCAGGTTGTGGACATACAGGCTGTGGTTGTCATTCCTGAATATCGCTAACCCCTTTCCTTCATGTCTGATTTGCCTGCTCAACCTAGTTCTGAGATGCCTGAAGATGGGGAAGATTTTTGTTGTGATCTTCCCCATGACCATTCTGCTGACTCAACCCAACGGTTGCAGCAACCACCCCTGAGCAGTGAGAAAGCACAGCGGATGGCAGAATTTCTAGGGTTTCTTGCCGATCCCAATCGGTTGCGAATTTTGTCAATCCTGGCAAAACAGGAGATGTGTGTGGGCGATTTGGCAACGGCTGTGGACATGAATGAATCAGCCGTATCTCACCAGTTAAGAACCTTACGAACGATTCGCCTGGTGAGTTCTCGCAAGCAAGGACGGCATGTGTTTTACCGCTTGCAGGATGATCATGTCTTTGCGTTCTATCAGGCGGTGGTGGAGCATTTAGATGAGCCTGATACGTGAAGGGCTTACTGTTTGCCAAATCTCTGACCGCATAGACTCTGTAACCCGATGACTAACGCTGAAATCTCATCATCCATGTAATGGTATTGTCAGTATCGGTAACGCGATCGGAAGTAACCAAATCCAAAGCTGATATTGACTTTGAGTAATTTCTGGCTGAGTCAGGAGAAAGTCAATTCGTTCTTCTAATCGAGTGGCAGAAGTTGTGTCATAAAATGCAGCACAGTGATGATGTTGTGCAGAGGTCGATCGCACGACGAGTAAAAGGGCCTCTGCCAATGTCAACGCATCGACCCGTTGTGCTGCCCATTGATCGGCTCGTAACTCCCGTAGCAGTAACAACTCCTGCCAGAGAGATTCCGTTTTAGGAAGCCAAAAGGTTAATCGTCGAATCCAGTTGAGCCAGAAGAAAAAGCAGGTATCGCAGTAGTATCTATGCGCTTCTTCATGACTCAAGACTGCTTCCAGTTGCTCTGCACTCAGAGCTTCCAATAATCCTCGACTCACCACTAACTCTGATTTCCAAATCCCTACTTGAGCAGCGAACAAATCAGGAGTCTCTAACACTCGTCCTGTTCTGCCTGAAACTGATGATGATGGCAGGGAACGAATTGGCTGAAGCGATCGCCACTGTTGCCCAAACAAATAAGCAAGCAATACCCCTGTAAATCCAAGAAATCCTAACGCAACGTGGCATCCCACCCATCCCACAGAATGCCTGAGCATGGTGCCGTGATGCCCCATACCCAGAACTGTCATACTGGTTGTCAGCAATAGAATGGGTGGTAACAGAAATGCCCCTAACGTTCGCTGCCACCGATCAGCCCAAGTACCTGAAGATCGGAACCAGGAAAGCCGGATGAATGCTGCCACTGCCACCGCCATCAACAGAATGCCTAAGTGCATCACTGCTCCTCCCTGGCTTGCCGTGCAGCACGAATCCGTTGGGCGATCGCCTCTAGTTGGTCTAAGCTAGCGGCATCTAAACTGTCTGCAAATGCGGCAACCATATCGGGATTGCTTACCGCTAAAAACTGGTTTAGCTGGTTGTGAGCTTGCAGTACTTTAGCTTCTTCTTGAGAAATCCGAGGTTGCCACTGAAAGGCTTTTTCCTGCTTATGGCACATCACCCAACCCTTCTTTGCCAGACGATTGAGAACGGTTGTCACCGAGGCTTGAGCGAGTTCGCGATCGGGGTCAGATAGGATGCGATCGTGGATCTCTTTAACCGTTGCCGATTCAAATTCCCAAAGGATTTCCAGGATCTCACTCTCTAGCGGACCTAATGAGAGTTGCTTGGGACGGTAGTCTGGCAGAGGTGACATGGGTGATGAGCACTCAAAATTGAAATTAGTGTACACCACAGGTCAGAGTTCATGCTTTGTAATGTTTGACAGATGGTCTTATTAAAAAGCTGTGACCTTTGACGAAGCGTCTTTTGACAGCGATCAATCAAATGATCAGGATGGTGAACAGACCGTTGATCTGAGAAGAGGAGCCTGCACTTGAAACGAATTCTGTTGACCGTTTTACTGATTGCCACAGTTCTATTTAGCTTTACCCCCTCTGTTCTCGCGGCTGACCTGGACAACGGAGCTAAGGTATTTGGGGCGAACTGTGCCTCCTGCCACATGAATGGGCGAAATATGGTAAATCCTGCCAAAACGCTCCAGAAGGCAGATTTAGAGAAATACGAGATGGCTTCGATCGAAGCCATTCAAAATCAAGTTCAAAATGGTAAAAATGCAATGCCTGCATTCAAGGGACGTTTGAATGATTCCCAGATTGAAGACGTTGCTGCTTATGTGCTAGACCAAGCCGAGCAAGGCTGGAAGTCGTAGTTAGTCGGTTGCTCTACAGTTTTGCGAGTAGAGCAACATACCAACATTAAATCAAACTACACTTATGTCTCATCTTCAGAAGTTGCTCACCAGTTTTTGCATTGTCGCTATCCTCATCCTGTCTCTAGAGTTGCCCACGGCTTGGGCAGAGCCAGTAGAACAATTAGTGTCTCCATCCCAGGCGGTGTTTCAAACAGGAATCGCAGCATTTCACAACGAAAATTATCAACGGGCTACTGAAGCCTTTACACAAGTCATTCAACAACAACCCGATTTTGCACCTGCTTATAGCAACCGTTGCTTAACGCATCTAGTTCTCAACCAATACCAACAAGCGATCGCCGACTGTACTCAAGGGCTACAACTGGACCCAACTCATGCCGAATTTTATCTCAATCGAGGACTGGCTTATGATCGGTTGGGCGAGTATCAGAACGCCGTAGCAGACTACAATCAACTGCTTCAACTTCAGCCTCACGATTACCGGGCTTACTACAACCGGGGATTAGCACAGGTCGCGCTAGGGGAGAAGATTGCTGCCCTTGCAGACTATAACCAATCGCTTCAATACACTCCTTCGTCATCCACCTTGCAGCGTGCTGATATTTTGAATGACCGGGGCGTAGTGTACTTGCAGCTTCAAGAACCCCAACACGCGATCGCCGATTTTACTCAAGCGATTAGTCTCAATGCAAACGATGCAAAAGCCTATTTTAATCGGGCTTGTGCTTGTCATCATGAAGGCGACTTTTTTGGCAGCACTGCATGATTTTTGATCAGGTTCTAGCGTTAAGCCCGAATCATGCTCAAACCTATTTCAACCGAGGCGTGATGCACTATCAAATGGGAAATGTTGGAGAGGCGATCGCAGATCTTCAGCAAGCCGCCCAATGTTTTCATGAACAGGGCGAAACGATCGCTTATCAGAATACGCTGCATGTTTTGGAACAAATGCAGACAACTCCTTCAGCGTTTGCTTGAGTCGCTGCAATCTAAAGGTTTGTAACAGTTTGACAGCCTGTCTTTTGACAGTGTTCTCAGGTGTGAGGCATAGTCATCGCGCCTCTGTTTTTGACACAAAACCATCAAGATGAGTGAATCGGCAACCGCTTTCAATCAGACCTCAACCACCCAATCTCCGGGTAATCGCTTTTACCGTACTGTTTGGCGATGGCACTTCTATGCCGGGTTGTTTGTCATTCCCTTCATGCTCATTCTGGCAGCAACAGGGATTATCTATCTCTTCAAGCCGCAGTTAGATGCTGCTATGTATCACAATCTGATGTTTGTGCAGCCTGGAATAACTGCGCTACCTTACACAGAGCAGGTACAGTCTGCTCAGAATGTTTATCCTGATGCAACCGTAACGCAAATTACGCCCAATGTTGCCCCCGATCGCAGTACCGAAGTGTCAATTGCAACGGCAAATGAGCGTAACCTGATGGTCTTTGTGAATCCCTACAACGGTCAGGTGTTGGGCGATCGCGATGAGGATAATAACCTCCAGGCGATCGCCAGAAAGATTCATGGCGAGTTGCTGATCGGCAAAGTTGGAGATTATTTGGTTGAACTGGCTGCCTGCTGGGGGTTGGTGCTGCTCATTTCGGGACTTTACCTGTGGTTACCCCATAACAGGTTCTCAGTCTTAGGCACTCTCGTTCCCCGACTCTGGAGCAAAAATCAACGGATATTCTGGCGAGACTTACACGCGGTTCCCGGATTTTATGGCATTCTCCTGATTGGCTTTTTGATTCTCACAGGTTTGCCCTGGAGTGGCTTTTGGGGAGATACCTTTGCTCAAGTATGGGGCAGATTTCCAGCCCAGATGTGGGATGACGTTCCTCAATCAACGGTTTTGACTGGCTCACTGAATCAACGTGGACAGGTTGTGCCCTGGGCGGTGCAACAGCTACCCATGCCTCAATCTACAGCATCCAGTCATAGCAACCACTCCGGTCATAGCGATACCAGTTCTACGGCTCAAGCAGGTGTTGCTCCCAGTACGACTGTGGATCTCAACTCTGTGATTGCCCTAGCTCAGTCGAAAGGTGCGCCTCCTGGCTTCACTGTAACGCCACCGGAGGGAGAAGCCGGGGTCTATACCGTTGCGGCATTCCCGAATGATCCGACTCAGGAGGTGACGATGCACATTGACCAGTACAGCGGCAAAGTGCTGGCAGATGTCCGTTGGAACGATTATGGTCTGGTTCCCAAAGCTGTGGAGATGGGCGTTGCTATCCACATGGGGAAATATTTTGGACTGCCAAACCAATTGCTGATGCTGCTGGCAGCGTTAATTGCAATGTTGCTTTCTATTACGGGAGCCGTGATGTGGTGGCAACGTCGCCCTAAAGAATCGGGATGGATTGGCGCTCCAGCGATGCCGCCCTATGTGCAAAACTGGCGAGTGCCACTGGCGATCGTTGCCGTTTTGGGACTGGCATTTCCATTAGTCGGTCTTTCATTAGTGATTGTGCTATTGCTGGACTATTTTGTGTTGTCCCGCATTCCCGCCCTCAAGCGAATTTTTAACTGAGTTGAGTTCAATGAATGAAACGTTAAAGAAACGGAAAAAGTATCGGTGGGAATTGGCGCTCATGGAGTAGTTGCGATCGGGGTGTCTGCACATGGCATTGTCTCGATCGGGCTTGTCTCAATGGGGATATTCTCCTTTGGCTTGGTCTCGATGGGGCTTCTAAGCTCAGGATTGGTGACGATGGGGTTGGCGGCGTTTGGTCAACACAGTATGGGATTGGTGCAACCCGTTCAGCCCCAGCAGGATACTCATCATCACCATTCGCCATGAATGTACCAGGCAAGAAAGTTAAGCGTTGGAATGGCAATTCGTAAGTTTCTTGCCTGAACTGTGTTAACTAACGCACTGCCATCAAAATCCGATCGTCAAATCGCTGCCAGATGGTACTCACTTCCCGAAATCCTGCCTCTTGCAAAGCTGCCTCATGAATCACCAGCGTTGGCTCATGCTCGGTGAATCGAGGTTGAAAGCGTCGATGTCTTTCAGTTAGCAACGCTTTGAGTTCTGCTTCTTGCTCGATCGCCTGCCACCACTGCTGCCAGTCTTCCTGGTTTCTCACTAAAAACGCCTGTTCCTCCTGATGTGCCTGCACTGCCTTTGCTAATCGTTGAATTGTGGCTAAGTGCGGCGGAAAGTAAAGATGATCGCCGTTCAGGAACACACCACCCGGACGGATAACCTGACCAAGTTTCTGATAAAGATGCACCAGTCGATCGATCGGCAACCAGTGCAGTGCGGTTGTCGTCAAAACGGCATCAACCTGAGTGTCTCCCATTTGTTCTAACCAGTCATCCTGCGTTAAATCCGCCTCGATCCAACGCAGCCGATCGCCCATTGACCCTAATACACCCTGACCGATCGCTAGCAAAACCGGATCATAATCAATGGCAACACAGTTGGCTTGCGGAAAGCGGTTCAGTAAACGCTGGCTGATTGCACCGGGACCACAAGCCAGATCAATGGCGGTGAACGATGTGGGCAACAGGTGAGCGATCGCATCCAGCATGATTTGAAACCGCTCTTCTCGATAGGGAAGATAGCCGCTTTGTTGAGCATCCCAACGCTCAAGCCATTGGTGCCAGTTGATTTTCAGTAGATTGTTTGTCATGGTTTTGTAGCGTAAATGAAGGATTTGCGATCGCGGGGATGGACAGGTAATTGAGCGGCGATTAACTGTCGGGAATAGGGATGCTGTAGTTTGCTCAAATCCAGGGAATCAATTGATTCCACGATTGCTCCTTTGTGCATGATGACGAATCGATCGGCAAGATAGGCAACGGCAGCCAGATCATGGGTAATGAACAGGTAAGACAGGTGAAATTGTTGCTTCAGATCGAGCAGTAGATCAAGAATTTGAGCCTGAATGGTCATGTCCAGGTTAGAGACAGGTTCATCCAACACAACCAGTTTTGGCTTGAGGGCGATCGCCCGTGCAATCGTGACGCGCTGCAACTGCCCGCCGCTAAACTGATGAGGATATTTATCCGCATCCGCCGCAGCTAAACCGACGGTTTCTAGGAGTTGAATGGTGAGATCCGTTACCTCGGTAGCCGTCAGATTCAAGTAGTTGCGGATGGGTTCACTGATAATCTCCCTGACATTGAATCGCGGATTTACGGCATTAAAGCTATCTTGAAAAACCACCTGCATGTCGCGCCGCATCGATCGCAGTTCCTGGGGCTTTAACTGGCTCAGTTCCTGACCCTGAAACCAGATCTGACCGCGATCGGGCTTTTCTAAACCCAGCACCATCCGTCCTAACGTGCTTTTTCCGGCACCGCTTTCCCCCACTACGCCCAAACAGTTTCCAGGTGCAAGATCGATGGAAACATCTTGCAGCGCGTGAATAAGCTGCGTTTTGCCGCTCCAGCCCAACCGCAATTGATAGGTTTTAGAAACCTGCTGCACCGATAGTAAGGTCATCGTCTGGCTCCCAGGTGAGGGGTGAGTCGAGACGCAAGCAGCGATCGCGTGTAGGGATGTTGGGGATGATCAAATAACTGCTCGACGCTGGTTTGTTCAACAAATTCACCGTTTCGCATCACCGCCACCCGATCGGCAAGTTGAGCAATCACCCCCAAATCATGGGTAATTAACAGCAGAGCACAGTTGGTTTGCTGTTGCAGTTGTTTGATCAGTCCCAGAATTTGCATTTGGGTAATCACATCCAGTGCTGTTGTCGGTTCATCGGCAATTAACACTTGCGGTTGCAAGGAAAGTGCGATCGCAATCATGACCCGTTGCAGCATTCCACCACTCAGTTGGAACGGAAATTGACGCAGCACCCGCTGTGGATCAGTTAAACCCACAGCCGTGAGATGGTCAGTGGCGATCGCACGAGCCGCAGTATCTGTGAGTGAGCGGTGCGATCGCAGGGTTTCGATGAATTGCCGTTGAATGGTGGCGATCGGGTTGAAGAAACTGACCGGATTTTGCAGAATCATACCGATTTTGGGTCCCCGAATCTGGCGCAACTGAGCCTGATTTAACCCTATTAATTCCTGCCCTGCAAGCTGAACGCTGCCTTGAACCGTTGTTCCTTTCAACAATCCTAGAATCGATAGACAGGTGACGCTTTTGCCACTGCCGCTTTCGCCAATGATGCCCAAGACGTTGCCCGGTTGCAGTTGAAAGCTGATATTGCGGACGATCGATCTCGCGGCAAATGCAACCTGCAAATTATCAACAGTCAGAACAGGTTCAACCATTTTGCAACTTCGCTTTCAACGTTTCAGATCGCACTTGCTTCTCCATGCGCGGGTCAAGCACATCCCGCAGTACATCACCCACAATATTAAAAGCGAGTGTCGTGATAAAAATCATCAGCCCCGGATAAAGCATCAGTTCTGGCTGGCGGCGGAAATACTCCCGTCCATCGTTGATCATGGCTCCCCATTCCGGTGTAGGCGGCTGAATGCCTAATCCCAGAAAGGACAAGCCTGCAATGTGCAAAATCATGTGGCTGATGTCGAGTGATGTGAGAATGGCAAGTTCCGCGATCGTAAATGGCAGTATATGCTTGAACATGATCGGCAAACTGCTTGCACCTGAGACGATCGCCGCCTGGATAAAATCGCTTTCCTTGACACTTAAAACGCGACTGCGAACAATGCGGGCATAGCCTGCCCAGTGGGTTATTGCCAGGGCAAAGATTAAATTCCCGACTCCGGCTCCCCAAATGCCAACGATCGCCAGCGACAAAATCAGCGCCGGAAACGCGAGAAACACATCACACACTCGCATCAGCCAGCTATCCACTCTGCCACCCACATAGCCTGCGATCAAGCCAACAACCAGGCTAATCGTCGTTGTCAGCGCAATCACCACCAGGGAAATGGATAGTGACACTCGCGCCCCATAGATCAAGCGGGACAGGATACAACGACCCAGATGATCGGTTCCGAGCGGAAAGGCAGCACTGGGCGGCTGAAGTTTCTGCATCAAATCAACCGCTAAGGGATCGTGGGGGGCGATCAGCGGGGCAAAGATGGCGGTGAGAACAACGATCGCAATCAGGCTCAGACCCAACCAGGCCAGTTTGTGATCTAAAAGTTTTTGCAAAATTGCCATAATCAAACTTCTTGTTTACCAAAACGAATCCGTGGATCGAAATAGCCGTAGGTCAGGTCAACGATCAAATTGACGACGACAAATAGCACAGCCGTTAAACAGACATAACATTGCACAACTGGATAATCGCGATTGAGAATAGATTGAACGGCGAATCGTCCCAGCCCCGGCAACGCAAACACACTTTCTACAATCACCGCACCAGAAAGCAGATTAGCAAAACTCAAGCCAAACACCGTGACGACAGGCAAAAGCGCATTTTTCAGCGCATATTGCACAATTACCAATCGTTCTAATAGACCTCTCGCTCTGGCGTACAGCACATAATTTTGACCCAGGCTTTCCAGCATACTGCCGCGCAACAAACGAGCATATACTGCCGCAGGTGCCCAAGCTAAGGTAAGTGACGGCAAGATCCAATCGGCGATCGCCCCTGATGAATCACCGAAACCCAGCCCAACTTGAAGCTAAACACATAGATCAACAAAAATCCCAGCCAGAAACTTGGCATCGCTACGCCAATGTACGCAAACAACCGACTGATCTGATCGAACACAGTATCGCGGTACAATGCCGCCACAATTCCCATTGGCAAGCCGATCGCAAAAATCAGCAGGGTGGCACAAGCCGTTAAAATCAGCGTTGTCGGCACATAGTGCATCACTTCTTGCAGAACAGGTTTTCCAGTCACGAAGGACTGCCCAAAATCCAGCCGCAAAACGTGCCAGAGCCAATCGAAATACTGCACTGGAAGAGGGCGATCGAGTCCAAGTTTTTCCCGCATTGCCGCGATCGCTTCTGGGGTTGCCGGAGTATTTGCCACACGTAACACTACTGCCGCCGGATCACTGGGCATCAGTTGAATCAGCAGGAACGTGACGATCGAGATTCCCAGCAACACGGGAATGAGTTGCAGAATGCGCCTAGAGATGTAGTGGTCAGTCAGTTTCACAGGAATGTTTGTGGTGGGTTAAAATGCATCCTCACCCCTACGCTGTGGGAAGGAAGAGGTGAGGGAATCAGGAGTGTCTTTAGGACTTACTGAGTTTGCTCAGCGGCACTTGATTTGCCTGGGGCATAAATTCAAACCCAGATAACTCCTTGTGCATCACGGCAACGTTAGTCGAATAGGAAATCGGTAGATAGACTGCCTGCTCATGCAGCGTTGTGAGAATGTCGCGGTAAAGCTGCTGGCGCGATGTTTCGTCAGTCGTCAGCAGCACTTCCCCAATTTTGCGATCGATCTCCGCTTTCATCGGCAGTCCTTGCTGAGCCGCATAGTCGGCATGAGAGGGAGCGCGCATGGAAGACACCATTGCCTGCGGCTCGTAGGGTGGTCCCCAGGTGTCGTTGAAGATCAGATTAAATTCGCCGTTTGCTTGGCGATCTAACCAGGATTGCTCTTCTTCGCCCAACAGCCGAACATCAACCCCTACGGCTCTCAGATCAGCCTGAACCGCTTCAGCGATCGCCTTATCCACATTGTTTTCCCCGCTAAACGAGAGATCGAGCGTTAGAGGCTGACCGTCTTTCTGGCGGATTTCCTGTCCTGCGGGCTGTTGCCATCCGGCTTCATCCAGTAAAGCTTTAGCTTGATCCAAGTCGTAGGCATAGGGCTGCAAGCCAATATCGGCATAGGGCACTTCGGTTGAAAAATAGGTGTCAGCTTTCTGTTCCGTGTCGTAGAAAATGGCGGAAACAATCGCATCTTTATTGACGCTATGCTGAATCGCCTGCCGCACCTTCAGGTCTGCTGTCGCTCCCCGATTGGAGTTGATGGCGATCGCTCGCGTATTCAAGGGTGGCGATACCTCAGCCGTATAGTTCCCGGAATCTCGCAGTTGCTGGAACGAGTCGAGACTAATTTCACCGTTGCCATAGATCAAATCAATTTCGTTGTTTTCAAACGCCAGTGCTCGAGTTTCGGCATCGGGAATAATTTTGACGGTCACCTGTTCGATGGCAGGTTTGTTGCCCCAATAGTTCTCGTTGCGCTTAAAAACAGCCTGAGCGTCCTTCTGGTAATCGGCTAACACCCAGGGTCCTGTGCCGATCGGGGCTTTAATGCCTTCTGCGGTCGTGCCGCTATCGGGAAACGCTTTGGGCGACAGGAAACGAACCGGGCGAATCAGCGTCAATTCTTGTAAGGCTGGATAATAAGGCGTTTTCAGGTATATCTGCAACGTTCGATCGCCCTGGACTTCCACACGATCGATCGCCTCAATTAATCCTAACCAGTCATGTTCTGCACGGTTTTGCAATATCTGATCAAAGTTGGCTTTGGCGGCAGTGGCATCAAATGGAGTGCCATCGGAGAACTGAACGCCTTCGCGCAGTTGGAACGTAATCAACTTGCCGTCGGGCGATACTTCCCAGCTTTCTGCCAGTGCGGGTTGAATTTCGCCGCCGCGATCGTAGCTCACCAGTGGCTCATAAATTAAATCCTGAGCAAACATCTGGCTAGGGTTGTACATATGCGGATTGAGCGGACCCACATCCTGCGACCAGGAGAACGTCAGCGTTGAATCTGTAGAGTTTTGAGATTGAGTGTCAGGCTGAGCACAGCTTGGCAGGATGATCACAGCGGCAACCGCGATCGCCAGTAGCGCACGAAGAAAGATTTTTCTCATGAGGAAATGGTCACTAAATAGTTGTTTTGCTCTCACCTCGGATTAGGGAAGCCATTGATTCTAAAGAGGTAAATTCGTTTTATTTCAGTAGTCGAATGACAACACCACCGGGGACAAACGTTACTACTTGAATCAGGGAGAAAACAATGCGGAGGGGAGGGATAAAACGGTGAATCAGAGCAAAGTTTTATCCTTTTTTAAGGCATACCTTCCAGCAGGAGAAATACTGAAGATGAAGTCATATCGGGAAATAATGGGTTCATCGTCCACCAAACCCACGACCACGCGAAGCCTCTGACCAGACTAACAATTCACCATCCAATCCTCCGGCAGCAAGTTGATGTCCCTGCGGGTGCCAGGTGAGGCAGGAGAAGCCATTGGATGCACCTGTCAAGGATTGAATCAGTCGGCTACCCCGATGCCAGAGAGCAACCCAACCATCCTCGGCTGCGGATGCCAGTAAAAGGGAATTCGGTTGAAAGGTGATCGCCTGCACCACCCCTTGATGATTACCCAGAATCCGACTGGCCCACCCAATGCGCTCATCACGATCGCGCTCCCACACGACAACGGCAGATCCACTACAGGATGCCAGCATCGCCACACCAATATTTGTGGGAACCTCTGACCATGCCAGTTGCCGCACTTTACCGGGAAAGCCCTGCATCAGCCAGGGAGCCGGATTGCCCCATTCCATCACGCTTAGAGTGCTATCCAGATTGCCCTCAGCAATGAACTGGTTATCGGGTGACCAGGCGATCGCCACCGTTGCCGAGGGGACATCTAACGCCTCCTCCTCTGCATCCCAATCGTTTGCATTCCAGATTCTTGCCCCCTGATAGCCCGCCAGCGCCAGATATTTCCCGTCTCTGCGCCAATCCAGGTCCAGGACGGTTGAAGCCTCGAAGTTAAGCGTCGCCACAACGTCCTGAGTATCAGCATCCCAAACCTGAACATACTTGCCCAGGCTAAAAGCAATCTCATGCTTTGTCGGATTCCAGCACAGGCAATCGACCCAAACCGATTTGTTTTCTAACGTGGTGATCAGTTCTGGCACACCCGATTGAAGCGACCAGATCTTGACCTGCCCATCTTGCCCTCCGATCGCTAGAAACTGCCCGTCATGGGAAAACGCAAGGCAATCGACGGAGTACCCCGTTTCACTCTGGAGAAGGGTAGATTGAAAACCTGACAGACTGATCAACACTAACTCTCCAGCCGCCGAACAAGCTGCCAGAAAATGACTATTGGGCGACCAGGCGATCGCCGTCACATAATCTGACAAACTGCCTCGCCAGGTTTGCTGAAATTCCAGTTGTGCTTTTGTTTTCATGCCAGACACGCCCGGAAGCCTTCTTTTAGCCGTGCTTCATCCAAGTTGCGACCAATAAACACCAATTCATTCTTGCGGGTTTCGTTGGGCTTCCAGGGGCGATCGGCGCGACCATCCATCAGCATGTGAACCCCTTGAAAGACAAACCGTTGATCTTCCCCAGCAATGTTCAGAATTCCCTTCATCCGGAAAATGTCAGTTCCTTGAGTCCGCAGCAATTCGCTTAACCAGGCATTGAGTTTGTCAAAATTCATAGCACTGGGTTCTGCGATCGCTACTGATCCCACGGTCTCATCATGTTCGTGAGCATCTTCCCCTAAAAAGTTAGGGTCAATTTCCAGGGCACGACTCAAATCAAAGGCACCCACGCCCAGAATGCTGTCCATTTCAACCTGAGCATCTTGGGTGCGGTAGATTTTCGCCATTGCATTCATCGAGCGGATGCGTTGCTCTAATTCATCCAGTTCAGTGGGTGTCACCAGATCGGTTTTATTCAGCAAAATTACATCAGCAAACGCCAATTGCTCGATCGCTTCATCCGCATCCCAGTGCTGGTGAATATGCTTGGCATCCACAACCGTCACAACGGCATCCAGGCTGGCTTGCGATCGCACGTCTTCGTCCATAAAGAAGGTTTGGATCACAGGTGCGGGATCTGCTAATCCTGTGGTTTCAATCACCAGATGGTCAAACTTGTTGCGCCGCTTCATCAGATTACCAATAATGCGAATTAAGTCACCCCGCACCGTACAGCAAATACAGCCATTATTCATCTCAAAGATTTCTTCGTCTGCATCAATTACCAACTGATTGTCGATGCCCACTTCGCCAAACTCATTAACGATAACCGCAACCTTCTTGCCATGCTCATGGGTGAGGATGCGGTTGAGAAGCGTCGTCTTCCCGGCACCCAGATAGCCAGTCAAGACAGTTACGGGAACGGAACTGGGAATATCGGCAGCTACCATCAGTCATGCCTCTATAATTTCAAGAATGATAATCGTTCTCGAATTATAGAAGAAAGTTGCTGTTTTGTAAGCATCTTTAGGCTGATGCGGAATTCTGGCAGATTGAGGTTGAAGAAAGCAAACTTTAGCAGGCAGGTAGGTGTGCCAGAATAACCACAATGAACTGATGCGGCAATTTCCAATGCCACCTACACCTTCTGACCCGTTAGCCCGCAAGCTAACTGATGCACTGATCAAATTTTTTTAGGGTGCTGTCATGGGTCGTTTCCTGGCTTTAATCCCCCTCTCCTATAGTTGGTATTTTCTTTCAGACATTACGACAACTCAGATCGTTGCCTTGATTGCGTTTGGGGTGCTGGGAGGGATTGTTGGCATGTTTGCCAGTCTCCAGCAAATGGGTCGTTTCTTCGACTCCATTCCCTGGTTCTGAGTTTGATGCTGGAAATTAAGCCCGTAGGAACGGTAATACGATCGCGGCCACTTCACTTGCCTCTTCCTCATGCATACCCAACGTTCCCGGCAGCCGAACAGATTGGGTGTTAGGTAATGTTGCCAGGGCTTCCATTTCAGCCTTTGATTGAGGTGGTGATTGTTCGCCTATGACAACAAGAGTAGGGATGGTGAGGGATCGCCCCACTTTCAAAAACTCGTCTCGATTCGCCATCGGGTCCAGGGTTCCTGTCACAAAGGCGGCTGAGGCGAACCGTGCCCCCCGGTTGCTGGGTAATCTGGTGCTTTGCTTCTATAAAGTCTGGGGTGAGCCGTGCCTCATCACAACACATGGCGACGA
>JAAUTN010000166.1 GCA_012031415.1 Leptolyngbyaceae cyanobacterium SM1_4_3 | reverse complement strand
GGTCGCGGCTCAGGTTACTGGGGTATGCTTTACTCATCTGGCTCTCTCGGTGCTGTGTACTTTCTATTCGCAGCTTACACTGAGTGAGCTTTTTTACGCCCTAACCGACTTTTCAAACATCCTCTAACACTATGCAAGTCAATTTTTCAGCAAAAGATTTCCATGAACTCTTTGCGGAATGGAGTGATTCTCAAAGTCGGGTGGCTCCTAAAGCTGAAAATGAACAGACTATCCACTTTCCCAATCGAATTTGTGAGGGCTGGATACGGCGCTCTCAGCTTTGCCCTGGTTTGGAAACAGTTGTTCAAAATTGCAAATTTCAAAATCCGGCATCGCTACAGATCCAAGAGAAAGGCAACAGAGAGATGTTGCGGCTCGGTTTTGGAATTACTGGGCACATCAGAGGAGTAATTGCCGATAATACTCAAGAAATTCAGTTTCGAGCAGGGCACTTTGGAGTAGGGTTTGCGACGGCTGCCGATACGGGCATAGCTGAGTATACACAAGGGCAACAAGTGTTAGTCGCGACCTATATAGATTTAGATTTACTGAAAACTTTAATTGGGCATCAGCTTGAGGAACTTCCTAGAGAACTTTGGCGATCCTTGGAAGGGTCGTCAGTACCGCTGTACTTTCAGAAGGGAAGTATGACAGGTGCTATGAGGATACTTACCCGACAGATTTTGTGCTGCCCATATCAAGGTTTAACGAAGCGACTGTATTTGGAAAGCAAGGTGTTGGAGTTACTGGCACTATCGTTGCACCAAATTACAGAAGATACTTCTTCTAACCATCAAAAGCGATTGCTGAAGTCCAGCGATCTCGATCGGATTCACCAGGCGAGTGAGGTTTTGTTGAACAACCTGGAATGCCCTCCATCCTTACTCCAATTAGCTCATCAAGTTGGGCTAAATGATTACAAGCTAAAGGTCGGATTTCGTCAGATGTTTGGCACAACCGTATTTGGCTATCTCTACCAGCAGCGGATGCAGCAAGCGCAAGAGTTGTTGATGACGGGGGAATTGAGTGTTGCAACCGTTGCAGAAACGATGGGTTACACCAGCCTCAGCGCATTCAGTGCGGCATTCAAGCGCAAGTTTGGAGTTAACCCTAATTCCTACAAGCTCCGAAAGCATGACCTTGATCCGTTTGACAACAAAATAAAATCCGTTTGACAAAAGACGCGATCGCCCATCTTCCCTTACGATACGTTTCAGCCTTACTTGAGACTTATTCTCAATAGATTTGGAAGTGCTTGAGGAGTGTTGATGCTTGTGTTTCAAGGAATTTGTCGAATGCGGTTGTGGCTAAGGCTTGCTTTATCAGGTGGGTTAATCTGTGCGCTGGGGTTACCTGTAGGGGCAGAAGAGACCGGACGTAGAGCATGGGAAGGGGGACATGAGCCGAGTCGAGCGAGCAATGAGTCCAGAGAAAATCAGATCCCTGAACTGGCTCAAGCTCCAGTTGTATCAATCACAGGCATTCAAGTTAACCCGACTGAGAGTGGTTTAGAGATTATTCTGACCACAGCCAATGGAGATTCTATTACTTCATCTCTAACGGTAGTCGGTAATGCCCAGGTCGCTGATATTACCAATGCCGTACTTGAATTACCCGATGCAGAGGAGTTTCAGGCGGCAAATCCCGTAGAGGGGATTGCCCTAGTGACCGTTTCAACCTTGCCAAACAACCGCGTTCGAGTTGCAATTACCGGATCGGATGCGCCCCCTGCGACTAACATCAGAACCGATGCTGGTGGACTTGTGTTGAGTGTTGAAGCGATCGCCGCGACTGATGAGATGAGCGTTGAAGGGGCGATCGCCAACGATGCAATTCAAGTCGTCGTAACGGCTGAGCGAACCCCTGAAGATGTACAGGAAGTTCCTCTTAGCATCACTGTTTTGACGGAGCAACAACTGGAAGATGCCAATGTTTCATCCCTGGAGGGAATTGCCGATAACACACCCAATTTCACCTTCTTCCCCAGCGGTGCAAACCGTACAGCCCCCTTTTATAGTTTGCGGGGTGTCACCAATTTCAACGCTTTTAGCCGCGATGCAGTGGGCTTTTTTGTTGATGACGTGCCCTATGATTTTGCCGGATTTATTGATCAAGATCTGGTTGATCTGGAACGAGTAGAAGTGTTGCGAGGTCCACAAAACACTCTCTATGGGCGCAGTTCTCTAGGCGGAGCCATTAACATCATCACCCGCCGTCCTACGAACGAATTTGAAGCCAGCACGGCGCTGAGTTATGGCAGTTATGATGCCTTTGACGCACAAGCCAGCATCAGTGGGCCCATTGTAGAGGATCAGCTATTTTATCGGCTGTCAGGCAACTATGGTCGGCAAGATGGCTTCGTAGAAAATACGCTGCTCGATACGAATGTGGATGGCGGTTCGGGTGGCACAGGACGCGCTCAACTGCTGTGGACTCCTTCGGATGAGTGGGAAATTTTGCTCAATGCTTCCTTCGCTGATTATCGAGAAGGGGCAGAACCGTTTGTATTGCAAAGTTCTGACGATCCTTTTGAAACGGAACTCAATTTTGATGGTTTTAATGATCTTGTAACCAATGCTCAATCGCTGCGCGTCGCTTATAACACCCCTCAGATCCGAGTCACGTCCATCACTGCCCACCGCTTTTCTAGCCAGGAAGGTGCCTTTGACCAGGATGCGACCGCTGCCGATCTGGAAATCAACGCCCCTGATTTTTCGTCGCGGGTGTTTACACAGGAGTTGCGGGTGCAGTCGCCGGAAGCAAGCGATCGCTTCCAGTGGATTGTAGGTGGCTACTTTGAAACCTCAACCTTCAATAACGATCGCGCTTTCATTACCGGATTGGACACCCCCGCTACATCGCCCCTGCCAGCCGGAGAAAACCTTGGCAATGGCGTAACGGATAGCAGAACCTTAGCGACATTTGGGCAGGTCAGCTATGGCGTAACGGAGGCGTTAACCTTGACCGCTGGCTTGCGCTACGAAAATACTCAAAACACAACTGACTTTGAACGAATTTTCACATCCCGTGATGGCACGTTGGTGCTACCTCTGCTGGAACTTAATGATCTGGAGGCGAATGGCTCAGAACTGCTGCCTCGCTTTGCCATTGACTATCGCTTTACCCCCAACCTGATGGCGTATGGCAGCCTCACACGGGGCTATCGTCCCCCTGGCGCAAGCTTTGATCCGATCAGCGCAGACACAGCGGTATTTGATGCCGAAACCTCGTGGAATTATGAACTGGGATTGAAATCCTCCTGGCTGGGCGATCGCTTAATTGTCAATCTGGCAGGGTTTTACAACGATGTTTCTAATTTCCAATATCCCAGCATTCAGGCTGGATCTGTCGTTGTTAGCAATGCCGATATTCGGATTATCGGTGGTGAGTTAGAAGTGATAGCACGTCCGGTGTCTGGGCTGGAACTGATTGCTGGATTAGGTTTGCTCAGTGCCGAGTTTCGTAACGGCACCGATGCATTTACGGGCATCCCTTTAGAGGGCAACCGCACCCCTTTTACACCAAGTCTGACTTATAACTTAGCGGCCCAATATCGCAGCGACATTGGCATCTTGGGACGGGTAGAGTTAATTGGGTTTGGCAACACTTTTTTCGACGACCTCAATACCGTCGAACAAGGCTCTTTTGCCCTGGTAAATGCTCGTGTGGGCTATGAGTTTGATAGCTATGGCATTTATTTATTTGCCAACAATTTGTTCGACAACGAATACATTACTCAGGCATTTAACCTTGGTGGAGGTATTGCTGCGATATATGGCGCACCCAGAACAGCCGGATTACAAGTTAGAGCGCGATTCTAAAAATTGATCAGTTTAGGGCGATTTAATCCTGTGGTAAGTCGGTAGTTGCAATGAATGAAAGACGGGTTTCGACTGCGCTCGACTCTCAAAGCCGACCGCCTAGCAGATTGAGCGCAGCCGAAATCTAAACCGTCTGTTAATTAGATAATGGGGCCCATGTACTTATGACGAAATTGCCATAGCGGAATGTTTCTGGTAAGTGGGGCGATTGCTCTTCTCAGCGTCATTCTAATGACAAAAACAGTAAGAACCTTAGAAACCCATCACATCACTATTGCTCCGTCTAAAGCTTTAATTCCCAACCCACTGATTAATTATGCTAACTATTGATGAAAGTCGCTGGCCTTTTGTATCAGCCCATTTTCAGGGCACCGATTCTCCTGAAGAAATGGCACGGTTTTATGCCCGATTTGAAGAGTGGCTGGCGCGACAAGAACAATTTTGTTTAATTTTGCAGCGCGATGATGCGGAGGCGGCAGAAGCACGAGGGAAGCGATCGCCCCAAGTCAAGCAAATGCGGAAAGATGGCATTGCCTGGATGAAAGCGCATAAGCCACAGACCTCACAATACTGTGCTGGTATTGCAATGGTTCCCGACTCTGCAAAACTGGTAGCTGTGTGGGGGGCGATCGTCGGCAAGATGGTGCAAAATATGTATGGCTGTCCCGGTCGTGTCTTTGGTTCCACAGAAGAGGCAGAGCAATGGGCAGCCGAGCAGTTGGGAATTTCCTATCAACCCTCTAAAACGTCAGCAGGTTCTTCACTCCGACAAACTCCTTCCTTGCGAAGGCTAGTCGTGCGTCAGCGTCTGTCATTAGCGCTGTCGGGTATTCTTGCGGCGCTGGGAGCAGCGTTGGGGTTAGTGCCCTATTATCTGATTTATCTGGTCAGTCTAGAACTGTTACAGCAATCTAGTGCAGAACTCAATCCGCAATACATTTGGATGTTGGCGCTAATAGCCGTTGGCGCAGTGATTCTTAAAGGAATTTGCATGGGGGCTTCGACTCATATTGCCCACATTGCGGCTTACACGATTCTCTACAACACGCGCATTGAGTTAGCCCGTAAGCTAGGAACACTGCCATTAGGCTATTTTAGCGATCGCACCACAGGTGAAATTAAAAAGATCATTCATGAGGATGTAGAGCAATTAGAGGAAGGATTAGCGCATATCATTCCCGATGTTGTCGCAGGGTTAACCGTGCCTATCATCGCAGGTATTTTGCTGTTCATTGTCGATTGGCGAATGACGCTGGCGACACTTGGCAGTGCAGTAATCGCCCTGAGTATTTTTGGCTTTGTCATGTCGCGGTTTGACATGAGTGCCTACAACGCTCTACTCGCCAAAATGAATGGGGCAGTGATTCAATATATTAATGGGATGAAGGTGATTAAAGCCTTCACGCGCACCGATTTATCCTTTGCTCAGTTGCAGGATGTGGTGGCAGAAATGCGGCAGGTTTATATCCGCATGACCCGAACAACAGCATTTCCCTATGCCACCATGTTAACTCTGATGCGTTCTGCGGCGATTACAATCATTCCTGTTGGGATCATCTTATATCTAACAGGCTCTCTCAGCATTTCCACCTTCCTTCTGTTTGTAGTGTTAGGGATTGGATTTAACCGTCCAATCATGAATGTTCTGTTTCATGGCATGACGGCGTTTTATCAGATCAATGCAGCAGCCCAACGGATTACCCAGGTGTTTAATGAACCCTCATTAACAGAACCCTCTGAAACAAAACAGCCACAGGGGTATGCGATCGCCTTCCACAATATTTCCTTTAGCTATCACGAGACTCAAGTTCTAAATCAGATTAACTTCACAGTACCCGAAGGCAGTGTCACCGCTCTTGTAGGTGCATCTGGAGCGGGGAAAAGCACGATCGCCAAACTGATTCCTCGCTTTTGGGACGTGAGTGGAGGTGAAATCAAAATCGGTGGCGTGAACGTCAAGGAGATCCCCATTGAGCAACTCATGGATACCGTATCGTTCGTGTTTCAAGATGTATTTTTGTTTAACGATACAATCCTCGAAAATATTCGCATTGGTCAGCCAAGCGCAACCGAAGCGGAGATTATTGCCGCTGCTAAAGCTGCCCGCTGTGATGAATTCGTTGAAACCTTACCGCAGGGGTATCACACACCGATTGGTGAAAACGGAATTCGGCTCAGCGGAGGACAACGACAGCGGCTGTCGATTGCCCGTGCCATTCTCAAAAATGCACCGATTATTGTCTTGGATGAAGCAACGGCTTATGTTGATCCAGAGAATGAGGCCCTGGTGCAAGAAGCACTGGCAGGATTGTTGTCACGCGGCAATAAAACTCTGGTGGTAATTGCCCATCGCTTATCAACGATTACTGAGGCTGATCAAATTTTGGTGATCGATCGCGGACAAATTATTGCACAGGGTTCTCACCCCGAATTACTCGAAACGTGTCCACAGTATCAGAAACAGTGGCAGGCGCATACGGCAGCACAAAGCTGGCAGTTGGGGCGAGGAGCCGCCACTCCCTCCCTCTTACAGTCCCATAACGGGCAAAGTAAAACTGCAACAACAGACCTGACAACAACAGAACCGCTAGAAAATGACTACAGCAACTTGAAAGAAGAAGATTCAGTTTGGCAGATGATTCGCAAGCTGACACCCAGAGGCTCAGAGCATCATTTGTGGCGGGCTGTGCGATGGCGATTGGCAGAAGGAGTGGCGATCGGTCTCACTAGTTATCTGGTGTATCTCGTGTTAGTAGCGCTATTCCAAACTCCAGTCAATGCGGCTCAACTTTGGCGTTACATCGCTGCAATTATCTTGCTCTGCTTCGCTCAAACTTTCTGCGGCTACAAAGCTAATACCCAAGCCTATGCATTGACGATCGCCGTTCAAACTAAGCTGCGATTATTTTTAGCCGATTATCTGCGACGATTGCCTCTGGGCTTTTTCACCCAGCGTGACACAGGCACGATCGACGGCTTATTCACCACCAACATCATGTTTCTGGAACCCCATCATGTATTGGAAACATTAATTACAGCCGTAGTGACACCCGCACTGATTTTTGTGGTGATGCTGGTTTATGACTGGCGGCTGGCATTGGTACTGGCTTCCAGTGTCCCTTTTGCGCTGCTGGCGCTGCGGTTTGCGATGAACACCTTTGCACGGGTGTGGCGACAGCAGTCTAGCGCACGGGTACAGGCAAATGCTCGGATGGTGGATTACATTCAGGGTATTCCAGTGATTCGAGCGTTTAACCTATCAGGCGATCGGCTAACACAATTTCGCACTGGATTAACTCACTACCGAAATGCCAGCATCCGCACTACAACCGAACTCACACCTGTTCAAGTGATCTTCCTGTCGGTGCTGGAGTTGGGCTTTTCCCTACTACTTGTTACAGGAACTGCGCTGTACTTAAACAACAGTTTGAGTAGCGATCGCTTCCTCTTCTTCATGATATTAGGACTCGCGTTTTATGTCCCCATGATGATGCTGGGTGAAATGCTATCGTTCTACCGCATCATGCAAAACTGCGTGCGAAATATCAATGAATTCCTGCGATCGCCCCTATTACCTGAACCCCAATCTCCACAGCAACCCCACGACACCACAATTGAGTTCAACCAGGTCAGCTTTAGCTATGGCAATGAAACAGTGCTCAATCGCGTCAGCTTCCGCATTCCACCGCGATCGATTACGGCACTGGTAGGTTACAGCGGATCGGGCAAAACCACCATCACCAATCTGATTGCTCGCTTTTGGGATGTCGATCAAGGAGCCGTGACCATTGGTGGCGTGGATGTGCGACAGATGTCTACGGATACTCTGCTCTCACAACTCACAATGGTCTTTCAAGATGTTTACCTATTCAACGACACGATCCGCAACAATATCCAGTTTGGTAATCCCAATGCTAGTGAAGTCGATCTGATGGCAGCGGCGCAGGCGGCTCGCTGTCATGAGTTCGTCCTGGCGTTACCCAATGGCTACGATACCGTTGTGGGGGAGGGTGGCTCTACGCTGTCAGGCGGCGAAAAACAGCGTATCTCGATCGCCAGAGCGATTCTCAAAGATGCGCCAATTGTCTTGCTGGATGAAGCTACTGCCTCGATTGATCCAGAAAACGAACGATTGATTCAGCAGGCACTAAATGCATTATCCAGTGACAAAACTCTGATTGTGATTGCCCATCGACTCAGCACCGTGCAAGCGGCTGATCAAATTCTCGTCCTAGATCAAGGTCAGGTCTTACAGCAGGGAACCCATAACACCCTGATCAAACAAGATGGATTGTATCGACAGTTTTGGCGATCGCGCCAACAGATAAAGACTTGGAAACTGACGATTAATCAGACACTACAGGAGTTGGGATGAAAAGTTTAATACCAAAATTGTAAAAATTCTCAGGATTCGTCACCCAATTCAAACATTACTACGAAGCCGAAGAAGAAACAGACTTACGATTGACTGTCACGGCAGGAAAAGCAGACCTGCCTCAACCACCGAGGCTAATGTGATTCAACAGTCTCAAATAGTTGTGCGATCGCAGCAGAGATGGCAAGATGGCGTTTGCCTGGATAACTCCTTGCTTAATCGACATTTCCAAATCCACCAATTTGGTTACCGCCTGAATCAATGTTCTGAGGGGCATAGTTGCTACCTCTTGCCGCAAATAGTAAAGCCGATTGGGATTCCCCACGTTGCACAATTGAACAATTTCAGTGTTGTTCTGAATACCTCTCACAAGCGCACTTTTAACCCATAGCCAAGTTCTAAACTGGGTCAGTAGAGTCGCAACCATCACCAGCATTGGCTCAGAGCGAGCCAGCAATTCGTCGATCAGACGCACCACTGCTTCACTTTCCCCGTTGCGAACCGCCTCCGCTAGTTGCAGATTGCTCTGAGTCTGGCAAGGAATCAGCTTTGTACTTCAGCAAGACCGACGAGCTGACCATTCGTATAGATTGTCAGTTTACGGAGTTCTGAAACAGCGCGGGTCATATCATTGCCGATCGCCTCTGCCAGATATTCAATGACATCTTTAGGCAGTCGGAGTTTCATCTGCTTTGCTTGGGTGGCGATTGCCTCTGCAATCAAATCTGTACGCCAGGGAGGAATTAATGAAAGCTCGAAACACTGACCATACTTGATCAAATGCTTGTAGATCTTCAGGCGCTTGTCCACGTTTGTTGCCAGAAAGACAACCATTGTGGCATCCGGTATTTGAGCAAGTTGCTGCAAACTTTCTAACTGGGTATCACCCCATTGCTTCAGATTGCAGTCTTCTACGACCACAAGCCGTTTACCACCACTGAGCGAGGGTGTTCGTGCTGCACTCATTGCCTGTTCCAAAGCACTGGATGGGAAGCGATGATAGCAAAGCTCTAACCACTGCGAGTCAAGTTCTGCTTTGTATTGCTCCAGTTTTTGTCGGATGGCAAATTGATCGTCTCCAGCCAACAGAATAATCATCCTGTCCTCCCATTCTTGCCAGCTGTGAGTATTCTGATTAATACGGTCATCGGCTTCGGGCTATGGGTAACTCGCTGAAGCATTCGAGCGATCGCCTGCTGATTCGCTTCAAACTTCGCAAACGATGCAGGGGCAACTTCCAGAATTGCCTTCGTTCCTTGTAGCTTGGTCAGGCGTGCCTGAGCCAACAACTTTTGAGTTCCTGGTTTAGCCGAGGCTACAACTTTTTGCCAGAGAGCTGCTAAATCAGTAGGCTTGTGAACTGCGGTTACCGAAGCTGTCTCAGAGATTGCTTTACGGCTATGCCCATTTTTGCCCACTGCCTGCTTCACATCTGGAGAGCTAAAGGGAATCGATCTCAACATCGGCATCAAGTTCAGCAGACACGTCTCTAGCCAGACAGATGCGTTGGTCGTGTTGCGAAGATAGCTCTCTGCTTTCTGTAAGTGAGCCAGAGATTGATTAAGTGTGTCGAAATCCCAGTGAGCGGTGATCGCCTTCAATTGGCTATAATTGACAGGGCTGGTAAGTAGGTCTGCTGCCTGGGGAGCTGCTTTGAGAATGAGCAGATCTCGGTAGGTTTGGAGCAAGCTGCTGAGAATAAGTTTGGGCGTTTTGCCAGAATCAACCAGTAATCGGGCTGATTGAAGGAGTTGAAAGGTATCGTTCGTGGCGATCGCCTCCAGCACTATCAGCAAGTCTGTCGCTGTAACGCCACCCGTCATTTCAATCACATGGTTCGCGGTCACTGTTTCACCTAGCAAGCTAACCTGACCCAAAAGCTGAAGGGCATCCCGTAAGCCTCCTTCTGCAAACCGGGTGATCGCCATCAAAGCCTCATCACTGACAGCGATCGCTTCGGCATCCGCAATCTCCTGAAGGTGCTGGGCGATCGTCTGGAGCGACAGCGCCCGAAAATGAAACACCTGACAGCGGCTCACAATCGTCGGCAGTACCTTATGCACTTCTGTTGTACAGAGAATGAAGACTACATGGGGTGGTGGCTCTTCAATGCACTTCAACAGGGCGTTTTGGGACTGGGTAGTTAATTGATGGCATTCATCCAGAATAAAAATTCGGTAGCGTCCCTGCACAGGTGCAAGGCTGCTGCGTTCAATCAAAGCACGGGCATCATCCACCCCATTGTTAGAAGCGGCATCAATCTCACTTACATCCAGGCTATTGCTGGTTTCAATCGATCGGCAAGATTGGCAGGTGCCGCAAGGTTCATCAGTAGGGCCATCAAAGCTCAGACAATTGAGCGACTTGGCAAAGATCCGCGCAGTAGAGGTTTTACCAGTGCCTCTAGAACCTGTGAAAAGATACGCCGGGGCTATGTGCATTCGGTCGATGGCATTGGTCAAAGCGGTTTGGACGTAGGGTTGTCCAACCAGTTCTGCCAGGATTTTAGGGCGATATTTTTGGTGTAAGGCGTTGGTCGGCATGGTGATATGAGTTTAATCATCATGGCGATCGCCCCTAATCAGGGGCAGTAATCTCAGAGTAAGGAGCTGTAAATGACTGATATCTCACATTCATTCTTTTAGTTACTTAACAAGCGCAATCCACTCAGGATGACCAGAACTGTAGATCCCTCATGTCCAACCACACCAAGTGGTAATGTGATGTTGCCAATGAAATTAGCAATGATCAGGAGCAAAATAAAACTGAGTGCAAACGCAATGTTTTGTTTAACAACGGTTTGAGAACGTTGTCCTAGACGAATGGCAGTTGCAATTTTCTCCAATCGATCAGTCATCAACACAATATCTGCCGTTTCCAGTGCCACATCACTTCCAGCGGCTCCCATTGCGATGCCGACGGTGGCTTGAGCCAATGCAGGTGCATCATTAATACCATCTCCAACCATTGCAACGGTTTGGTATTTCTGCTGGAGTTGTTGAATAATCTGAAGCTTTTCCTCTGGTAGCAATTCTGCATAAACCCGGTCAATCCCAATCGATCGCGCCACACTGTTTGCTGTTTGTTGATTGTCACCTGTGAGCATGACGATCGCCTCAATTCCCAGGCGTTTCAGTTGAGCGATCGCGGCGGTTGCTTCGGGTCGAAGGGTATCGGCGATCGCAATTAATCCAACCACGTTGCCTGCTTCAGCTACCCAAACTACTGTCTTACCATCTTGTTCCAGTTGATTGGTATGTGTCAGCAAATTCGTTGGACTGGATTGCACGCTCGATTGCACAAACGGCGCTTTCCCTACACAAACGGGAATTCCTCCCTTCAAGCCCGTAATTCCCTGCCCTGGCTGTGCCTGAACAGAGTTCACGGATGCATCTGTTGTAGGAAAAGCATTTGTTGTATACTGACAAATTGCCTGCCCAATGGGATGTTCTGAATAGGCTTCGAGTGCAGCCGCGAGATTTACCACATCGGCTTCGGTGTATCCCTCTGCTGGAATGACTTTATAGACCTGGGGTTTTCCAGTGGTCAACGTTCCCGTCTTATCGAAGGCGATTGCCCTGACCTTACCAATCAATTCCAACTGGGCACCGCTTTTAAATAAAATGCCCTGTCGTGCTCCATTGGCAATACCCGATAGCAGCGTGGGCATAATGGCAGCAACCAGCGCACAAGGCGATGCAACGACGAGAAAGATTAGGGCGCGATAGATGGTCGTTTCCCAACTCCACCCCCAGAGAAAAGGGGGCAGAATTGCCAGCAGAATTCCCACCAAAACCACAACACGGGCATAACCCCGCTCAAAGCGTTCAATAAATTGCTGTGATTTGGGCTTTTCGGTCTGTGCCTGCTCCACAACGCGGATAATGCGTTGCAGCAAGCTGCTTTCGGGCGGTTGATGCACCTTCAGCAGTAAGGCTCCATAGCCATTTAACGTGCCTGCAAACACCTCATCCCCGATCGTTTTCTCAACAGGAAGTGATTCTCCAGTAATTGCGGCTTCATTGAGAGCCGTCTCTCCCTCCACAATCACCGCATCCGTTGGAATCAATTCTCCTGGCTTGACCCGAATGCGATCGCCCACCTGTAAATCTGAGATTGGCAGGGTTCGTTCTTGCCCGTCAACGACCACTCGTGCCGTATCTGCCGTCAAGCTCATCAAGCCACGGATACTCCGCTCTGTCCGTTGCATGGCATAGCCTTCCAACGCCCCACTGATGGCGAAAATCAGGATAAGAATGGCTCCATCCACCATCAGATAATACTCCTGCCGCCACAGCCCCAGAAAAGCGGCTCCGAGGGCTGCCACAATCATCAACAGATCCACATCCAGTTCTCTTTCCTGGAGTAAGGTTGTCAAACCTTCACGAGCGCTTTCAAACCCACCAATGACATAGGCAGCAGGCAGGAGGAACAACGCCAACCCCAGCCAATTGAACTGCAAGGCACTCCAACCCAGCAGCACTAGAAATCCGCAAAGCAATGCTGCCAGAGCAGCCGGATGGTCGGTGGCAACGCGAGTCAGACGAGCAGGGTAGAGCATGGGCAGAATCAAAAACACCTACTCTCAGGCTAAACCTTGACATTAATGTTAATGTCAAGCTTGTAGGCTCTTTTCTGATGGAAATGATGCAGACACTGACAATCAAAGAACTCACCGATGCTGTTGGGGGCAGAATTACACCTCGGATGGTGCGGCACTACCATCAGTTAGGATTGCTGCCGCAACCTGCGCGATCGCCCGGAAACTATCGGCTCTATAGCGAATCGGATGTGCAACGGCTGAAGCGGATTGTTGCTTTGAAACAACAAGGGTTTCAACTGGCTCATATCCAAAAATTACTGGAGACGGATGCCAGTCATAATGCGCCAGAATCGCTGCTATCCCAGCTACAACAGCAATATCAAGCGGTGGTCGGGCAAATCGCTCAACTCCGACAAACGGCATCCGCCCTGGAACGATTGTTGGGGCGCGATCGCTCCTGTCAGGCAACCCAGGCGGAAGTCCTGGCACGCTTGAAACAGCTAGAGGTACAGACTCAGATGCACTTGAACGGCTTTGAGGAATTGTGGGATGAACTGGATGCCGATGTTCATGCTCACCCTGAATCCTTTCAAGAATCGCTGCAATGGTTGTTGCCTGACTTAGGCGATCGCTCTGAGATTGAGGTGGATCTGCTCTCCCAGTTGGTGCTGGCGTGTGGAGATGTGAGTCTGGTGCCGTTCGTCCGAGTGGGGAAAGGGGCGATCGCTGCCAGTCGAGAGGCACTTAAAGCAGGCTGTTTGATTATGACGGATGTACCAATGGTGGCGGCAGCACTGGATCACACTCGTTTGCGGCATCTGGGATGTGAGGTGACTACCCTGATCAATGATCCTCATGTTGCAACCGCACCCGATGCAGAGCAAGCATTCTGGCAGCAACAAGACTGGAAGGAGTCATTGAGCAAGTGTCCTGATGGATGCATTCTGGTGATCGGCTATGCACCCTCGATTTTGCTAGCCGTGTGTCAGGCAATTCAGCAAAAGGTCATTCAGCCTGCCTTGGTGATTGGGATGCCGATCGGGTTTAGTCATGCACCAATTGCTAAACGACAACTAATGCGATCGGGAGTGCCTTTTATTACGATCGAAGGGGCGTTGGGTGGCGGGCTGCTGGCAGCAACAGCACTGAATGCGTTAGCTGAGTCGCTCATTGCCAAGCCCAATTGCCACTGCTATCTGACAACCTGATATGTGCTTAGAAAACGGGGAATTGCCCTTGCAGGAGTTGATCCACTTTGGTGCAACGGGCACAGGAACACCCCGTTGGCAGCAAGGGGCGCTCAGAGGGCGATACAACAGAAACAGAAACGGCGTGATGATCGGTTGCAACCCCTACTGAGCCAGGTTGCAACAGGTTAGCAGGCGTGCTGGCTTCAGCCGGACTGCTGACCATCACTAAAGCAGCCAGGATAACAGGGCATGAAACGAGGGTCAGCTTGGTTAAGTTCATTGTTTTTCTGCCAGTACTTAACCACCCAATTTAGCCTTTGTTCATGAAACTGTCATTAAAACCCACGCAATGTGGCGCAGCTTCTCAAGTTGTGAAGATTTTCAGTACTCCAATATCTGAATCACTGTTCATATATTAAGATGAATCAGAAGCTTGTTTAGGAGAACGACCATGACTACGGTGACTCAAATGAAGTGTGCTTGCCCGAATTGCCTGTGTATCGTGAATTTGAGCGATGCAGTGATGAAAGATGACAAAGCCT
>JAAUTN010000165.1 GCA_012031415.1 Leptolyngbyaceae cyanobacterium SM1_4_3 | reverse complement strand
TGCCAATTCCCTCAAGATGGTGGTGACTTCACGCTGACCTTGACGAGTTGCGGTTTGAGTGAGTTGCACTGCTTCACTGGTAGCGCTGACTTGTTGTGTCGCCTCCTGAGACAGTCCATCCACTGTTTCTATCAAGTTTTGTACCTGGATAACGGACTCTGTTTGCTGCTCGGCATTGTCTGAAACCGCGATCGCCACTTGCTCCAGATGATCTGCTCCTTGAGCAACCCGCTCGGTCGTATTTAAAACGATCGCAATGATGTATCCCAAGCGTTCTACTAGACGATTGAGAGTATTTGTGATTGAGCCTGTTGCTCCGGTTCCACTTTGCGCTTCTACGGTCAAATCGCCCGCTTCAATCGCTGAAACCATCGTCAAAATCTTCTCAACTTCTGTTTGCAACACCTGATTAGACTGTTCGGCGATCGCCATTTGCTTTAACTGTTCTTCTGTTTGCACCCGCTGAACCAGATCTTGCTGAATCTGCTCCTGGTCAAGCTTGATTTGCTCTAATGCATTAAAGAAAGCAGTGGATATTTGCTCAACCTCATCCTGCTGTGGAGCAACCCCTTCTGCATCTGTACCCGCTAGCCGATAACACTCATCTAACATAGGGCGCAAGCGACGGTTGAGCGATCGCACCGACAGCGCCACCACTAACGCGAGTGCCAGTCCAACGGCAAGAGTTCCACCCACCGTAATCAGTGCCACCCGGTTAAAAACCGCGTTATAAGGCACAAAGGAAACTACAATCCACTCTCGCTCTGGAATTTGTTCATAGGACCAATAGCCCTCCTCACCTTCCAAAATTCCCGACTCACCCATCATTTGTGACCAGACTGCTCCCAACTCCGGAATCGACTGGTAAGTAGCTGTAGAGGTTGTCTCAGCAGCAGATGGATTGGCAATCACCTGTCCAGTTCTGGTCAGCAGCACCGTGTATCCGGCTTCCTGAACTACAGGTCTGTCAATCAAATCATTGAATGCAATGCTGTCCAGTTCTATAAATACCGTTCCTAACCAGTCTGCCTGTTCGGTGAGAATCTGTGCGTAGTAGGCCGTTTTGTTTTGAGTTTCAGAGGGAGGGGCCCAAACGTCTGCCTGAGGTACAAAATAAGTGCGGTAGCGATCGCCCTCAGGATAAAAACTGTTGGGCTGAGTGCCATCGACATAACGAATATCGTTGTAGGGTGAAGATAGCTGCATCCCCGCTGCATTTGGCTCACCCAAATCGAGGTAATAGTGAGCCGCAAACCACTGTTGCTGCGGCAAAATGCCGTTCTGACTTTGACCTACCCCTAAGCCCGTCACAAAGCTAGGACGATCCTTAAACGACTCAAACAACAGTCGTCTGTAGGTATCGGCTGAGTTGATATTGCGAAGATGCAGCGCTAAAACACTGGTTCTTACACTTTCTGCAAACAGTTCGGCTTGCTCCAGACGACCATTCACAAGCTGCACTTTGTCACCAACAGCTTGTTGGATTTGGGCTTCTGCCTGATATTTAACAATTTCGCCAAACAGAAATGCAATGCTGCCAACTCCTACCAAAGCGCCTCCCACAACTGAAATAAACAGTTTGGTGCCAATCGAGTTGAGGCGAAGCCGATGGATGACTGGAAGTTGTTTTACTACTTTTGGAAAACCAGTTTCACTGACCGCGTTAGAGGTAGAAGGTTGGGAGGTGGGAGGTGTGAATGACATAAACGCTTTGAATAAATTCTGGGGAACTTTGAGCGGTTTGGAAGCCCCTAGAATGGGGATAAGGGGGCAAAGTGCAGCATTTTGAAGTTAAGTACAATTTGTCTCATTTACCCTGGTTAACTGATAAAACTCCTAAAACTATTGATACACGGTATTGGTAGATGAGTTACTGGTAGATAAGTTATTGCCAGATGCACTATTGTTAAACGCAGTATTGTTAGACGCAGTATTAGAACTTACATCTACTGTCGTAACCTTTCCCTGAGATAGATCAATCGGCTTTTGAATCATCGTTTTCTCACCGGTCAAGCTTGGCAGTTGGAAGAAGTCAATACTTTGCAGCAGTTGGCTGGACAGCAAATTCATTTCCTCTGATTGGGCGCGGGTACGCTGGGATAGTCCCGCTGTTTGGGTAGCAATTTCAGCAATATCTCGCACCACTTGAGCCGCCGACTGAGCCGCAGTCATAATTGCTCGACTAGATTGAGTCACCGCCTCACCTGCATTTACCGTTTCGTCTGTCACCACCTGCACGTTGCTAAATACTCGCTTGGATTGGTCAACCCCTTCGGTAAATCCTCTCACCAAGCCGCCCAAGTTTTGAATGTTGGCATCAATAATCGATACAACGCTGTGAATTTGAGTACTGCGCTGCTCTAGCGTCACCAGTCCTTCATTGGTTTGCTGCGCCAATCGACCTACCTGGTTGGCGATCGAATCAAACTCACGAGCAACGACTGAGAATTGTCTAGGGTCGCGCTGTTCAGAGGCTCTGGCAGCAACCAGCGACGCATTTAGCGCTAGCGTTTGGGTTAAGGAAGCAATTTGACTTTGCTCTTGCACAAACTGGTCGGCAAGTCCCACAAATTCGCCCAGTGTTTTCATCTGCTGCACAATCCGGTTGGTTCCTTCTTGCAAAACCTCAATTCCCTGAGTGAGCGTGGCGATCGCCTCCTGCCCCTGCTCTACCGTGTAGCGCATACTTTCTAGAGAAGTGGTCGTCGCCCTTGCTTTCTCAGCGGAACCCTGCGCCATCTGCTCTACTTGCTCCGTTAGCTGCAAGACCTGAGTTACCGCCTGCGCCTGCTGCTCTGTGTTAGTTGCCACGACTTCCGCCATTGCCTTTTGCTGGTTCGCTCCTTCAGATACCTGCTGAGCCGCGCTTGCAACCTGAGCCAGTACGTCTGTGAGTCGTTCAATCAGACGGTTGAAGGTGTCTGCGACCAATCCTGTGGTGCGATCGCTCACTTTTGCCTGAGTCGTCAAATCTCCTTCTTCCACATCAGATACAACGTCTAGCAGGTGACTCACTTCTTGCTGAAGGAACTCACTTTCCATTGCAATAGATATCAGGTTAGCGACTGAGGTGACAAATGTTTGTTCATCTGCCTGCCATGTCCGATCAGCAACCCGATCGCAGCGAACCACCCCTGCCGTTTGACCCGCAATCTGAATGGGAACATTTAAGACAGACTGTACATCCGGTGAGATTTGCTGATTCACCAGCAGGCTATAAATTGCTGGATGATCCGGTGCATCCGTAGTCGCAATTACAGAATCTATCGCCTGAAAGTACTCCTGAGCGTGAGCCATCTCTAAAACATCGGACTGACTGTGCTGTTGGGCAGAACGGTCATACCGATCCAGACAGGTGAGTTCGCTGCGATCGCTGGTATAACCCCAAACGCTGACCTGATCCACCTGAATGGTTTGGGCGATCGCCTCCGTAAAGGCTTTTGCCACCTCTTGAGCATTTCCTTGAATTAGCGCCTCGTTTTGAGCCAGACCTGCCAGCACATCGTTTTGATGGCTCAACTGCTCTGCGTTCTGGCGCAAAGTTTTTAACAGGTTTTGAATCTGAGCCGCCATTTGGTTTACGTTTGAACCTAAAATGGCAAACTCATCATTCCCGCGCACTGGGATGCGGGCTTCTAGCTCGCCTTGCCCCAACCTCTCAACCGTTTTGGTAACTCGCTGAATCGGGTCAGTTGCCCGTTTTGCTAACAAGGCACCCAGCACCGCCGCTGCCAGAGCAGTGAGGACAGTTCCTAAGGCGATCGCTCGCAGCAACTGACCCTGAGGAACAAAAGCAGCCCTTGCCTCCGTTGAAGTAATCACACTCCAGTCTAGATTTGTAGCCGTTCTGATGGGTGCGTAGGCGTTAAGCTGCTCACTCTCATCATTGGACAACCAGGCCTGCTGCTGTTTTTGGGCACTCACTTCTGGGAAAAGTGGCAGTAGCTCGGCGATCGCCCCACCCATTGCATTACCCTCTGGATCAGGCAAGTTCTGAAAAACGTTACCCGAACTATCAATCAGACGATAGGTTGTTCCTTCCCGCAAGCTAGCTGTTCTAAGAACTGCGTTGCCAATAAACTCCACTGGAATTTTGGCTGCCACAACAGCAATCGTTCGTCCTGCCGCATTTACAACTGGGGCAGCAATGTAGATCGAGAGTCGTTCTGTGCCATCGGTTGCAGCCGTCGCGACTGGTTCACTCACTACGGCTTGCTCTATACCGAGAACCTGCTGAAAATAAGCAGCGTCTCTCTGGTTAAGCTCACGCGCCGAGCCTTGAGACTGAGCAACAACATCACCCTGGAGATTATATAGAGCAATATTTGAGTAGGTTCGATAGTCTTGTACAAACTCTGTAAACTCTTCTGTTACAGCTTGTTCAAGCGCTGTACGTTCCGTTGAGCCAGCATTTAGACTTCCCGCGCCTTCATCTTCTATCAAATTCTCAGCGATCGTGGCAACCGTTTTAATATTGGCAAGACGTTCTTCTAGAAAGCGGCTCACCTGGTCAGAAAGCTGACTTGCCTCAACCAGTTTTTCTTGGGCAACCTGTTGGGTAATCGCAATATCACCAGAACGATAGGCATACCAGCCCACCATAGACACCGGAAGTACACCAAACACCGTTGCTAGGATGGTAGCTTTGATGCCAATACTTAATCCCCGTCCTAGTAGCTGGTCTTTTGAAAGCCGCAGTAGCCGATTTCCAGGAATTTGATTGGATCTTGAATCGGCAATGTTTGTGGCAGCTAACCCAAAACGCAGGTCTGTGGGTTTACCTGTTGAATTACCTTCACGAGCATCCTGCTGGGAATTGGATATATCCTGGCGTTGAGTTGACATAACATTAAATTCTTGCCTTGTTTTGAGTTCTACGAAAGTGAGAAATGTTAACTTTCGGTAGATATAAACCCGGTTAAACTTTGTTCGTTCACTCGATTCCACTGATAAATGCTTTGACGGAAACTTCTCCAGTTGTCATACATTCTGCGGAAGTCAGCATCCTGGCTAGCAAATTCCTCATATAGTTCCAGGGAGGCGGCTTGTGCGCCGTTGATCACCTCACTGGTGTAAGCAGTCAGTTCAGTGCCGCTACTCAACAGTCGCTCTAGCGCCTCACGATTGGCTGCATCATATTGCGACAACATCATCATGTGAGCCTCAGCAGCGGCAACTTGCAGGGCTTGCTGATATTCTTTGGGCAAGCGATCCCACGCTCCGCGATTCACAATCAGTTCATAGGTGGTTCCTGGCTCGTGCCAGCCCGGATAATAGTAAAATGGAGCAACTTTGTTGAGTCCTAGTTTCTCATCTTCATAGGGTCCGACCCACTCTGCCGCTTCAATGTCGTTTCGCTCTAGAGCCGGGGAAATCTCTTCGGGAGGGAGAGTTTGCGCTGCGGCTCCTAAGCGCTTCATCACCTCGCCACCCAGACCGGGCATCCGAATTTTTAACCCGTTCAAATCCGCCAGAGTGGGTACTTTTCGCTTAAACCAACCTCCCATCTGGTTGCCCGTACTGCCTGCTGGGAAGTTAATTGCGTTGTAGTCTGCATACACTTCCCGCAACAGTTCTAAGCCGCCTGCCCCATACATCCAGGCTAAATGTTGGCTGGGGTTTAGCCCAAACGGAACGCTGGTGGCAAAGGCAAGGGCCGGATTCTTGGACGTGTAGTAGTAGCCCGCCGTATGTCCGCATTCAGCCGTACCTGCCTGAATGGTATCCAAAATCTCTAGAGGAGGGGCAATGCCGCCAGCGGGAAAGGCGGTGATTGAGAAGTTACCGCCTGTTAACTCACCAACGCGATCGCAAATTAGCTGTGCTGTTCCAAATACGATGTCTAATGACTCTGGCCAACTGGTTGCCATTCGCCATTCCACACGCGGTTGAGAAACTAGCTGGGTCTGGGCACCAAAAAACTGAGTTTGCTGTCCGCAAGCCGTCAGAGTACTTGCTGTAGCGGTGCCAATCGTGATCTGACGAATCAGTTGTCTCCGTTTCACTTTTTCCCTCGTTACACGCGCTAAGAATTGGTTTATGTTCTATTGCCAGTGCTGGGGTAGCCAGAGGCGATCGCCCAACAGTTCTAAGTGAAAAAGCTGAGTCGGTTTTCTGCTTGACCAGGCAGACGCGGTTAGACTGGTTGCTTCCTCGTCAAACTGCTCCCGCGAACCGCCATCTAAAACCTTATCGACCACAATTCCGACTCCTGCCAGATGTTCAGTATCCTGGCTAAGCTGCACCACATTGACGGTTTCTCGCATCAGTACCAATGTCTTCTTAAATAAGCGCTGAATTTCAACGAGCGGCACGATTCGCCCACGATGATGAACCACTCCTAAGATCGCCGCATCGTAGAAGGGCAATGTGAGAATTTGCGATCGCTCAATCAGCAAAATCTCAGCCACACACACCGACGGAAATGCAAACTGTTGATCCCCAACTTGAGTAAGAATATAGCGATCTTGCAGGGATGATGGAGTGGGTGATTCTGACTCCGCCTCGATAAAACTCGGTGTCGCAGCGTCCATAAAATCTAATCCCAATGAAATTTCAGAATTTTTGCAGCGTCTGTTCAAGTCGCTTACGGGTCATAGGCTTTGGCAAATAGTCATTTGCCCCGGCCCGTTTAATTCCATAATTGATTTCCACAGTTGTCTTCTTACTGGAATAAAAGATGACGTGCTGCTTTGCTGTGTTTTGATTAGAGCGCAGTTCTCTCAGAAACTTATAGCCATCCTGTTCAGGCATCACAATATCAAGAAACACGGCAGTGTAATCACCAGTTGCGATCTTGTCAATCACACCTGTCGTGCTTTCACAAGACTCAACCTGATGTCCCATTTCCTCAAGCAAAGAGGTCAAGAAATGCCGATCTACAGCGCTGTCATCAATAATTAAAAATCTCATGTTTACTTCTCCTGGACTAAATGCGGCTCAATCTGATTTGAGACTTGAAGCGGCGCTAACTCTTCTAGCAACTCTCGAAGTTCGACCTGAAAACGCGACACTTCCTGCATCACCACTGGTTTTGACAAAAACTTACAGCCCCCCCACTGTGCCCGCCAATTGTTAGAAAGTGTTTTCTCGGCGGTTAACATCACCAGTGGAACCGAAGCCAACTTAGGCTGGCGGCGAATTTGTTTCACCAGATCGAAGCCCGTTATCTCTGGCATATTAATATCCAGAAAAATGATTGATGGATTGGAGTGCAGGATTGTTTTAAGCGCAGTAGCAGGATTTTGAGACAGCTTGACCTGATAGCCCCAGGTCGTCACCAACCGCTTGAACTGATTCAAAATGATTGGAGAATCGTCAACAATCACAATTTCTGGAACAACAGAAGCCGTAGATCCGTCTAACGTAACTAATCCTTCACCGATCAGTTTGGCAAACCCCTTTGCAATCTCCAATGAATCTTGAGCTAATGTCGAAGCAATATCATTCAGGGTTTTGTCACCTAAGACTAAACTCTCTAAACGACGTTTTTGCTCAATGGATAGATTTGAACAAGCCACTGCCTCAGTCTTGAGGACTGGAACGCACTCTATAGAAGGAACCTGGCTCTGGAGATTGCGCCATAGCACCTGTCGCTTTTGGGCATCAGCGAGTAGGGTTTCCAGATCAAAACCTGGAATGGGAGACTCAATGTGTAGTTGAGGAGATGGCAAAAACTGTGCCTGTCCTGAACCGTCAAACAAACACTGATCCAAATCTGACAGTATTTTTAGCCGCAATGCCTGCGTGATCTCTGCCGAACTAACCAGACTCAGTTTACGCAATTCATTCAGCAGTTTAGGAATAGCGATGCGTTTTGTATTTTGGTGTGTTGAAGTCAGCTTTCGCTCTAGTGTGAGGGTCGTTTGCCTGACGCTAGGGTGACGGAGACGAGGAATGTAGCGCTGTAGTGTTTCGAGGAGGCTTGTCCAGGAAAACGGTTGGTTTCCTGAGGAAACAACCCGTCCTTCTAGTAAGGCGATGTACAGCGGATTGGTTGAGCTATTTTTAGGAGCGACGGAAAATTCGCAAAGCCAATAGCCCGTGTGCGTTCCCTCAAGCAAATCTTGAGTTGCGTGGTTAAGCTTTTGAGGCAACTCCTGCGCTTGAAACGCAAAACTATAGATTGCCGGTATGACCATGACACATCAACAGGGAATGTAAGTGAGTAGATAGCTGTTTTGCTCAGTAAAGTTTGCCAAATAGAAGCAACAAAACAGCCCTTTACTTAAAGGGATTACCTGACACACGACTGACAGCGAGACAGATCGGCTAATGCGGAAAGAGGTTAGACCCGTTAGATCAACCGTTCTTTCCGAAATACCATTGAGAAGAGAAACACAACGAATAACGGTAGAAGCACAGTAGGCTAGAGGGTTTGACAAACCTAATGTTCAGTTCTGGTAGCTGTATCACCCTAAGCTATGGCGATGACCTGAAAATACTCTACGGCGGGCACACCCCTAACCTGGCTTTTGCACCCTACTCTAAAAAACCAGAGCGGGCAGAGAGTGAAGTAAGCTTCCACCAAGCAATAACCAATCTTTACAAAAAACCAGGAAAATTATAGCTTTTGCATGGTAGGTAAATGCGATCGCTGAGCATTGCCTCCCTAACACAATATCCTCTCATAGCCTCAAAGACTAGCGCTTTGTGTGAAGATTCCTTGAATCATTACTTTCAAATTTGTGTGGTTTCAACTGTATTTTCTAGGAGATATACTAGTTCAGATGGCGTAATTATTTCCTCAACTGAACTGCCTCTAAACAAGATCAGTAGATGCCAGGGCAATAAACAATAAGCGAGTAATCTACTTAGGCGATTAGCCCGGAATTGATTCCAGGGCGGGATGTGCTATGCCTGTGGATTTTGGTGGATGAACTGAACATCAAACACCTCAGCAAAGGAGGTAGCAACCTGCTGATGCACCTGATCAATGTCAATTGCAGGAAGAAACTGCGCCAAACTGCCAACGGGTTTATCGGCAATACCACAAGGGACAATCTGACTAAACCCTTGCAGGTCTGGACAAACATTTAGCGCAAAGCCGTGCATTGTAATCCAGCGGCTAACTTTAATGCCGATCGCCCCTACCTTACATCCCTCTAGCCAGACTCCAGTTAACCCTGGCATTCGCTCACCCGGTAGCCCGTAAGCTGCCAACACTCGAATCAACACTTCCTCTAGCTGGCGCAAATACCAGTGCAAATCCTGCTGGTAGTAGCGCAGGTTCAAAATGGGGTAGCCGACAACTTGACCGGGGCAATGGTAGGTCACTTCACCGCCACGCTCAACCCGACAAACTTCTATGTCTAATGCGTCTGGGTCAAATTTTAGAAAATCTAGAGTAGCGCCTTGACCCAATGTGTAAACAGGCGGATGTTCTAGCAGCAGCAGTACGTCATCCAGGTCAGGTTGGTTTCGTCGCTCTGTTACAAGCGCTCGCTGCCACTCTAGAGCCGTTGCATAGGGCACAAGTCCCGGTTCGTAGAGCAAACATCGACGGGGATGGGTGTCGGGTGATGAGCGATCGCAAGTGTATCCAAGTCCATTTTTGAAATCAAGGGGGAATTGGCACAAATTCAACTAAAAATGAGGTTGGTTCAATCAAGAATTATCAACAGATGCAAAACATTTTAAACGACACTGTTCTCCAGAATACAAAGTGTTAGGGTGAAAACATAACCTAAATACGTTAGGGGAGGCGACTCCATGAAGCTTGTTATCCAGGGCAAAAACATCGAAATCACCGATTCGATTCATGAGTATGTACATCAGAAAATTGAAAAGGCAGTCAATCATTTTCAAAGTTTAACGACTGAAGTAGATGTACACCTATCGGTAGCCCGCAACCCCCGGATAAACCCTAAACAAACCGCTGAAGTCACAATTTACGCTAACGGTACGGTCGTTCGAGCCGAAGAAAGTAGCGAAAACCTTTATGCCAGCATTGACCTGGTTGCCGACAAAATTGCTCGACAACTGCGGAAATACAAGGAAAAACGACAGGCACAAATCCATGCTCCGGTTAAAACAACAGAAGTCGTCAGTGAACAGCCTGTTGAAGCGGATCTAACGAAAGATCGCACTCCTGAACTGCCGAGTGAAGTGGTTCGTACCAAATATTTTGCAATGCCACCCATGACGCTTGAGGAAGCGTTAGAGCAATTAGAACTGGTAGACCACGATTTCTATATGTTCCGCAATTTAGAAACAGGTGAAATTAATGTGATCTACGAGCGGAATCATGGCGGTTATGGAGTCATCCAACCGCGAAATAACAACGGTCACGTAAACGGCAAGTTTGCCCAAATCGCTCACGAAAAAAGGACTGTTGAAACCCACCACGCCCAATCATAGAGCCTTGAAATTAGGGTAGTGGTGCGGTTCACCCCCGTAGGGGCGCAGCATTCGGCAGCTATGTTTGTGATTTTCAACCCAATCGTTGCCCGAATGCTACGCCCGTACAGATTTTGCATCATTTCAATAGGACAGCGTTGGTGATACTAATTCACCACGTTAATCGGCTTGCCCTCAATGCAAGCCTGGATGTTTGCAATCAATTCTGCTCCCAATCTTGCCGCCATTTCTTTACTGTTGTAGGCAATATGAGGCGTAGCGACGACATTACCCAGTCTGATTAGCTCCAGCATTTCTCTCGTTGGAATTCCTGAAACGGGTTCATCTTCAAATACGTCAAGGGCGGCTCCAGCAATTCGCTTCTGATTCAAGACTTTAATCAGGGCTTGCTGATCGACGATCGCCCCTCTAGCCGTGTTAATCAAATAAGCAGAAGGCTTCATCAAATTTAGCCGCCTTTCGTCAATTAAATGCCTCGACTGTTCTGTTAACGGTAAATGCAGGCTGAGAATATCAGAGGTGCCAATGAGCTGGTCGAGATTGGTTGGGGAAGTTTTGGAGGTGGCGTGGCTAACGTGCATTCCGAGGGCGATCGCCAACTTTTCCACCTCTCGTCCGCTGTTTCCATGACCAATCAGCCCTAGCTGTTTGCCGCGCAATTCTACCCCGCGAAACCGCTGCTGATTCCAGTTGCCTTCCCGCAAAAATAGGTTGGCTTCCAGGATTCTGCGCGTGACGGCAAAGATTAGCCCGATCGTGTATTCTGCAACCGCCAGAGCATTGTGAGTGGGACAGTTGATCACCCTAACGTTAGCTGCGCTAGCGGCTTGCAGGTCGATCTGGTCGTAACCCACTGCCAAAACCACAACGTATTTTAAGTTGGGGTTGCTCTGGATAATATTCTCAGTGACGTTAATCCAGCTCACCGCCATCAGTTCCGCGCCATCAATTCTTTGAATCACCTCCTCTTCTGTAGCAGGCATCTCTTCATAGAAGGTGGCTTCTCCTAAGCTTTTTAATTTAGCTTTGTCGGCTTCTGATAGGTCAGAAGGGTCAGGCAGGACAAATTTCATTTATTTAGCCTCATCGGGTTCCAGGAGCAATTGTTCGACCCGTCGCTGCATTGCCTGATGCCGCTCTACGCCTTCATAGGTGTAGCGGTTGTAGCCGTTGAGTTCAATTTGCGTTTCGATGTTGTCGATCCGCTCATCGGTATCAGGATGAGTCGAGAGCCAAGCAAACGGCAGGCTTTCTGCTTCTGATTCTTCTAGCGTGATCATCAGGTTGCGGAGTCCGTCAGCCGCATAGCCTGAAGTTGCCAGAATGCGAGTGCCCAGGGCATCTGCCTGACGCTCCATGTCACGGCTGTAGCTCAATACTGCCAGGTTTGCAGCGTAGCCTCCATAGGGAATGAATTGCAGCAGATTAGCAGTCAAGTTGCCGCTGGTGACAAGCTGAAAACCGTGGGAGAGAACGGCGTGAGACAGTTCGTGAGCCAGCAAACCCGCTAGCTCTGCTTCAGAATTTGCCTCCAAAATTGCTCCAGCATTGATAAAAATCTTGCCACCGGGAAGAGCAAAAGCGTTCAGCGTTTCGTCTTCAATGACGTAGAATTCATACTCAAAGTCATCGCGTCCGCTGACCTCAGCCAATCGTTGCCCCAATTCATTCACGTAGGCAACAACGGCTTCATCTTCGACTAGCTCTAGCTGTCGGATTGCCTGGTTTGCAATGCTTTCCCCCACCGCAGACTCGCCGCGCAGCATTAAAACGGTTGTTTCAACGGCAGATAAAGGACCGAATAAATTCCCCGTGAGAACAAAGCTGGCTGCTCCGGTGACAAAGTTGGCGATCGCATTTCCCCTCAGCCGACTCCGAGTTCGATCTTGAAACTCTTCTAAATGCTGGTCGGCTAACGCCTCAAACTCAGCCACGTCTGGGCGATCGGGATTCAGCAACGCAAATTGTCGGGCTGCAATTGAGGCTTCTAGCCAACGTTCATTTTCTGCCAGTGCTTCAACTCGTGCTTGAATTAACTCTGGCTCATTGGGATAAAGCGTCGTTGCCCGTTCCAGTACTGCCAGGGAATCTTCGGGTTTATCTTGCTCCGCTAGAACTTCGGCATAGAGCAGATGACCGGGAATAAATTCGGGATATTCCTCAACTAAAAGCTCCAGAGGAACCATCAATCGGGTGTACAGTTCTGCCTCTCGTCCGGCGTTTGCTTCTCGCCAATAAACCTGTCCCGCAGGAGGCAGTTGCATTGGGTCAGACATGGCAGCGGGACGTTCCTGCACTGCCTCGGCTACAAACGGCTCTTTTGCTTTGCGATAGAGAAATTCTGCCTGTTCATACTGCCCTTGCAGGTAGAGGCGATCGGCTTCAATCAAAAGCTGCTGCCGATCTTCATCAGCTAGTGTTGTGGAAGGCTCTGTCTCAGCCGGGGAATCAGTGGAATCAGTCGGGAAACTGGGAGCGATCGCCCCTCCTTCGGCATCTGTAGAATCTGCGGGAACTTCACCATTCTCTAGATCAGGCTTTGATCCCGCTTCGACAGATTCAACTTCCTCTAATTCAAGTTCTTCTAGTTCAAGATTTTCTGGCTCTAAGTCAGGTGCTACGACCTCATCGTTTGTTGCGGGGAAGCGATCGCTTATTATCGATTCGCTGTTGTTTATTGCAGGGAGGTGATCGCTTACTCTGAATTCGTTACTGCTTACTACAGAGCTACTATTGCTTACTCTGAACTCGTTGTTGCTTATTACAGAGCTACTATTGCTTACTCTGAACTCGTTGTTGCTTATTACAGAGCTACTACCGCTTATTCTGAACTCATTACTGCTTGTTGCGGAGTTGCTACGGCTTAGGATGCTCTCTCGATTGTTTGCTGTGGATGAGCGATCGCTTATTGTAGGTGTGCTACGGCTTGTTATAGATGAGCGATCGCTTGTTAGGGAGTCATTCCGACTCATTGAGAGTTTGCGATCGCGGGTTGCGGGTTGACGGCTAATTGGATGAACTTTTATCTTCTGGATATCTGCTAAAGACAGCGTAGATTCGGCAATCGGTTCTAATTTAACCGGGGCGATCGGTTGAATGATGCTCGTTTCAGCAGACCGATGTTCAACCAAAATTTCTTCAGGAAGAGCAGCTTGCACAGCAGGGCACAGCAGGGTTGCTCCAGTACAGGCGATTAGAATCCAAATTGGTTTCATAGCGCTCCAGTCCAGTTAGCCAGTTAGAATTTCCAGTAATCGCGTTTTCAACACCGCAGGTTACTGCCCTATTCAGTTTGTAACTCTAAAGTAAGGAGTTGGGCACAAAATACTGGGTTGTTTCTATCATTAAAACTAAAGGCACTGATCACCTATCTGAGTCGAAAGCATGAATGACAAGGGCACCAGTTATATGCTGTGGCTGATCTGGCTATTCGGAGTAGCAGGAGTCCATCGGCTTTATAACAAAAAGATCTTCACAGGCGTTCTGTGGATGTGTACGTGGGGCTTGTTTGGCGTGGGTCAACTCGTGGATCTCTTCCTGATTCCCAATATGGTTGATGAACACAACACCAAAGCCCGGATTAAGTTAGGCTTGTCGCCAATGGGTGTACCTTATCAGCCCACGATTGAAGCATTGGTTCAATCGGTACCTGATTCTAAACCTTTACTCTTGACCCAAGATCAGCTAATGCTCAAATTGCTTAAAGCGGCTGAGGCAAGAGGGGGGAAGCTGTCGGTGACACAAGCTGTATTGGATACTGAATGCAACTTCACTGACGTAGAGAATGTGCTGCGAACAATGGCAAAAACGGGTTATGTGGCGATCGAGAATGACCCCACAACAGGGATTGTTCTCTACGACTTTGTTGAACTTTAAGGATCGTGGATTTAGTTATCAATTTCATCTGTAGCGATTGTCTTGAAAGTCAAGGGAAAAGAAGGACAATTGTGACCTGTGGATGTTCATGACAAGATAACGGGTTGGGAGACCCGTTATCTTGTCAGAATTTGGCGATGAAGCTGGATTAGGCAGGCGGTTGCCAGGTTTTGTTGTCTCGCATCATGGCATTGAGAATGACCAGCAGTTTTCGCATACAGGCAACCAGGGCAACTTG
>JAAUTN010000164.1 GCA_012031415.1 Leptolyngbyaceae cyanobacterium SM1_4_3 | reverse complement strand
TTAGCCGCCTTTCAGACCTGGAGCAGGAAATCATGTACTGGCTGGCAATCGATCGAGAGCCTGCTGCATTTAGTGATTTGCAGGAAGATCTGCTGGTGCCTGTGACCAAAACTCAGTTAATTGAAGCAATCGGCTCTTTGCGGCGGCGATCGCTGATTGAGAAAGCAACGGTTACAGGGGGCGATCGCCAGTCCAACAGCTACACGCAGCAGCCCGTTGTGATGGAGTATGTGACTGAACGGTTGGTCGAGCAAACTTGCCAGGAAATTCTCACTGGAAAGCTCTCACTGTTTATCACCCATGCCCTGCTCAAAGCCTCAACCAAAGACTACATTCGGGAAAGCCAAATTCGGATTATTTTAGAGCCGACTATTGCTCAACTCCTGTCCACACTGCGGACAAAGCCAGATGTTGAGCAAAAGTTAAACCAGGTTTTGGAAAAGTTACAGGAATTGGCTGACCAGAGTGGCTATGGTGGCGGCAACTTGATTAACCTGTATCGGCAACTTAAAACCGACCTGACAGACTATGATTTTGCTCAAATCAAAGTGCGGCACGCCTACCTGCCCGATGTGAACCTGCATCGAGTTGATTTTACCGACGCGGATTTGGCGAAATCTGTGTTTGCTCAAACGCTTGGCAGCATCTTGTCAGTCGCCTTTAGCCCCGATGGAACGCTGCTGGCAACCAGCGACGAAGACGGCGAAATTCGCGTTTGGCAAGTGACAGACGGCAGGCAGCTTTATACCTGTCGGGAACATACAGAGTGGGTTTGGTCAATTACCTTTAGCCCAGACGGGGAAACAATCGCCAGCAGCAGCAAAGACCAAACCGTGCGACTGTGGGACTCTGCAACGGGACAGTGTTTTCAGGACTTGCAAGGGCATACGGGCTGGGTTTGGTCTTCTGCTTTTAGCCCCGACGGTCAAACTCTGATCAGCGGCAGCGAAGACCAGACGGTGAAACTATGGAATATTCACTCCGGAGACTGTCTCAATACCTTTGAAGGGCACCTGGGCGGAGTCTGGTCAGTGGCATTTAGCCCCGATGGTCAACGGTTTGCCAGCGGGGGTGTCGATCAAACCGTGCGGCTGTGGGAGGTAAAAACCGGGAAATGTCTCCTCCTAGAAGGACATACAAACCGGATTCGTTCGATTGTTTTTAGTCCAGATGGTCAGCTTTTGGTCACGGCAGGCGATGATCAGTCGATGCGATTTTGGCAGGTTAGCACAGGGGAATGTTTGTACATTGCACCTCACGATAGCCGCATCTGGTCGGTGGCATTTAGTCCGGATGGGGAATGGGTGGCGATCGCCAGTGACGACCAGACCATTAAACTTTGGGAAGTCCGCACCCGTCAGTTTCTCAGAACCTTTCAAGGGCACAGCAGCCGAGTTTGGTCAGTGGCATTTAGTCCTGACAGTCAAACACTCGCCAGCGGCAGCGACGACCAGACGATTCGCCTGTGGGAAGTCCACAGTGGGCAGTGCCTCCGCAGCTTCCAGGGACACAACAACTGGATCTGGGCAGTTGCTTTTAGCCCCGACGGAAATTCTCTCGTCAGCGGCGGTGAAGATCGAGCGGTGCGGCTGTGGGATCTTCAAACTGAGAAGTGCTTCAAGGAATTGCGAGGACACACCGGACGCATCTGGTCGGTCGCCTTTAGCCCCAACGGTCAGATTCTTGCTAGCGGCAGTGATGACCAAACCATCAAACTGTGGCAGGTGAAAACTGGACGCTGCCGCGCGACCTTGCGCGGACACACACGCCAGGTACGGCTCATTGCCTTTAGCCCAGAGGGCCAGCTTCTCGCCAGTGCCAGTGGCGATCGCACCGTCAAACTTTGGGAAGTCAGCACCGGGGAATGCCTCAAAACCCTTCGAGGACACACAAGCTGGCTCTTTTCCGTGGCCTTCAGCCCCGATGGAAAACGGTTGGTAACAGGCAGTGATGACCAAACCGTGCGGCTGTGGGATGTGAACACGGGGGAATGTCTAACCGTGCTAGAAGGGCACAGCAAAATTGTGCTATCGGTTGCCTTCAGTCCTGATGGCAAAACGGTTGCCAGCAGCAGCGATGACCAAACTATTCGACTGTGGGATGCTGACACCGGGGAATGCATTCACACCATTTCCCAGGAAGCAGGCTGGGTGCAGGTTGTCGCTTTTAGCCCCAATGTAGAATCGCCAATTCTCGCTAGCAGCGGCAATGACCAGATGATTAAACTGTGGGAGATGGGTCAGACGGAGTGCCTGAAGCAGTTGCAAGGGCATGGAAAAGCTGTGAATGCGATCGCCTTTAGCCCCGATGGTCAATTTCTCGTTTCCGGCAGCGAAGACGAAACCATCAAACTCTGGCAGGTCAACACCGGAGACTGCCTCAAAACTTTCAGAGCCGAACGTCCCTACGAAGGCATGAATATTACGGGTACAACTGGATTGACTGCTGCTCAAAGGGCGACTTTGAGAGCATTGGGGGCAGTCGAGTTTTGATTGCTGAATTAGTCAAAATACTGACAGCAAACTTTCCTTACACTATGGGTGATTCCCTCTCTATGACTCCATACTCCCTTCTCAAGCAAGCTCAGCGACAGCGAGTGAGTGATGGGCAACACATTTCCATTGTGGATGGATGTGATTCCGCTGATCGCCTCCTGGTGATGGTGCTGCCGCAACTGGGTGACTTTGATAGTCTTGAGTATATCTGGTGGCTACAACGGTATGCGGAACAGTTGCAGTCTCTCAAGCTAACCATTCGCGCCGTAGGAATTGGCGATCGCACCTCAGGAGAACAGTTTTGTACTTATACCAACTTCTCCCCTGAGAGACTATTTGTTGATCCGACGGCAGAACTGCATCAACAGTTGGGTCTGTATTCGGGGTTATCCCTCAAACTACCTACTCTTTCCCCCGCTCAAACTGCCTGGTTAAATTTGATGTTAATGTGTGCTGGAGTTGGCAGTCCCGGTACGCTGGCAGAAGTGTTTCGAGGGTATCGGGGCGATCGCAACGCACCTCAACTCATTGCCGATGATGAAATAGTGAAAGCGTTTCCTCTCCCTGCTTTCAAAGGCTCATTCTTTAAGCTAGCTGGAGGCACAGGATTTCAGCGCCCCTTTGAGTTGGCAACCCTGCGGCTACGAAACATGACAGAAGTTTTGAGTCACTGGAAAATCTATGTTCCCAACGCCGCATACCTCACTCAACGAGGGGGAACATTCCTATTCAATAGCAATGGCGATTTGCTCTATGAGCATCGAGATCAGGGAATTTTGGGCTTTGCTGCCGATATGAGCAACCCGCTATCGTTTTTGTTGGAGAATCTATCTCTTCTACAACCTCAGTAAGCCAGATATCGTTGTGATCTTGTAGGTTAAGACAAGGGAGGCGGAGCCTAGCCCCGCCTCCCTTGTCTTAACCTGAACGATTAGCCCTCTAGCAGTTAGTTTGGTTGCGAATCTGGATAATCGAGATATTTCAAATCACCTATGGATATAGAGCGCAACCCTGATTTCTCTTCTAGAAAGATTGCTCCATTTTTGATCAACTCAATCTTCAGCTTCTCAGGTACTCCAAGATTTTGACCAAACTTAGCAAGCTCTACGTTTGCCTCCTCTAAGGCTGCGTTTCTCAGGTTAGCGCCCTGCAAATCAGCGCCCTGTAAGTTAGCACCTTGCAGGTTAGCGCCTTGCAAATCAGCACCTCGCATATTGGTTTCTCGCAGTTGAGCATTGTTTAGATCAACACAACTCAAGATACTGCTGCTTAAATCAGCAAAGCTCAAATCACTTTCACCTAAGTTAGCAAGACTCAAGTTAGCGCCTCGAAGATCTGCGTATCTCAAATCAGCCCCGCTGAGTTTAGTGAAACTAAGAGAAGCACACGTTAATATGGCTCTTTGCAGATTGCAGCGCCGCAAATCGGCTCCTCGTAAAACAGCGCTACTCAAGTCAACTCCCTCCAGATTCTTGTCTTGCAGCTTTCGAGTAGCCAGGTCATTTCTGGTGTCAATTCCAAACAAATTCAAATCGAACTTGCCCTTCACCTGCAAGCTGTCATCTAACTCCTTAAAATCCTGCAAATTGCTGGTTAACAGAATAGGCCGCTCTGGATTCTGGAAAAGCTCTTCCAAATTTTGGCGCTTGGTAAAATCATCCGCTGTTAAAACCGACAGATTAGCGCCAGCAAAATTATTGGGATAAAGGGTGATGATTGCACTAAGATTCTTGGCGCTTGCACAGGCTACCTCAACCGCACAATCGGTGTTTTGAATGCAAGACTGACGGGCTTCTTCTATGGATTTTGAGGTGATGTAAATGATGCGATCGCGCAAAAACACCCTGATCATAGACACTGCCTCCTGACCTGCTTGCTCATCGAGTTTGCTGAGATAAAACCCAACTTTCTGCAAGCAATAGTCTGTAATATAGGCTCGAATCTTTTGAAGTTGAACTAGCTGCAAAAGCTCCTCAGTATCTTCTATACATTTACTGGAATTGGTGAAGTACTGCAAAATCACATCAGTACTAATCAAAACTCCTATTTTTAGCGAATCTTCACAGGAACCAGGTAAAGACTGATTCATACTGCACTCCTACAAAAATCTAAGAAGAGCGCTGCTGAGTTTTCAACAACGCCAAAACTTAATTTCTTTCTTTGTTACTTAGATCCCCATCGCTGACGCATCTCTCGCAAATCTTCTAAGGAGAAACTTCCAGCTTTTGTATCGTCTGCTTCGGGGTCTGGAACGTATTCAATTAACTGCTGAAGGTCGCAGCCTAACACCTCACACAACTTTAGGAACTTCTCGATCTGATCCACTCCCGACTTTCCACTTTCCCAATTCTGAATGGTGTTTGTGGTGACACCCACAAGAACAGCCAATTGAGCCTGAGTTAAGCCCGTCTTATCTCTAAGAGTTGCAATCCTCGAAACGGCCTTTTTGCGTTCAGACATGATTACCTACTGTATTAGTTCCCCAAAAAAATTTAGTAGTTTATCACACAAAAAATATTTTGCCCTCAATCAGGTTAACATATTGTGCAAATTGGCAAACCAAAAAATTTTGGTTTACTATGTTAGTACGACTCTTGGGTTAGGTTTATGAGAGAATCTTCACAGTTGCTTTCCCCTGCTGCCAAAGAAATTCCTGAAGCTGTACCTTCCCCCTGTTTTCCAAGTCCAGATGTTCCCACTGAGATTGAACCTTTTCTGGAGCAGGGAGGTCCGTTGGTCTTCATGCTGTTACTCTGCCTGCTGCTTCAGCTTTTGATTCGCTTTGTGAAGGTCTGTAAGTAAGGGCAGCAATTCCAGTTCAATTTCAACCCAATGCAACTTTAAATCTTCTAGATAGGACGGTGCATGATGTCACCCTTTAACAAGGCTCCAATGCAACCTTATTTCTGCTCCTTTGATAATGAAGCGGTGGTGGGCGAGGTAGTTCAACAGGGAAAGATTTGGCGGGTCAAATATGAGGGAACCTGGTGGAATGCTCGCAGTGTGCAGCCAATCATACTCAATCCGGGTGATGTGGTTTATGTGGTGGGTAGGCAAAGAATTACGCTGATCATTCACCCTTAACCCTCACTCTATTTAAGGTGCGATGCTGACTCTTCGTGCTGAACAGTTGACTATTTCAACAGTTAGCCATTCAAGATGTTGATTTGCTGAAGGTTAATGCAATAAAGGTATAGTCTTTGTCGTACCAGGTGACTGTTTTATCGCTACAGGGCGGGATGGCAGTATGTTGTTTAAGTTTAAAGCCGCAGGTCTGGGCGATCGCGATCGCCTCCTCTATCTCTGCTTTTGAAAAAATCTGCCAGGAAAGCCCAAAGGGTCGAATGGAAGAAGCTACCTCTACTTTGTCTTCCCAGTAATCAGTGGTTACAAAGAGCATTCCACCGGGCTTAAGAATTCGGTGAGCTTCGTGAAAAAAGGCTTTCAGATCAACTCCGTGTTCAATCACAGAAATACTAACGGCCCCATCAAAGGATTGCTCAGTGAACGAAGTATTCATTAGATCTCCCTGATAAAGCTTGTAGGGCAGCGGAGAAGAAGCTTGAGGAAGCTGCAAATCAATCCCAGATAAGTCAGTGAAACCCAGCGCCGCTAAAAACTTAAGCGTGCAGCAATCTCCACAGCCCAAGTCTAGAATGGCAGGCGAATTTGGCGTGTGCAGAAGTTCTTGAGCCAGCAAAAACTGATCCCAATTTTTCTGGACGGTGATGTGAGTCGGCAACCCCTGACGCTGTAAAGATAGCGTCGCTTTTCCAATATCTAACCAGCTTTGCAGAACCTCAATCATACTCAATGCTCAAAAGCAAAAAAAGGACTTTGAGTGGCTCAGTTCCCTCCTCTGCAAGGCTACGACGTACACACAGGTTCTTGCAAGCTCTGGTTAAATCATCTAAGGACAGTTTGTATGGTAGTTACCAAACTTCACTTTTCATTAACAATCTTGATTCTCAAGCTAATAAGCATTTATACTTAGATGTAGCGATTTGCAGAAGATTCTGCGTCATCTCAGGTGTTTCTAGACTTTTTAAGGAGTGCAGAAGCGATGCTGTTTTTTGAAGATTTGTATCTTGACAGGCAAAGTCCCTCAGGAATCAAACCTCAAAGCCCACATACAGCGTCATCGGATCAAAAACTGGACATGGGCGAGACGGCATTTCCTGTGGTTCTCCGTCCATTGAGATCTATCCTGTGTGTAATGCGGCATAGCGATCGCCATCTGCTCCCAATAACTTAACTGTTTGCCAGAAATCGTCACTGACGATGTTGCCTCTAGAAGTGCCCATCTTAAAGAACTGCCCACCTAAAGAAAATTAGCCATGACTATTGCTAAAGCCAAAACCAGCTTCCCAATTGACTTGGACGCTTACAAGCCAATCGCCCTTGACCCGACTAACCCAACGTTGACCAGTGAACAGCGGAATGCATTAAAGGCAAATATTGAGCTTTGCCGCGATGCGATCGTGTTTTTTACCGCAACTGGTGCGGCGAGAGGCGTTGGCGGACACACAGGTGGCCCTTACGACACCGTACCAGAAGTGGTGATTTTGGATGCATTCTTCCGGGGAGCGCCCGACAAGTTTGTGCCAGTTTTCTTTGACGAGGCAGGACACCGCGTCGCCACCCAATATCTCATGGCAGTCCTTCATGGGGAACTGGACGTGGAGCGGCTAACTCAATATCGTGCCGCTCATTCAGAACTTCCTGGGCATCCAGAACTGGGGTTAACTCCCGGTGTCAAATTTAGCGGTGGACGGCTAGGACATACTTGGCCCTATGTGAATGGGGTGGCGATCGCCAATCCCAACAAAGTTGTTTTCTGCCTTGGCTCTGACGGTTCTCAACAGGAAGGCAACGATGCAGAAGCCGCCCGTCTAGCAGTCGCGCAAGGTCTTAACGTCAAGCTGCTGATTGACGATAACGATGTCACCATTGCTGGACATCCTTCTGAATATCTGAAGGGCTTTAGCGTTGGCAGAGTGCTAGAAGGGCATGGCTTAAACGTAAATGAAGGCGACCCCGAAGACATCGACGACCTATATCGCCGGATGTGCGCTGCTGTCACCACCGATGGCCCCGTTGCTCTGATCAACAAGCGCAAAATGTGCGTCGGCATTGAAGGGCTAGAAGGTTCCACGCATGGACATGATGTGATTTCGGTGGATTTGGCGATCGCCTACCTGGAGTCGCGCAAGCAAACTGAAGCAGCCAAATTCTTGAAGAACATCCAAAAGCCCAAAAATCCTTATACATACCTCGGTTCTGGCAGCAAGCAAGGCTCTAACCGCAACGTATTTGGCGAAGCCGTCGTCTCCATTCTCAGCCGCATGAGTGAGACAGAGCGCAAGGAGAAAGTACTGTGCATCGACAGTGACTTGGAAGGCTCCTGCGGACTCAAAGCAATTCACCAGGCATACCCCGAAATCTTTATTAGCTCCGGCATCATGGAGCGGGGCAACTTCTCCGCTGCGGCTGGCTTTGGCATGGAGAAAGGTAAACAGGGTATCTTCGCCACCTTCAGCGCCTTCCTGGAAATGTGCATTTCCGAAATCACAATGGCGCGACTCAACTACGCTAACGTCCTCTGCCACTTCTCACACTCCGGTGTAGACGACATGGCAGACAACACCTGTCACTTTGGCATCAATAACTTGTTTGCCGACAACGGACTAGATGACGGTCACGAAACCCGACTCTACTTTCCTGCCGATGCAGCCCAAATGACCGCCTGTGTTGAGGCTGTCTTTAACCAGCCGGGTTTACGCTTCATCTTTTCCACCCGTTCCAAAACACCTAACATCTTGGATGCAAACGGCAATGACCTGTATGGTGAAGGTTACACTTTTGTCCCCGGCAAAGATGAAGTCGTGCGCGAAGGCACCGCAGGCTACATCGTCACCTTTGGTGAGTCGCTCTATCGCGCCCTGGATGCCGTCGAGAAACTCAAGCAAGAGGGAATTGACGTAGGTTTGATCAATAAATCTACACTAAACGTAGTTGACGAAGAGATGATCGCCAAAGTTGGCTCATCCCCGTTTGTATTAGTAACTGAAGCCTTCAACCGACGTACTGGACTGGGTAGCCGCTTTGGTTCCTGGCTGCTAGAGCGTGGTCTGACTCCCAAGTTTGCTCACCTGGGCACTCACAAGGAAGGCTGTGGCGGTCTATGGGAACAGTTCCCCCACCAAGGCATTGACCCCGATGGCATCATCAGCAAGGTGAAAGAATTGGTTGGTTAATTGGTGTAGGTGAAGTGAGTTGAAAAGAGGGTGGGCGATGCTCACCTTCTTTTTTTGATGTTTTTGAGAGGAGGGGCGATCGCTGAAAATATGCTGAAGTTTTCCAATAGCCTATCTAGTGGAACAAACTCTGCTAACAAACTTGTAGTTTTTTGGTCCAAAACAAATGCATACATTGAAAGCTGTCAGCGTAATCATCCTAATGCAGAACATTAGATCAGAAGAAGCGGACTTGGTAAGTTGCAGAAGGAATTATACTGATAATGTAAATGTAACTCTCTGTACGGGCAGATATATAGAAAGCTTCCGTATAACAGGTTGTTAGCCTATTCAATCTGTCTGATTACTGCTGTTGCCAGCTTCTCGACGAGATTCTACACATTAGAAGTGAAATCAGGTTGATATGTAATGTCTCAAGCTACAAAGTTGGATTTTGGAGCAAATTCAACAAGAGGCTAAAATGAAACTGTCCACTGATCTCAGGTACCATTATGGCAAGCCACGCCCCTTGGCGTAATCCGCCCTTGCAAGAAGCTGTTTTTGAGGTGAGATTTCCTCCAGTTGACGACTATTCAATTTTTGTTGGGGGGATGGCTGAAGTAAAACGTAACCGTTTCCCAAAGGTTGATCGGCTACCTGCTGACGAACTACCTCCCTCAATTGTAGTTAGTGGAGCGGTTAGGCATAGATTTACTACCGAAGATAAAAGCCTACTTTTTCAAACTGGACAAGATGTAATCAGTGTTAATGCTATCTCTTATTCTGGTTTCACCACATTCGCTAATGATATTGAAGATATTCTTAGATCTGCTCAAAATTATGCTGATGTTGGAAGAGTTAGTAGATTAGGTTTGCGATACATAAACAGATTTGAGAAAGTTGAAAGTCCTTTTCAAATTCTAAACATAGTACCCCCATTTTCAGACTTTGATCTTAGCAAAACTGAAAAGATACAGGCTAATTACATCAAACAAGAGCTTAACAAGCTATTCTTGTCAAAGAATGTCGATTTTCCTGTTGCCGACTCAAATCTAATATTTGATTTAGATGCTTTTCAACAAGATTTTGATCTTGATAGTCTGCCTTGGGATATAAAAACTATAGTTGATTGGGCAGATAAGACACATGATATCGTTTGGGAGAATTTTGAATCTTTGGTTTCTGAAACTGAAAGGAGTAGGAGAGAGTGATGGTTAGCCTGTTAGAAAAAAATAAATTAGAGAGAACAAACTCTGTAATTGATGAAATTTACGAGCGACACAAGGAGTCATCTTCTTCTATTTATCCGGATTTTGAGAGAACTCTCAGGATAAACTTCCGCCGTACTTACCTTCAGACTTTACTAAAATCCTTATTGCCTTTTTCATTACAGAGTAATAGTTCCGTCAATTTAAACACGATATTAAATGCTATCAATTGGATTATTGAGCTAAGAAAGATTGTTAACTTAAGAAAATATTGGTGGAGTGAACCCCTTGTCAATATTTCTGACTCAGAGCTTGTCTTTGAATGGTGGAACGGTGGAAAGAAGGTTACTGTATATTTCTCGGATCTAAGTTCTGAATTTATCAAAGTTTGGGGCGCTGATATTGATAATGAGATGGAAGAAGGTATAGCGGAAACGAATGATCAGATCGAGGCTTTATGGAAATGGCTAGCTTCTTAAGGATGTTGCTAAGTGGTAGAAGACTTTGTAGCAGATAATGAACTCCTGTACAGGTGTATTTTCTATAGAACTACCGATGGAGCTAAGCTTTATCAGATAGAAGATAATAAAGCTGTTGTTAGTTCTCAAGCCTTTAGAGATTCTTCTTCAGCACCTTCAGTGGATCGAGCATTGCTTTGTGGGCACAATCCCATCCATACACAGAAGAATCCTGAAGACGGAGTCGTTAGTTTGATTTGTCAGGAGGTTCGCCTGATTGATTCTGTTGTGCAAAAAAGTCTGAAAGGTAAGGAAGAGTTCACATACAAAATTGATGTTTTACCTCGTCCCTTACCTGATAATTATGCTCATGCACAAATTGAACCAACACCAACTTATCAAAGTAAAAGTGTTTTCAGAAAATTGCTGGAGCGTTTAGCGTTTCTTGCTAATCAGCGGGACTGGGAAATCTTACCCTGGGAAGTTAGACAACACAAAAGCTAACTAAAACTTGTTAGCTGTCGCAAAATAATCTATAGAAAGGGTATTGCTATCAGCACAGGCTAATAACCCTCATACACTCGCCCCAAGTCGGCTGACTTTTAGATTTGAGAAGTTGTCTGCGGCGGGTGATGAGTACTATTATGCCGCAAGTTCCTGATAGGGCACAGCCACATCTAGTCTATCGATATTCAAGCCTCCAGCAAGTGTGGGATTGAGATCAAGATAGTCTAGTAGGTGAAAATCAAGATGCTAGGGAAATTAGGCTTGGTGGTGTGAGAATCGAGGAGAGCATTTGGCTGGATGCAACTCTTGAAGAGATAGCTGTCAAGCACCCTGTTGAGCTAGATGAAGTGGAAGAGGTTCTCCGCAACGAACCTAAATTTCGATTTGTAGAGAAGGGCGGTAGCCCAACTAAAAACTTTCCCTGCGAATGAGTAGGATGCGATCGTTACTCATCCCTAGCTGAAAAGCTTGATTCAGAAATACCAGGAGAGCGATCGCTGAGAACGTGCTGAAGTTTTTCAAGAGCCTATCTAGTGGAACACACTTTGCTAACAAACTTGCAGCATTTTTAGCCAAAACGAATGATTACAATAATATCTTTCAACATAATCATTCCAATGTGGGACGTTAAATCAGAAAAGGTAGTCTTGACAAATTATTAGCAGGAGCTATACGAATAGTGTCGGCGTAATTCTCTATACGGGTAGATATCTATACGGGTAGATATATAGAAATTTTCTGTATAATAAGTCGTTCGGCTGCTCATGTTAACTGTAGGGCAACGTGATTTCAAGAGTGTTTGTCTGAGTTCATCCTCTTAAGAGGAGCAAGCTATCATTGGGAACGAATGCAGCTTTCTCATTTCAGCGAGTTTTGCAATGCCTAGGAAGAACCGGAAAAAACAGAAGACATCTACTCAAGAAAATGTCAGAGCTAAATCCAAAGGTTTCGCTGCTCGTCGCCCTAAAGCAGAATTCACTGGATTTACTTATCATCAGATGCAACTGCCTTTTGATAGCATGACTGAAGACCAAGTGGTTGAGTTGATTAAGAAATTAGGTGCAGAATTTAATCAACAATTCACGACATCCTTTGAAGCACTCCAAAAGCAAATTCTTACTGTCGATCCTTGCTCTCTATTGTCATTTTTTTCGTATTACGATTTAACCACTTCTCCAGGCGTAAGCCGTGAGTGGACTGAAGAAAACCCAATCCTTCAACATCACGTAGAGTTTTTACAAGGTTTACTTCTTCAACAATCACAAGACTCATTTAGTCGCAAACCTGCCTTACCACAAGATTTTGTTGAGTTTCGTCAACTAGTTCAGGATGTCACACGAGGATTTCAGATGAGGCGGTTAGCCTTAGCTGATTCATCAACGCCTGTAGAGGAGCGTCAGCGGATCAGAACTTTAGAGAGTATTAGAATAGATACTCAAGCTATTCGCAACTGGGGATATCCACAACAAATTAGACGGATTGTTTCAGGTTTATTTTCTAGATTAGATGATGCAATCGAAGAAAAAATTGGAGTTCGAGTAGCTTTCTTAATTGAAATGTGGTTCAAGATAATTGATGTTGTTGAGTGCAGAATTAATCAACATCGAAACTTGGTTTTGCCTGCACTCCGTGCCAAAAATGTCGAAACAGCTATTAAAAGATATTATCAAGCCTTTCCTGAGTTTAACTCATCTCCAGAAGACCTTTTAGATCTTGTAAAAGAGAGGAACCTAAGTCTTAATGATTTAAGAGCAATTATTTTTAGTCATAGTGATTTACGGTTAAAGGATATTTACACACTAACGATTGAGACTTTTGTAGATGCTTATCCACAAGCTATCGATCCAGAGGTTCTAAAGAATGTATTGAACATTTGGGCATTATCTTTTGGAGATCTATCAACTTGGAATTCAGAGCATTTGTTTCTTGGTAATCCTGTTTGGCAAAAACCTCTGATTAATCTTGAAGATGGAGTTTATTTCTGCCCAGTTATAACACTCTTCTTAAACTATTTAACAGACCTTATAGAAGCTGTCGTCAAGCCCCATTCTGACTTATACAAGAAATACGAAGAACGTAGAGGTAAATTCCTGGAAGAAGAAATTTACCAACTTTTTCATCAAGCTTTTCCATCAGCTAGAATCTACCGTGGTAGTGAGTGGTTTGATCCAGCGACTAAAAAGAGCTTTGAAAATGATCTTCTAGTTCTACTTGACTCTTATCTACTGGTTGTAGAGGCTAAATCTGGTCGAGTGACAGAATCTACACGACGTGGAGCTATCGAAAGTCTGAAGAAGATCCTCAAAAAATTGCTAGTAGAGCCGTCAATTCAGTCCAAAAGATTCTCAGACTATTTAAAGAACAATCCCAGTCTACATAAGTTTAAAAACCGACAAGGCGAACTAAATGAAATTGATAACTCAAAAGTGCGTGAAGTAATTCGTCTGAGTGTCACATTGGAATCATTAGGAACTCTTTTTTGTCGCTCAACTGACCTAAAAGAAGCAGGATTAATTCCGTATGATGTTGAAATATCTCCAACCATGTCTCTTGCTGATCTCGAAATTATTTTCGAGATTTTGGAGGGAGGGTGTGAGAAATTACACTATTTAGTACGCCGAGAAGAATTTGAACGTAATGCTGATTATATTGGGGATGAAATTGATTTACTAGCATTTTATCTTGATACGGGATTTAATATTGGAGAAGCTGAAGTTACTCAAAAAGGTCTTCATTTACTCGGTATGTCAAACATTTTTGACCCATTCTTTTTGAGAGAGTTGCCTGAAAGTGAGACTCCAAAACCCAAACATAAATTGACAGGCTGGTGGAAGAAAATCATTCAGCAGATTGAATTACGTCAGTTTGAGCGTTGGACTGAGATTGGATGTGTCCTTCTTAACTTTGCATATGACGAGCAGGTTAAGTTTGAAAGAGGTTTTCAGAAACTTAAGAAAGTCGTCAGTAAATTTTGGCAGTTACCCGACCATAATAATACTTGTTTATTAATCAATGAAGCTTTTCCAGATCGAGGAGCAGTAGCAGGGTACGTTTACAAAAACACCAATAGGGAAACAAGAAATCGAGTGATGAAAAATGCTGTAGGGGAAGCTATGAGCATTTCTAAAGTTAGCCGAGTTGTTGTTATTGGGGTGGATGTTGAGCGCAACGATTATCCATATAGCGTAGCTGCGTGTTGTATCAGTGAAGATAATGATCTTAGTGAATAAAGAAACGTCAAGGGAAATCATAGATTTTGAGAGTGCAAGACTTGAAAAACGTAGCAACCGCAGTCGAATAAGCCGTTGGAGCCGACCGCCAAGACTTTATCTGTGAGAATTAAAGGTTATTTTCAGCAGCTCAATTTGGTCGTTAGACTGCACACTTGAATTTAAATAGCCTAGAGGAAAGTTTATCGTGAGGCTGAATCATGACCCCACAGCTTCAGGCTGCGATCGCCGCTATCCAATCGCTCTCACATACAGAGCGCCAGCAATTGCTGCAAATCCTCACCCCAAGCGATCCTACATCAGTCGGGCGATCGCCCGCTCAAAACTTTACCTGCGAATGAACAGGAGGCGAACAGGCATAGGAGAATTA
>JAAUTN010000163.1 GCA_012031415.1 Leptolyngbyaceae cyanobacterium SM1_4_3 | reverse complement strand
CTTTGCCTAATCTTATAACGGGAAGAGAGTAGATGAGTGACAGCTTGTTGAGGTGATCTGGAGTTTTAATTGGATCAGTGGTTGAGCAATTGATAGTGAGACAGCGATCGCCACTGACCTTTGATCTGTGAGAAATACTCCCGATCGGATTAAAAGATAATCATTTCACGCTGATTCTGCACTGAAGATATGGTGATCTGCACCATGAAAAAAATTTCATGGGTTTTTCACTTGTGAATCACGCCAACTGACGAGATTAGGAACTGTAAGGCAAGTGATCCTTAAGTTTGAACTTAACCCAGGCTTCTCAAGGAACCATTCATCCCTAATCTTGGAGGAAACTAATCATGAAAGCACATCTCAAGGCGATTCTGTTGCTTGTTTTTGGTTTGGGTAGCTTGGCATCTATTCTGAGCCTTGCGACTCCACCCAAAGCAGATGATTCTGTCAACAACTCAATGGTCAGCACGAGCGTTGCTCAGACGGCGACAGAGCCGTTATCTGGACAGGAAACTCTGATTGCTCAAGCTTCCAGAGAAAATGCGTTAGCAGCCGAGTTGCAAGGTCGGCCAACGATTGTCAAAATCTACGCCGATTGGTGTCCGGCTTGCCAGCGCCTTAGACCTGTGACGAACGAATTGCAGCAGCAATTCGATGGCAAGGCAAATTTTGTAATATTTGACGTAACAAACCGCGAAACTACTCAGGCAGCAGAAGCTAGAGCTAGAGAGTTGGGCTTGAGCAACTTTCTGGCATCGCACCGTGCACAAACCTCAACGGTTGCGATCATCAACCCTGGGAATGGTCAAACTTTGACCCAATTTCGCTACAACTTCAACCAGCAAGACTACGTGAATGGCATTAATCGAGCGATCGAGCGAGTCGGCAATTAATCGTAAGCAAACCAATTCTGTTTCAATCAACTGATTTTCCTCATCCTTATCCCTTTATCAATTAAGGAAGTTAACTGTCATGGCTCAGTCTATTTCACTGGATCAATCTATTTACACAGGCAGTCTGCATTCGCATTGCTCCAGCAGCAGTCAGAGAAATCTATCTTGGTGAAGTTTGTTGCACCCCACTGTGGTGGCTGTACAACGCTCAATCCCATCTTAGAACAACTAGTACGGGAACAATCTGGTCTGTTACATCTGGTCGAAATTGATATCACCGAAGACCCAGATTTGGCAATGGAATTGGATGTCAGATGCGTACCGACTGTTGCGCTGTTTAAGCAACAGCACGAATTGGGACGGTTGGTTGGATTACAGCCCAAAAAACACTATGTGAACCTAGTGCAACAGATCGGTTAAATGTGACAGCATAGTGTCTTTTTCTCGAAGTGAAGCATTCACACAATGATTCTGACAATCCACGCAAATCCTTGCTCCGAATGCTTCACTTTGGCTCACCCATCACTTGGAGAACTCGCCATGAAATCTGATCTAACTTCTAAATCAAATGCTCCGAAGAGTGTCCGCCTGATGCCTGAAGAAGCGCCCATGCCAAGTTCGCCTCAGAAACCATTGCGATCCAAGGCGCTGTTCTATGGTTCGTTGTTTGTGGGTGCGATCGCCCTCACACTCATCTCTCCTCATTTTTCAAGCTGGTATGCCTATCTCACAGAACTGGTGGGTCATATCCAGAATCCTTACCAGCAATGGCTAGAGCAGCAGAATACCAGTGATCCGCTGGTGCTGGTGCCCCTAGCATTTATCGGTGGTTTGATCGCCAGTATTTCTCCCTGCATCTTGTCACTCCTGCCCGTTAACCTGAGCTATATCGGCACATTAAAAATTACGTCTCGTCGCGCAGCATTTAGCAAAGCCGGATTGTTTGTCCTGGGAGTAGTGACCGTGTTCAGTTTGTTCGGGCTGTTTGCCTCATTTGCAGCGGCGGTACTTGTCGATTATCGGGGCTATTTTAATGTGGTGGTTGGTGCGGTTATTTTGCTAATGGGGTTAAGCTTCGCTGGGCTGATTCACCTGCCCTTGCCCCAACCCAAAGCGTCTGTATCGGCGGCGGGTCCCTACGGCGTAGGATTAACCTTTGCGCTGGTGAGTTCACCTTGCTCCAGTCCGGTGTTGTTTGCTGTAATTGCGGCTGCCGCTGCGACTGGCTCTCAACTGGTAAGTGTGGTGACGCTAATGAGTTACGGATTGGGATACACCGCTGTTATCTTTTTCGCCAGTCTGTATACCGGGTTAGTCAAGCAAAGTCGAGCCATTCTCGGTCAATCGGATTGGGTGATTCGGGTCGGCAGTGCGGCACTGACTTTAGCAGGCGGGTTCTATCTTGTCAACGGAGTTCACTGGTTTTTGTGATCGCTGGCAGGGCTGGCTCAGGTTGCAATCTGGCTCAGGATTGCGGAATCTATCTCGCGATGCCACAAGAATCTCTCATCTCAGAAATTTCATGATGAACATCCGTCGTTTCTGCCTACGACGGATTTGATGTAGCCTCTACCTCGTTGCACGGGGCAGAGGCGCGTCAGCAAGCCTACTCAGACTCGGTTATTTCAGCCGCTGTTGATATCCTAAGAATTGTGGATTAAATAACCTGCAATTCTGCGTAGGATGTCATTAACGCAGCGTGACGCATCGCCTCTGAAGAATTTAATGTGTTAAGCGTTAGCCATAACACATCCTACAAAAGCCGATGTTATTTAACTCTCAGTCCTAAGCTTGCTGAGCATCGCTATATCTGGGCAAGCACACGGTGACGGTCGTGCCCGCGATCTCATCTGAAGTAATGTCTAACTCACCCTTGTGGGCATCGATAATGCGTTGAACGATCGCCAATCCGAGTCCGGTACCCGATGGTTTGGTGGTATAAAACGGCTGAGTCAGTTGCGGAATTTCTGCCTGGGGAATCGGCGCTCCCGGATTGTGGATTTGCAAATCAACGTGAGATGGCGAGATGTGGGATGGCGAGAGGACTACTGTGCAGGTGATGGCTTCACCGCTGGACATCGCTTCCGAGGCATTGCTGACCAAATTGATCATTACCTGCCGGAGGCGGTGGCGATCGCCCACAATCACACAGACACGACTGGCTCGAATGAATTTCAGAGTCTGTCCCTGGCGCTGTGGGATAGCGGCAATTGATGGCAACACATCGGTCAGCCATTGGTTGATCTCCAGTTCCGTTAACGTCAACCGCTGCGATCGCGTGTATTGCAACAATTCATTCAAAATTTGCTTCAGCCGTTCAGCCTCTTCTAACCCCACGGTCAAATGCTCTTGAGCCGCTGCTGAGATCTGCAAGGCTTGAATTTCACGGAGGGCTAAACAAGAGCTTTGCTGATTCTGGTCTGGGGCAATTTGCCAATCAAGTTCTACCTTTCAAAGCTGAAAAAGCTGGGAAGCGAACGGTGAAGGTTGACCCCACAGGAACCAGTCAGCATTGTGCAATTTGTCTGAATCGAGTTCCCAAAGAACTATCAGACCGATGGCATTCTTGCGAAAGTTGCAGGGCAGAAATGCCACGCGATACCAACTCTGGAATATTGATTAAAAAAGTGGGGTTGGGCATCGCCTCACTCAAAAAAGCTCGACCAGCTGCGGCTCGGAAGAGAAGCCCGCGCTGTACTGCATAGCGGTCAGCGTCGGGAGTATGTCACCTTAGAAGTAGGACGACCGCCACATGCCTATCTTGAGCAAATCCGTATCAATCATGCTAAAGCACTACTTTTAAAGGGGTGTCCAATTTCGCAAATCGCGATGGAAACTGGATACGTTGATCAGAGCCACTTCGCAAATCGCTTCAAATGCTTTGTGGGCGTTACGCCTCGGCAGTTTGCTCAAAGCCAGCAATAAACTGCAAGATTTTTCAAACTGAGGACACTTAGAGTGTTCATGTCTTAAGTTTGAAGATGAAGAAATTTGAATGACTTTATCTAGGCTAGATAAACAAGGCTTAACGGCAGCACTATTTACTGCTATCGCTTGGTCTATGGTAGGTATATTTGTCCGTTTGCTACCAGAATGGCCGCCCTTTGCAGTTTTGGCAGGTCGTTTTCTAGTTGCTGCTGGTGTAATGCTTCCAATATTTTTTCTCACACCAAGCGCTCGACTTGAATTTATCCGTTCCCTTCGTATTCCACAGATCTGGTGGCTGAGTTTGCTGGCTATCGGGGGCTATGCTTTAGGCACTACAGCATTTCAGATAGCACCTGTGGGAGAAGTTACATTATTAATGACAACATCCCCCTTGTTTGTTGTCGCTTACAAGTATTTTGTGGGCTTACGCACTAAACAAAGTGGGGGGATTGGAGTCTTGTTAGCTATCGTTGGAGTCAGTTTCATCTTATTACCTCAGCGTTTTGCTAATGAGGCTGTCTTCTGGCAAGCTATGCCAGGATACCTTTTAGCATTAGGTGCTGCTGGTATGCTTGCACTTTATGCATTGTGGCTCAGTACACTCACTAAGCAACGCAACGCGCCAAGGTCAATAGATGTTGTTTTTGTCACTTGCTTACTTGGAAGTGTTCTCTCCCTCTTGTATGCAGTTTTCTTCTCCAGATCGCTGATTGAACTTGAAATTAACGGATCAACTATCCTCACTATGATAGGGTTAGGAGTTTTGTCTACTGCTTTTCCATCATTGTGTTACACAGTGGCAGCCCAACGATTACCAGCAGTAATGACGACTGCAATATTACTTCTAGAAGTAGTATTTGCGACGTTATTCGCGTCTGTAGCTTTGCAAGAAACTCCGTCGCTCTGGTTCTACTTTGGCAGCGTGCTAGTTCTTTATGGATTACTGTTGATTTCTAGAGAAGCTGATTAACACTAACACTGCACTTACAACAATGATGCAGCACAACAACTCTTCTAAGGTAAGTAAGAGTTTCGCCTGACTACCCGACACATCTTGGTTAGATTTCCAGTGCAATCGCTAGTCTTGTAGAGCGGTTAACGAAGGAAACCCATCAACTTCATCACCTGTTCACTTCCATTCTTCAGCGATCGCCTGCTAACCCTTACGTGCACCGGGCGGACGACCACCTTTGGCTTCGTTTCAATACCTCTGCCGCTGGTGACGCTCGCCGTTATGCCGCTGGGCGATTGGTGTGAGCATAACGAGAGGTTATCTGTTAGTGTTATAAGGCTAACAGATCGTTTATGTCCGGTGAGCGCGAACGTTAATATCGCTTAGTCGATTAGATATGAACATTACACTCAAGGAAATTACATCGGAAACAGTTCTTGACGTTATTAAACTGTCAGTTTTACCTGAGCAGCAAGCTTTCGTAGCATCAAATGCCACATCGCTCGCAGAAGCACTCTTCAGCGAAGAGGCTTGGTATCGCGCCATTTATTCTGGTGAGACTTTGGTTGGGTTTGTGATGGTTTATGATGAATCACAACGCAAAGATCCCCCTGAGAAGCCAAACATTGGTCTGTGGCGACTGATGATTGATCATCAGTTTCAACGCATGGGTATAGGAAGGGAAGTTGTATGCCAGATCATTGAATATGCCAAGTCCAAAAATAAATTTACGGAGCTATTTACATCCTACGTACCTGATCCGCTAGGTCCAGAAGCTTTCTATCTTTCGCTTGGCTTTGTTCCCAACGGAGAGATTGAGGATGGCGAAACTATCGTACTGTTTCACTTCGATGAAAAAGCAGATTGACTCTGTATTAAATTGAGTGGAGATCGCGGCATAACAATTCGGTTGCAACGGACGGTATTAAGGTCTCGGTTTGGAAACGAAGGTTACTCACCGCCGCTGAACCGAGGCGTTAGACCTCAAATTCTCGGTTGAGACTGTGCATGAAGCTTACCTGTTAGTGTCGAAGCCAAGTTACCTGAAAGCAATGTAGAGCAGCAGTTTGGTTAATTTAGAGCAAACAAATAGGATAGAGCTTGGTTCTTGGTAGTGTGTACAGGCGTACATACTATAATTAAGATGGCTTACCAATGGGATAGAGACAAGGCAGCAACCAATCTTCGTAAGCACGATATTGACTTTGCTGATGCGGTATCAGTTTTCTCAGATGATCTGGCAATTACCATTCCAGATTAACGGTTTGGTGAGGAACAGTTTGTCACATTTGCATTCCCAAGTTGCCGGAGGAAGCGCATTCTACCGCAAAACGGGATTGGAAAAACTGTTCCGGGATGTCCAGGGAGTTCGCTATCATCCGCTGCGGGAAGAAGCGTAGCGCAAGCTGTCGGGTCAGTTGGCACTGGGATGTCCGCTGCTCTAAAGACATTCCCCAGCCTTGAGCGAAAATATCTAACTTTTTTTGGGGCAACAAAGTGACTTTTTCAGACTTTTTCTTACAGGCATGATCAGCTAAACAGTCTACCTTAGATTTAAAGTCACGTCAGAGAGAACACCAAGTCCATAACACTTTATCTGTTGCCCCTTACATTGTACCTTCGCACTTCCAAAAGCTCTGCACTATGTTCTTGTATCGTCGGCATCGAGCGTTGTTAGATGTTCGTGTTCATGCGCGATGCTTAAAACTCTCTACTTTCTATCTTCATTCTTCTACTCCTCATTCATCCACGAAGGAGCATTTATGGCACGTTCAGCGTTGTTTAGTAAGTTTGCAAGCTTGCTGCAAGCGGCTCGTTTAGAAGATGTCAACTTTCGATCTATATCCGCATCTACGCATCAAAAGCACCGCTGGTCGCGGCGGCGGTTTTTGAAATATTCTGCCCTGGCAGGAGGAGCGGCGATCGCCACCACATCCTTATCCAAATTGCCCAACCTACAGCCCGCAATGGGTTACACCAATCCTAGAGTGGCAATTATTGGAGCAGGTATCGCCGGATTGAATGCAGCTTATCAGTTGAAGAAGTTGGGAATTACGGCCACCGTTTACGAAGCAAAAGCCTTTGTCGGGGGGCGAATTCAGTCTCGCAGTGTCGTGGATGATCGTTTAATTAATGACTTGGGCGGTAGCTTTATCAACACCGACCACGAAGACATTCTGACACTGGCGGAAGAATTTGGGCTAGAGTTATTCGACCGGATCGAAGCCGCTAGCCAATCTGAATTTCCTGAAAGCGCCTACTACTTCAATGGCAGAGCCTTTAGCGATGCAGATTTGGTTAAGCTCCTGCGCCCGCTAGCTGACCAAATAGCAACGGATACAGCCCTGCTGGATGAAGACTTTGACACCTACGCACCCCAGTTTGACCAGCTATCTGTCGCCGACTATCTCAACCGCCATGGAGATAAAATCCTGGCTCCCGTCGTTCGCAGTCTGACAGAAAACACAATTCGTACTGAATATGGTGCCGAACCTGGAGAGTCTTCCGCCCTGCAATTACTCTTCACTGCCCTACTGGTAGATGAAGGTACGGTTTCACCCATTAACAGTGATGAAGCTTATTACATCAAAGGAGGCAGCGGTAGACTGATCGAAAGTTTAGCAAACGCTTTGTCTGGGCAGATTCGCGTCAATTCACCTTTAATGGAGTTGCGATCGCAAAACCGAGGATTTCGGCTCACGTTTAGTGGCAACATCGTGACTGAAGCTGATTATGTCATTCTCGCGCTGCCCTTCACGTCCCTACGTCGCGTCAACATCCAGGTGAGTCTGCCCAGTACCCTAAGACGATTCATCAATGAAGTGAATTTGAGCCGAAATGAGAAACTATTCGCTGGATTCGATCGCCGAGTCTGGCTGCAAGATCAAGGGTTCACCCTGGATGCCTGGACAGACTTAGGATTTTCCTCAGTTTGGGAAGAAACCCAGCGCCAACCCGAACAGACTGAAGCATCACTCACCTTCTTCCTGGGTGGAGATGAAACTCAGGTTGCAAGGCGCAATGTCAATGGTTTAGCACTCCGATTCCTGAATCGGCTCAATCAAGTGCTTCCGGGTGTCCAAAATGCTGCAACGCGGCGGTTTTATCGGACTAACTGGGTAGACGATCCTTACATCGGTGGGGGATACACCACTTTCCGTCCAGGACAATATCTGGAATTTAGTGAGTTTCTGTACATCGAATCGGATGACCCCGAAGAACGACAGGATGTAAATGTGGGTAATCTGGTATTTGCTGGAGAACACTTGAGCGATGAGTTCTACGGTTACATGAATGGTGGTGCCCAGACCGGGCGACTCGCTGCCGAAGTGATTGGCAGAGGGTTGCAGCGGGCTTCCTTACCCCAACAAGTCGCCTGAGCCATTCCCCTTTCTCCTGGTTTTCCTAGTTGGTGTTCCCGGTTCCCAAGCTCCAGCTTGGGAACCGCTCCGAAGAAGCTCCAGCTTCTTCCAGAACAGAAGGAAGCTGGAGCTTCCATTTTGCATTCCCAAGCTGGAGCTTGGGAACGAGTGATGACCAAATGACCAATGACCAACAACCAATGACCAATCACAACAAAGGTTTCAGCACTTCAACCAATCGCCCCACCTGGTTTTCCCATGTCCAATCTTGCATAAAGTGAGTGGCGTTGATGCCCCGCTGCTGGGCTTCCTGGCGGTTTGTGTAAATCGCTTCCAACACTTCAACCAGTTCTTCAGGGTCAGATTCTCCCCATCCTGCGACACCCGGATAAGAGTGATTTGGCTTCACCTCACCTTGAGTTTTAAGTGAGTAACAGTGGTTCTCATCAATTAGATCCAGGTGTCCCGTGTTGGCAGAAAGGATAGTGGGCACTCCGCAGGCAAGGCTTTCCATCGCGGCTAAGTTCGTTCCCCCTTCACAGCGATTTGGAAAAACGGCGACATCCGCTTCTCGCAAAATTTGCCCGACTAAATGATTGGGAATCAGCCCCACGTCGATGCAGGCAATCGCCGGAATACCATTCTCAGTTAACCAAGCCTGAATTTGTAGCCGTCCATTGGCACTCACTTTGGGTAAACCAGTGATATGTCCCGCCTGCTCTAACTCAGTCATGGTTTGCGGCCAAAAGTTGTGCCATGCGGTAAGCAACAGCGCTTCTGGATGACGTGAGTGAAAGATGCGAAAGGCTTTAATGACAATATCCTGCCCTTTGCGATATTCCAGCTTGCCGCCTGAAAAGATGACAAAGCGATCGCCCAACACCCCTGACCGAGGGGCAGGATGAAAGATCGCTGGATCAATTCCTTGAGGCACCAGACAAACATGAGCGCAACCATAGCTTTTTAGAACTTCAGCATTCCAGCTTGAGCCAGCCAAAATCAGGTCATAGGAATTTGCCCGCGCTAGGGCAGTCGAACCCAGTTGCGTATCCTCAAAAAAGATCACGCCAACGTTCCGCTTGCCACTAACTCGTTCCAGTTTTGGAGTTGTTTCAAACTGGTTGCCCAATGCTTTGAGCATTAAAAAGTTACCTGTTAAGGCTTTACCTGGATTTTGCTGAAGAATTTGCTCAATTCGCTGTGGCTCATCAAACAAGGGACGCAAAAGTGCTTGATGCAGCGGGTTAAAGTCCGCTGAGGTGAATGGAGGCAGTAGGGCAATTGGCTTGAACTCACGGGTTTTGAGCAATTGCAGCGCCAAATTGGTGCCGTAGATGCCCCAGCCTGTAGCGGCGCTGAGTTCCCAGCCGATGCCCATGGAGAAGGGGCTAGGGGCTGGGGACTGGGGGCTAGGGGGTGGAGAAGAGGAAGAGATTTTGGTTTTTAGGGTTTGGAGGGTTTGGGTGAGGACGCTATCCCAGTCGCCGGGAGTGGGTTGGCGGAAGAGGCGAAGGGTAGGGTACCAGCGGCTATCGGGGCGATCGCACATCCAGCGCCAGTCAGCCGCAAAGGACAGCAACACCCAGACAGGACGACCCAGCGCTCCGGCTAAGTGACCAACTGAGGTATCAACGGTAATAATCAAATCAAGCTGCATCATCGCAGCGGCAGTGTCGGCAAAATCTTTGAGTTGAGGGCTAAGGTCTTGAATGGCGCTGGCGTTGGGCAGTTGCGACAAGTCTGCTGTTCTTGCGCCTTTTTGCAGGCTATAAAGCTGAATTCCCGGAACTTCTAGCAGTTTCACAAATTGGCTGAGAGAACAGGAGCGATCGCGATCGCTGCGATGATCGGGACTGCCCGCCCAAACAATTCCCACTTTAAAGCGATCGGGCGGGGACTCAAGCTGAAAGTTTGAATCAGGTGGCTTCAGGTAAGGAACCTGAGTCGGAATCGTTTTCAGTGTCGTGCCAAAAATGCGGGGCAGGCTGAGCAATGGCGCATGGACATGAAACTCTGGTAAAGGTGCGTCTTTGGGAATCACCTGCTCGATTCCAGGAACGGTTTGCAGCAGCCTGACCAGCGCTTCCTGACATTCCACAAGCACCCGTCCGCCGCGCTCAGCTACCAGTGGCGCATAGCGAATAAACTGAATCGTGTCACCAAAACCCTGCTCGGCGTGCAGCAAGATTGTTTTGCCGTTCAAGTAAGAGCCATCCCACATGGGCTGAGCAAAAGCGGGAAGCGACTTGAAGTTTGGCCCTTTGACCTGCCAGCGCCACTCATATTCCTCAAAGCCCTGAGCTAACTCGCCTGCCAGCAACAGCGACAGCCCCCGATTTAGGTGAGCATCGGCGTAGTCCGGCTTGAGCGAAATTGCCTGCTGATAAGCCGCAACCGATTCGGCAATTTTGCCCTGTTCGCACAGCGCCAACCCTAAATTGTTGTAGGCATCAGGATAGTCTGGCTTAAGGGCGATCGCCTGTCGATAACAGGTGACACACTCATCCAGCTTCTTCAAAGCTTTCAGCGTATTGCCCAGATTGTAGTAGGCATCCGCGTAGTCAGGCTTCAGCGCAAGCGCCTGCCGATAAGCCTGCACCGATTCTGTCAGCCGTTCTAGCTCTTGCAGCGCCGCACCCAAATTGTTGTAAAAAGTGAAATTTTTGGGTTGCAGTTTCAGCGCCTTTTGGTAGCAGGCGATCGCCACTTCAAATTGCTTCTGCCCCTGCAAGGCATTGCCCAAATTGTTGTGAACATCAGCATTATCTGGTTGCAGCACCAGCGCTTGCTGATAACAAGCGATCGCCTGCTCAAATTTGCCCTGATCCTGCCACACCATGCCCAGGTTGTTGTGCGCTTCTGCATAGCGGGGCGCAAGAGTAACGGCTTGCTGGTAGTGAGCGATCGCCTGCTCCAAATCCCCCGTTTGGCGAAACAGATTGCCCAGATTGTTGTGAACCTCCGGGTAGCTGGGCTTCAGCGCCAGTGCCTGCTGATAGTGGGCAATTGCTAAATCAAACTGCCCGTGTGCCCGATGCGCCACCCCCAGATTATTGTGAACAAATGGATTATCAGGCTTAAAGCTCAGTGCCCGCTGGTAACAGGCGATCGCATCTAGCAAGCGTCCCGCCTGGTGAAACGTCATCCCTAAAAAGTGCCAGACCTCGGTGTAGTTGGGATACTGCGCCAAAATCCGGCGATAGGTCTGTTCTGCTTCGGCTAGCGTCCAGATTGGTAATGCTGGTGGGCGATCGCCAGTGCATCAGAGAGGGAAGACATTGGAGGGATAAGGGATAAGGGATGAGGAATGAAGATTGAGCGCATCGCCGCTCTAACCTTCTTTCAGTCTGTTTCTAACTCCGTCTGGAGTAATTTAGGCTGATTTCCACAGTGTAAACAGGATTCCATTAGAAGAATGAGGGGTTGGCCGCAAAATACGCAGCTTCTGTCTAAAGAATTGCTGATTTGGTCGTTTAGCAAACGCTCTCGGCAACTTAAGCAGTCAAAAAAATCATCCTGACTTTTGACCGCAAAATGGCAACACTTTAAGCAGCGTTCGACTTTCCAATTCACACTCAGCATAGCTTTGAGCCAGACGAAACAAATTAGTTACAACAGTCTGGCACGAATACTTGTCATCTGTCTGTAGGCAGATTCCGATATGGCTAAGTTACATGAGTTTTTCTCGTTTCTGGCTTTTAGCCAGGAATGCAGTGCTGGAGGCTCTGCCTCCATTTGCAACGTAGCGGAGGCAGAGCCTCCGAAGTGGCATTTCCAGGCGAAGCCTGGAAACGAGACATCCATGGTTTTTTTTACTGCGAGAGTGACGGAAGAGAGATGCTAGAGCTATTTTGGACAATTTTCAGACTTTAGGTTTTCTTTACCGCTCAAACTTTCTGAGTTCTTGGTGGACACTCATGCCGATCTGAAGCGCCTCATTCAAAAGCTGCCCGTACTCATCTGCCTGATTCGTCACTTGCAGATGTTGCAGCGTTGCTAAATTGGTTTCAATGTTAGTAAACAACTCATGGCGGCGGGCAATAAAGCGCTTATGTTTTCGCAAAATTTTTTCAGTCATTAATGCACAAACTAAGCTTTCTCGCGTAGCGGTAAGGGCGGCTAAAACTTCTCCGCGATCAATTAGGCTAATCGTTGAATTTTTTACTGAGCCTAATTCATCAATCACATCCACTGCGGCAATGATTTCGTTGTGTTTATCCACTTCATCTAGCAGATGGGTCAGCATTTTTAGGCTTTTCCCTTTCTGCCATATGTAGAGATTCCACAGGAGGGCGATCGCCACCGATACACCCAAACTCACCTGTAGAAATTGTGTGGTGCTACTCGCATCTCCCGTTAGCCCACCAAAGCTACGAGCTACGATTAAACCAATCGGTAAACAAAAGATTAGAATCAACCCAAACGTAAAAACTTCAGTCATTAGAAATGAAAGAAGCCTTTTAGGATAGCGAATAATCGAAGGTCGCCACGCAATACCTATAAAGACTTCATTTACATCTAAACCTGATAAGTTTTCCAGTTCCTTTTGGGTAATTCTCAGTTCCTCCAGGTCTGCCTGCATAAGTAGTTTGCTCTTAATTTTGGCAACGCTCAAACACTATTGAAAGCCCAGAACCGTGAAAATTATCCGAATTACCTGCTGATAAAAATTGCTCTCAATCTCACTGCGAAATAGCTGAAAAGGTTCTCCCGGTGCACCAAAAAAAGGTCTGAGCGTCCATCCCAACTGACTTCCTACTAGGGCATAGAGAAATAGCCAGAATTGCAGCAATTTGGTTCGCATTCTTTGACTTTTGTCTTCTACTGGAATAGCATCTTGCACTTTGACAAAATCATCGGGCGTATCTTCTACCTGATCTAGCTTAACCAACGGCTCTCTAGATTTGAACGTCCTATAATTTGCCTCTGTGACAAACTGCATTCCCTGATAAAACAGTTTCACGCCAATTAACCCAGTAAGCGCAAAAATGGCAATATTTAGCAACAGGAAAAATTCATAATCTCGAATTGACACCAGGAAAAACAGCGTAACTGGAGCAAAGCTAAACAGCAAAACGCTGATTATTGAAACCGTTGTCAAAATTAGAGCAGCATATTGATTGAAAGCCAGCGTCGAGCCAAACAAAATGTCAAAGAAAAACAGCGTCGGCAAACAGATAATCAGCGTGATTAGATACAAAGCCGGAAGTTTTACAGCCGATGAAATGACTTGAGGTAGGCTGCTATTTGCGCCAATAATTGCGCCATAAATAGCAAAAAAGATTGAGCTTGAGATGAGCAGCGAAATGATTTTGCTTTCAATCTTGATGCCTTGACGAATTTCTTCCAGGAAAAGCGTGCGATCGCGCAATAGCGTAATTAAGACAGTAAAGTATTTCACAGAAACTCCTGCTTGTCATGGGGGACTGATTTGTTTTGTGTAAATGTGAGCATTTACACAAAACCTAAACGCTCTTGTCATGGTGAGGGTTGATGAGGCAAGGCAGTAAATGCGCGGTTCAAAAACGGCAAAATCAGTTCAGCCATTTCTGGGGCATACCCCTGAGGTAAAGCGTGGTCAGCACCGGGAATCACTACAATTTCAGATCCCGAAATTTCGGAGGCGTAGGTTTGTGAATGCCACAGCGGAATCGTTTCATCGCGATCGCCCGTCATCACCAGCGTTGGTACTTGCAGCCGATAAATTTCCTTTTCAACGGTGTCGATTGCGTCTTCAGGACGCAGCCGATCGACCAAAAAAGACCGAGCCGCAGGTTGAGCGTTTAGCTCTTGCCGAAACCAGCTAAGCCGCTCCAGTCCTTCTCTCTGCCCCACAATGCTAGCTAGAGGTCTGGCTAGCCAGAGCATTCCATCTACCAATGGGGTTTGCCACAGTAGCGGTCGCAACGCATCATAGCGCCCACAAAAACTGTCATCTCGAATCCCAGCCGGAGCCGCCAAAACCAGGGCACCGACAGAGCTTTCATAGGCAAGCGCGTAGGCTGAAGCAACCCAACCGCCCAGCGAGTGCCCCACGATCGCCACCGATCCTAGATTTAGCGTCTCCACAAATCGCCGCACAAACGCAACCTGTTTGGCGATGTCATAGCGAATTTGGGGTTTAGACGATTCGCCAAAGCCCAGCATATCCAGGCTGATGCAGCGATAGCGGGGGTGAAGCCGTTGAGTGAGCGATCGCCAGCAGCTTCCTTCCCCCATAAAGCCATGCAAAAACAAGAGAACTGGACCCTGCCCTACCTCTAGATAGGCAGCCTGGTAAGAATCGGTGTTAGCTAAGCTCTTCAGCGGTAGTAATTTGTCTTGTCGCTCATGGTGCGTAGAAACTTGTAGAGTAGATGTGAATAGAGTAGATGTGAG
>JAAUTN010000162.1 GCA_012031415.1 Leptolyngbyaceae cyanobacterium SM1_4_3 | reverse complement strand
TGTGTCCCTGACAAGTCTAGATGCAAAGATAGAAAGCATCTCAACAATTCTTCATTTAGAAATTCAGAGAATAGAAAAAGTTTGACCTGACAGATTGTGGATTGAGCAGAGTCGAATTCCACGACTTTAAAGGTCTGCCAGGCAACCAGAAAATGTGGTTCTGAAGCAGCTTTTATAGAGTTAGAGCCTTCTCAATGCGGCGATCGGGGACAAGCCACAGAACTGCGACCAAAACATATAGCGCACAGGCAATCCATGAGTTTACAAAAGCAAGCAAAATGGCCAGAGCATAAACAGCCATTGACGTTTTGCCTTTGAAATCTCGACCTACTGCGACGGCTAGGGCAGAACCTTTTCCCTGACAGGCAATTAGACTGCGGGTAAGGATGAAGTAGGCGATCGCCGCACACAGCAACACGGTGCCATAGAGCGCAGCGGGCAAAGCCGCAAAGTTATTCTCGCCTGTCCAGGCTGTTATAAAAGGAACTAGCGACAGCCAGAATAACAAATGCAAATTAGCTCACAGTACCCTACCATTCACGCGCCGAGCCGCCTGCAACAGGTGATGATGATTGTTCCAGTAAATGCCGAGGTAGATAAAGCTGAGTACATAGCTTAGGAAGACAGGCATTAGCGGACGCAACGCAGCTAAATCAGCCTCATGGGGCACTCTCAATTCCAACACCATGATGGTGATAATGATGGCAATCACCCCGTCACTGAATGCTTCTAACCTTCCTTTGCCCATTTCTACATACCCCGTGTCTGCCAGTTTTAGAGGTCAGTCTATCACTCTAGACAATAAGACATAAGGGATCTTATTTTTATGCAAGTCCCTAAGCTGCCAAACTTGCGGTGGGTTTACTATTCTAGTTTTGGATGTTGCTTCAAATGATTGATTGGTTAGCGCATGGCAGGACACAGTAAGTGGGCAAATATCAAGCGGCAAAAAGCTAGAGTTGATGCGGTGAAGGGTAAAACCTTTGCCAAAATTTCGCGGGAGATTATTGTGGCCGCTCGCAGCGGCGTGCCCGACCCCAACGGCAATTTTCAGCTTCGCACGGCGATTGAGAAGGCAAAAGCGGCTGGGATTCCCAATGACAATATTGAGCGGGCGATCGCCAAAGGATCTGGCAAGCTCGGCGCGGATGCTGATGCGCTAGAAGCAATTCGCTATGAGGGATATGGGCCGGGTGGCGTAGCTGTCCTGATCGAAGCGTTTACCGACAACCGCAACCGCACTGCCGCCGACCTGCGAGCCGCATTCAACAAAGCGGGTGGCAATCTGGGAGAAACGGGCTGCGTCGGCTGGATGTTTGAGCAAAAGGGCGTGGTTACTCTAATTGGGGAAATTGACGAAGATGAATTGCTGGAAGCCTCCCTGGAAGGCGACGCAGAATCTTACGAGCTGGTTGAAGTGGACGAATCAACGGGGGCTGAGGTATTCACGGAACCGACTCATCTAGAAACCCTAAGCCAAGCTTTGCAGGAAAAGGGCTACCGAATTCACCAGACTGAACTGCGCTGGATTCCTCAAAATTCTGTAGAAGTGACCGACCCGGATCAGGCGCGATCGCTGCTCAAACTGATGGATGCGCTAGAAGACCTGGACGACGTGCAGTCGGTCAACGCTAACTTTGACATGGCGGATGAGTTAATGTCAGTCAGCATGGTCTAACCTCAGCAGTAGAAACGGATGCTCCTAACTTTGTTTTTGTAAAGTGCTAAGGATGGAACAAGGGCATATGGCAAAAAACGATCCGGCAAAACTCAAGAAAGTTTCAGTCAATCTTCCTTTTGGAATTGGTGGCGCAGAATGGGAAGCTGACCCAACTGAGCGGAGAGCCGCATGGGCCATCTACGTTGAGTTAGTGACCCGAATTGCGGTTGAGCAACTTGAGGCAGATCAGGGCGTGTTGAGAGAGGCAATGGATTCCCTGTATAAGCTGTTTGCCATCATGCGGCAGATCTTGCGGGAAGCTGGCCCCGATGTAGGGGCATCGCGGGAATCGGTAGGCGGAATTGCGATCGCGGTTCTCAACAAAGGGTTGCGTCCCTTCCTCACCAAGTGGCATCCAGCGCTTCAGGCCTGGGAAGCTGAACGTCCGTCGAACCTTAGCCCCCAAGCCCATGAAAAAAACTGGACGGAGGAGCCGCAGCTACGGCGCGAATTGAAAGAACTCAATCAGGCTTTGGAGCAGTATGCCGATGCCTTAGCCGAAATTGTTGGGGTGGATCGTGCTTAAGCTTCGAGGTTGTCTGCGCCGACACACTTCAATCTCTCTTTCTACTGAGGCTCGACCAGCATCATCATCATTGAGCGGATTCCCCGGTTCATAATACTCTAGAGCTCGTTCTAGAGTTACTAAGGCCGTGCGACGAGTCTCTGGAGGTCTGCTTGGCTCACAGTCATCACGACCTTGATTTATTAACATATTTGCTTCTTCTCTCGCACCGCGTTGTTGCTGTTCTAGCCACACCCGTAATACTCGTGAAAAATCTAGCTGAATGGCTACATTAAAATCCTGAATCGCGGCTTCGACATCATTTAGTGCGTCGTAAGCTGCTCCTCGCCAGGCATAAGCATCACTGTCGTTTGGATTTAATTCGATCGCACGAGTTAGGGCGGCGATCGCCGCTTCGTAGCATCTATCATCAAACAGGCTAAACCCCAACTGATAATATGCTTCGGCATTCTCAACATCATTCTCAGCATCACTGGCGATTGGGGCACGTTCGCATGATGCAGGCTCACTTGGCTCAATGGGTGTCGGGTCGCTGGGAGTTGTTTGCGTTAGCCCGCTAGCAGCAAAAAAATGTAGCCAGATAACTAGCATTCCAACGGCATAGCAAATTAGTCGATGTTGCTTGTGCTTGAGTGTTTTCATGGATGACTGAATCAGGTAAACCAGCAAAAGTGAGTTTAGGATGGGCGATCGCTACAGACAGATGAGTCATCTTCATCGGAGCCAAGATTCTTTTGAATATAGGCAAATGCCCACTGGCAGCCTCGATTCATTAGATTTTCTAAATCCAGGTTCCATAAAATAACCGATCCGTCAGCGCTGCTAGAGGACAGTGTTTTACCATCAGCGCTAAAGCTCAGGCTGTACACAAAGTCATCATGTCCTTCAAGTGTGCGGAGCAGTGTTCCTTGCCGATGGCTCCAGAGTCTGACCGTATTGTCATAACTAGCCGAAGCAATCGTGTTTCCATCGGGGGCAAATATGGCATTGCTCACCGCATTTTCATGTCCGCGTAGAGGTCGTCCGATTAAAGCGCCATCTAGTCGCCAGCGGCGAATCGTTCTATCGGCGCTAGCAGAGACGATTTCTTGTCCATTCGGGCTAAAACTGACGCTATAAACCCAGTCCTGGTGTCCAGTAAAGGACGTGAGTAGCCGACCGTCGAGGCTCCAAAGTTTAACGGTCTGGTCTTCACTGGCAGATGCAATCTGATTACCGTTTGGGCTAAAGGCTAACCCATAGATTCCTCCTTCATGAGCTTGAAAGCTGCGAAGCAGTCTACCGTCTATGTCCCATAGGGTAATCGTTCCGTTTGAACTAGCACCAGCAATTAGCTCCTTGTCTGGGTGAAATGTCACGCTGTAAGTTGTATCTCTGTTTTGCTCAGAATTATTTTGTCCAGAATTATTTTGTCCAGAATTATTTTGTCCAGAATCCTGGATCTCTAAAGTTTGCAGAGACTTACTTTCACCTATCTTCCAGAGCTTGACCGTACCATAGAGACTCCCCGTTAAGAGGTATTGCCCATCTGAACTAAAAGCTGTGCTGAAAACTTCGGCTTCGTGTTCTTCTAGAGGTTCCAGGAAAGCTTGAGTCGCGGTATTCCAAAGATTTACAGTGCCATTGTCATCGGCGAAGGCAACCAGTTGATTATTCGGGCTAATGCTGACACTCCTGATCTCAATGCCTTCAGGATTTTCCACTCGTTCAAGGTCAGTGCGGGTGCGGCTCCACAATCGAACTGTATTGTCAAACCCAGCCGAAATGAGAGTTTCTCCATCAGCGCTAAAATCAATGCTCTGGATGACGTTACGGTGTCCCTGAAAGGTATCAAGCAAAGTGCCATCGGCTGCATTCCAGAGTTTAGCCGTGCGGTCGGTGCTAGCGGAGGCGATCGCCTCTCCATCAGGGCTAAACTTTACGCCATAGATGAAATCGCTATGTCCCACTAAAGTTCTGACAAGTTCGCCGTCTACCTGCCATAGCTTAATGTGATTGTCATTCCCAGCGGAGGCGACTAGCTGCCCATCTGGGCTGAAGGCAACATCTTGAACAGACTCATCGTGGTTCCAGGTTTTTAGCAGAGTGCCGCTGATATCCCACAGCTTGACTGTACCGTCTGCGCTACCAGAAACGAGGCGATCGCCCCCCGGACTAAAATCTACTCCATGAACCCATCCCTGATGCCCGGAAAAGGTTCTGACTAAATTACCACTGATATCCCAGAGCATCACTGTACCGTCCCTTTGAGCCGCTGCAATCAAAGTTCCGTCTGGGCTAAAGCTGATAGCTTCGATAACTAACCTGAGTTCATCGGTCGTCTTAGGAGTGCCAATTAAGCGAACTGGTGAACCGTCGAGTCGCCATAGTCGGATGACATTATCGGCACCCGCAGAGGCAAGCAGAGGCTCGGTTGGGCTAAAAGCAACATCATGAACGGCATCCGTATGTCCCTCTAGGGTATAGAACCGTGTTCCATCGGTTGACCAGAGCTTGACTGTAAAATCACCACCGCCTGAAGCCATCCAGCGCCCATCAGAACTCAAGCTAGCACTATAAACCCATCCCTTTTTCTCATCCAGAAAATTATCCGGTTGAATCCCGTGAATGAAGCGATCGCGCTCTCGAATGCCATATACAATCTGGCGAAGGGTAGCAATTGCCGACAATTTGATATCAGAGCTTACGGTGGAAGGCTGTTGAAGCTGTTCACCAGACTGCAAGGCGATAACGAGGGCAGCAAGCTGATCATTCAGGGCAAAAGTTGCTTCAGCACTAGATAAACGGCTGGTGAGCAAACTGTTTTTAGATTCCAGTTGAAATCTTTGAGCATTGACGTATTGCAAAGAAGCCAGGACGGCAGCCAGTGCAGTCGCCAACGAAAGGACAATCAGGCTAATGCCAATGCGCCGCTCCCGATTTAGCTCATAGAGACGGTTTTGCTCACTTTTGTTGAGGAAGTCAATCGACTGTCGAAAAATAGCAGAAGAATTCAAAGGGTGATATCGCCTTGCCCAGATCTCATCAGGCTGCGCTTCTGTTTTCCATCTCAAGGCGCTGGCTAGATCGATTCCTGTCCACAGTTCTCCTTGCTCACTTTCATGCCGCTGAGCCGCGTGAACTAGCCGCCGATAGGCTTCGGCTGACTCTACCTCTTCTGCAACCCAGGTTCTCAGCCGTTGCCACAGCCGCATCAGACTCTCATGGGAAATATCAAGCAACGAGTTTACGCTTAAAGTTTCAGCTTCATCAACGGGTGGCATGAGAAACGATCGCCCCTCTGCCCGAAAAGCTTCAACCACTGCAATCACTTCCATTTCAGTGGCTCTGGCAATGGCACAAATATCCCCCAGTCGAGCAGGGTCGCGCGTGTCTTGCCCTTCTGGGGTGCGTTGGGTGAGTCGTTTAAAGAGAAGCTCGGCAATCTTTTGCTGGCGATCGCTCAACTCCCTATAGATTAAATCTGCGTGGTTTGAAAGGGCGCATTCCATTCCCCCAGTGCGTTTGTAGTGTTCTAGATCAAGCGGTTCATCCGGCTGGTGTGTTGCGGCCCAGATGTCCCATATTCGCATTAACACGTGTTGCAAAATTGGCAATTGGTCAGGGTTGTCACCCACTGCATTGAGCAGTTTGTTGACCAACTGAGGCGTAATGGTTGCATCCCCAACCGCAACAGGTTGCTCAATCGCAGCCCGAATTTGAGTGCGAGTCATGCGTGGAATCAGATATTGCCCTGCGTTAATCGCTTCTGGCAAATCCCGAAACTGAGCGCACTCCCCCAAAAAGTCTGACCGCATAGTGAGAATGATGTAAATGGGAAGCTCTCGCTGACCTCTAGTATTGAGCAACAGTTTGACAAAGGCCGCCGCCTCATCCGCTGCATGACGGCGATCGCTCTCCTGTTTAAACCGAAACAATTCCTCAAACTGATCGACTAGCACCAACAGATTAGTGGCTTCAGGCAATTGAGCTTGCCAGGTTACATCCAGCAACCCCTGCGAACCGCGCCGCAGCAAAGTTTCTAAAACATCTACAGAGATCTCAGGGTCTTCTTCATCAGGATAAAACAGTCCTGCTTGATGGAGCGATCGCGCCAGGTTGCGAATGGGGTTATCTTCAGGGCGCAAAATTGCAATTCTCCAGGTTGAGCCTGCGGTTGCCATAAACCCTCCGTGCAAAGCCGGAATCAAGCCAGCCCGAATCAAGGATGATTTTCCACTTCCAGACACCCCAACCACCGTTAAAAATCGCGTGTCGCTTAAGACTCTGACGAGTTGATCAATTTGACCTTCTCGACCATAAAACAAGTAGTCTTCGCTGGTGCGAAAGGGGCGTAATCCGGGGAATGGATTGAATGGAACTGAAGATTCAACCATTGCGATCGCCTTCTAGCCCTCAACCATGGGGCGAATCACTTCTGTCTCAAAGCATTCATGGGAAAAGCTCCCGAAGTTGTGAATAACTTGAGCCTCTGCGGTACGATAGCGACGTTTCTGAGGCGTTTCTGAGCCACCGATATAAATAAATTTTTTGCTAATGTGACGACCGCTGGCACCGCGTAAATCACTTTGCTTGACTCTGAGCCAATCAAGGCTGGCATCACTACAGTAAATAATTGCAGCCTGACTCTGAAGGAGGCTAGCTTGATGATGTTCCCGGATCGTCGTTACATCTCCCTCAAAAACAGGAATAATCACCTCAACTCCTCGCTCTTCTAAAGCTTCCCACAAAGCGTCTTCCAGCGCCTCAGCCACCTGGCGATCGCGCTGATCATAAATCAAATACACATGAGTTAAATCAGATGACTCACTTTGCTCATTTTGCTGTCGATCTGGCTTAGGTTGCTGTGAAATCAACTGCTCAGACACAATTTCTTTGAATTCTTCTAACGCAATCTTTAGTGGCTCCGAAACATTTTCCAGCAATTGAATGAATTTACGCTGTTGCTCATCTTGAATCGCTAGTTGAGGAGGTAGCCAGATCAAGTAAGAGAAGTTTGTGCGATCGCGCTTGTGAGCCTGGGCAAGCTCTACTTGCATAGATTCAAAGGCGTTGTACCACGCCCCTAAGGGATGAATTGAGAGTGAACTAGATCTAAGGTACTCATTAATCGTCGCCTTAATCTGGCTTGGGTCACTGGGAAGAGGCTGATCTGGAAAAACCGTACAGCCCCACTGCTCTAGCTCTCGCCTGAGATAGCTGCGATCGCGATCGCGGTCTAGCATAGCTTCTGCTAAATAAACTCCTGTTCCTGGAGCAACAAGAGGCGGTGGATAAGGTTTCAACTGCTCATTGACTTGTTCTCGAACCGCCTTCAAAAACTTAGCAAGGTCTTGTGCAACATCATCAATCTTGGCCCGAAGCTCTTCACGCGCCTCTTCTTTGTGGTCATGGCGTAACTCCTTAGCAGTAACGCCGTCCGGTTTTATGTAGAACTTATATGCTGTAAGGCCGTGCAACTCTAGCAACTCTTGCGGAACTTCTCGTTCGCGGTCGATTTCTTGCCTATCAAGTTTGAATACCGGAGACCAATTTGGAGAAGATTTAGCCTTCTTTTGTGGAAGGGATTCATAGAACCATGCTGTTTCCTTTAAACACCATGAAGATTGAATAAATCCCTCTGACATTATCGCGACGAAAGTTCTGGCGGCTTTAACACGGCGACAGAGCTCTGGGTTCAATTCAGTATTGCCACGCAGTTTTTCTACGTCAAAAAAGACTTCCACGTCTTTTGTACCTAACTTTGATCGTAGACAAGGAACAAGATGCTTGTAAACAAATGTAACCCATCCAATACCGGGCTTAACTTCAGGAACGAATAAATCGTCAACGGTGTTATAGCTGATGAAGACATCATCAATTTTATACATGGGTGATTTTAGTGTTCACTTGCTCAATTGAAACACGTCACCTCACGTTCTAAAAATCAAAATATGAATTTTAGAATAATTTACACTGAATCAACTGTAAAATTACTGAAAAAATTCATATAAACATTGGAGGATTTCGAGCAAACGCTGTAAAGTAGTCGGGGAGATTAGGTACTCGTGGTATGAAATCTGTCTTTTCAAGTGTCAGTGTCGTCATTCTAACGGGTATTCAAGGGGCGATCGCCCTTCTCCCTGCCGATGCACAGCCCGTTCCAGCATCCGGTGGAACGGGTACTCAAGTACACCTGAGAGACGGGCGATTTGACATTGACGGCGGTCAGTTGTCGGGCGATCGCGCCAACCTGTTCCATGATTTTGAACAATTTAACCTCGATCGCAACCAGATTGCCAATTTTCTCTCTAATCCAGAGATTCGCAACATTCTGTCAAGGGTGACAGGCGGGGATGCTTCTTTGATCAACGGTTTGCTGCAAATCAGTGGCGGCAATTCCAATCTTTATTTGATGAACCCGTCAGGCATCGTATTTGGGCCAAGCGCTCAACTCAACTTGCCTGCTGACTTTACGGCAACCACCGCAAACGGAATTGCGTTTGGCTCCAACTGGTTTAATGCTATCGGCTCAAATGACTACGCCAGTCTGACGGGTTCACCGACCGGGTTTGCTTTTACAATGGGGCAACCCGGACTGATTTTTAATGCAGCCGATCTAGAGCTGAGCCAGGGAAATCAGCTAACGCTTGCAGCGGGAACTGTCGCTAGCACAGGACAGTTATCGGCTCCGGGCGGTCAGGTAACGGTGACAGCAGTGGCAGGGGGCGATCGCCTCAGAATTCGTCAAACAGGGCACATTCTGCAACTCGAAATTGAAAACCCAGTCGCAACAGGTTCACCCATACCCTGGACATTGCCCATCACCTCACTGCCAGAGTTGCTAGCAGGGGAGGCGCGGCTGACTGGCACAAGTGTGGCGATCGCACCCGGCGATGTCGCTGTGCGGGGCGTAAATGCCCAGACAGCTACCCTCTCTGCCGCTGGCAACCTGATTTCTGAATCGGGGCAAATGCTCACCACTGGTGACCTCACTTTGCAGGCACAAGACACGGTGCGGCTGCGAGATAGCGTGTCTACTCCACTCGCTATACAAGCGGGGGGGGACTTGTTGATTCAGGGCGATCGCGCCATCGACATCCTTGCCCTCAACCACCCAGAAACTCCTTTTCAAAGCGCAGGCAATCTAACCCTAGTGAGCGACGGGGTTGTCTCTGCGGACTCCCATTTTGCGAATGGCGGCCAATTCTCAATTCTCAACTTGGCTAACGAGCCAGGTAACTTTGTTAGCCTGTATGACCCGATTATTAGCTCCACCGGAGATGTCCTATTTGGCAACTACACGGGTGTTGCCCTCAAAATTGAAACCCTGGGCAGCATTGTCGGGGGAAACATCACGATCACCGGCCCAGACACCTCCCTCGTTGGGTCAGATCCTGACATCCCTATCCTGACTGGCGGTCGGGCGCTAATCTTGAGGGCAGGGTTGCCCTCACTGTTCAATCCCCCCAACACTCCCCAAACTGTCGGAGGAGCGACCTTTACCTCATTCACACCCCCCTCAAGCTCAGGCAACATCACACTAGGCAACATCACTACCTCCGCTCCCAGCAGCGATGGAGGCCCAGTCATTTTGAGTACTCCTGGAAACATAACCGTTGGAAACATTGACAGTCGAGCTGGGTTTGGTTCTGGGGCAAGATTTTCAGTCACTTATGAAGGGAGAAGCCTGACGACAAGTCGCGGTGGTGGAACGACAGACGGCACAGGAGATGGTGGAAACATTTCCATTACATCTCAATCAGGATCGGTCACGACGAGCAGTCTCTCATCGTTTGCCACCACCTCAGTGGGTAATGGAGGTAATGTTCGTGTAAACGCCGATCGAAACATCACTATCGGTAATGTCAATGCCACTGCGTCTGGTGAAGGAAATGGAGGCGCGGTGCAGCTTCGTTCAAGCAATGGCAGTATCACTACGGGGGATATATTGACGCTAGTTCCTTTTAACTCCGGCAATGGTGGAGCCGTTACGATTAATGCTGCAACTATGGCTCAAACTGGCGATATTGCTACTTTTGCTGAGAGTGGCAATGCAGGCTCTGTGCGAATTTCTGCTTCATCAAATATCACCGCAGAAAACATCAGTAGCAGCACCAGTTCATCTTCATCGAGTGGAACGGGAAGTGCCGGAAACGCTGGCAACGTGACCATTACGTCTACCTCTGGTAGCGTGACTACCGGGATCTTAATCACGCAATCGTCAGGCTCATCCTCTGACGGAAGAGCAGGCAATATTTCGGTGAGCGCCAGCACCAGTATTTCGATTAATAGTATTTTTAATCGGGGTAGCGAACTTGGCTCAATTGAACTTGGCGCAGAAAATATCAGCACAGGAGATGTTAACTTCTTCGGCGGCTCAGAATTTAGTGCAACAGTCGGCTCATCGTCTCAGCAGCAGTCCCAACGACAGGTCGATCCATCTGAGCTGCCAGAAGATGTGACCGGGTTAAACCCTGCTCGCTCTCCACAAATTTCTGAGGAAACGGTTCAAATTGAGGCAAATCGGCGACGAGAGTTTGAAGATATCATTCAGCCAGGGTTTGAACGAGAATTTGCTGCCGCCCAGGATATTCGGTACACCCTGACTGCCATTGAACAGCAAACGAGAACGAAATCAGCCGTAGTTTATGTGTTTGCTGAAGAAGATCAAATTCGCTTTCGCGTAGAGACAGGGCGACGGGCGATCGAAACTTCGATACCTGAAAGCCGTGCTTCTCTACTCGCAAAAGTTGAACAGTTCTATGAAGATACTCAAAATGTTGCTTCAAATTCATCCGCTGATGCTGCATCTGAAACCGCAAAGTATCTTTACAGCGTCTTGATCAAACCCATTGAACAGAAGTTAGAGGAGGTAGGCGAGGACTCCGTTGATAATTTCCTGTTTTCAATGGACAGTGGTTTAAGGCTGATTCCTCTAGCGGCGCTCTACGATGCAGAATCAGGCAAATTTTGCCGAGAAATACAGCTTTAGCATTATTCCAAATTTCACTTCAACAGATATTCGCTACACCCAGCTACGTAACTTTGAAGTGTTAGCAATGGGAGCAGCAAACATTGAAGATGCAGCAGCTTCGCCTTTAACTCCCTCACCATTACCACCCGTGACACCTTTGCCCGCTGTTCCAATAGAGATGTATTTAATTACAGCAAATAGAGGCGGCAACTTTTTTCTAAATCAGGACTTTATCTTTAGCAACCTCCGAGATCAACGAAATGAGCAGCCTTTTCGGATCGTTCACCTGGCTACCCACGCTAGTTTTGTGCCGAATGCCTCAGAGCAGTCAAACATCCAGTTCTGGAATGACCAATTGTTGTTAAACAGTGATCGACTCACACAATTGCAGTGGAATGACCCAACCGTTGATTTACTGGTGTTGAGTGCCTGTGAAACTGCCATTGGTGATACCGAAGAAGCCCGGTTAGCCGAATTGGGGTTTGCCGGATTGTCACTGCAAGCAGGGGTCAAATCAACCCTTGCAAGTCTATGGCGAGTCAGTGACTTAGGGGCTTTGGTGTTTATGCATGAGTTTTATCGGCAGCTTATGAGTGAGTCTGTCCCAACCAAAGCAGAAGCTCTGCAACGCACTCAGGTAATCATGTCAAACCAAAATATGTTGGAGCAAAGCTTAGGTGATTTACAGCAAGAACTTGAAGCACTTTTACGTAATGAGCAGTTTTCATCTCAATTTGCCAGCTTGTCGGATGCTGACAAAACCGCGCTGAGAAGAGATCTGTATGAGTTGAATGCGCTGTTAAGTTCAGATGACGATGAGTCAAGGAATCAGCTTTTGGCTGAACTTAGCCATCCGTCCTACTGGTCAGCCTTCACGTTGATTGGGAGTCCCTGGTAAATGGCGATCGCAATTCCAAGAACAGTTTTGCCTATTTTCTACACTCCTTGCATCGCTCTACTAGTTTTTGTGCTTCAACTGCCGCTGCTAGCTCAGGAGAAAAGTAGGGAAGATGTAGAGCCAGCAATTGATTGGTTAGAAGATGATCCGTCTAACGGTTCTACATTGGGAACTGCTAGAGATCTAGAGGTAAACTTTGCTGTAGAACCAGTGGAAGAATCGCTCCAGCAGAATTTTTCCCAACAAACGGACTCTACTCCTACTCTATCTTCTGACTCCACCAATGATGAGTGTTCAATTCCCCCTAGTGCCTTTACTGCCGAAAACCCCTTCTCCCTCAAATTTCTGCTGATTCAACGATTCGAGCAATTAGAGTAGAAGGCAGCACCGTTCTTCCTTGTGAAATTCAAGCAATCCTTGAGCAATACCTCGGCAGAAATTTGACAGCAGAGCAGCTTAGTTCACTTCAAGACGCGATTACGCTGGTCTACATTGAGGCAGGTTATCTTACATCAAGGGCTGGTACTCCTCAAGCTGAAAGTGATGGCACTGTCCTTGTTCCAGTGATTGAAGGAAGTGCAGTAGTTACCGTCAATCGAATTGAGAATGAAGAGGGTCAGGATGACATCGATGTTGCTTGTCCCAGCTCAACGGTAACATCTCGAAATAGAGCGAATACCCGGAGGGAGGCAGATTTTGAAGCCTATATTCGCAGGCAGCTACAATCTGCTGAAGAAGTGCCGCTCAACACAAGTCGGCTAGAAGAGGAGTTGAGATTTTTAAGCAACGACAACACTCGGTTTGAGAAAGTAGAGTCAGTACTAGGAAGCCGTTCAGATGGAGTCAGTGAGTTGGTTATTTGCTATGAAGAAGCAAACCCATTGAGTGTAAGTATAAACTTCAGCAATAATGCTCCCCCCAGCGTTGGGTCAGAGCGAGTAGATGTTGCTCTAAGTCTAGGAAATGTGCTTGAGATTGGGGATCAGTTTTTTATCTCAAATCAGTTTGATCCGTCTAACTTTTCAGCTACTCGCGGAATCAATGCGTTTGGTTTAGGATACAGATTACCGCTCGACCGTAGGAGTAGTACCCTGCAATTTCGAGTTGAGGCAAATCGCAACTCAATTCTTCAAGAAGAGTTTAGACCCCTGGAGTTAAGGGCAGCTTCGGAGCTATATGAAGTGAGTTTTCGATATCCATTGCAGCGTTCCTACCGCGAGGAGTTAGGATTGTCCGTTGGATTTGCCTATCAAGACGGACAAACTTTTGTATTTAATAACATCCCTCAACCCTTTGGCATTGGTCCAGATGAAAACGGAGTCAGCCGTACCAGCGTCATTAGTTTGGGAATAGACTACTTAAACCGTGATAGTACAGGACGCTGGCTATCTCAAGCGCAGTGTCGCTTTGGGTTAGGAATTTTCGATGCGACTAGCAATCCAGGTTCTATTCCTGACGGGCAGTTTGTTAGTTGTTTAGGGTTAGTTCAGCGGGTTCAGCGGATTGGTAGCCGTAATTTTTTGATAGTTCAAGCAGATATACAGCTATCGCCCGACAGCCTTCTTCCGTCTCAGCAATTTACACTAGGTGGAGGCTCTTCAGTGAGAGGCTACCGTGAAAATATCCGTTCGGCAGACAACGGATTTCGATTCTCAGTCGAAAATCGCTTCACTCTCCGCCAGGATGAGAACTTTGAACCTGTGCTGCAACTTGCTCCATTTGTAGACGTTGGGGCGGTTTGGAATCATCCTGATAACCCAAACATTCTTCCAGAAGAAACCTTTTTAGGCAGCATTGGCTTGGGCATATTGTGGCAGCCGTTTCCAGCCTTAGACTTAGGCTTGTACTATGCTGAGCCTTTCGTAGATGTTGGCGATCGCACTAACAATCTGCAAGATGAAGGGTTTCACTTCAGAGTCAACTATAGGCTTTAACCAACAGAAATTCTACTTGACTACTTCAACAGCGTGTCTTTCTTATTCAACATATTGCTGAAATATGGTCACGTGAATTTAATCAGTTTAATGGTGCGTCAGCAACGGCACCCAGTCCAACCGATTCCAGCAAGTTACGCCAGCGGGCATTGGCAGCCGCATCTTCAGGATCAGCGCGGCGCTGCTCGGCGATCGCACTCAGGGCATCGTGCCAGAGTCCAGCGGCGGCATAAATAGCAGGGCGATCGCTCTCTGCTGCTGCTTCAAGTTGGGTAGCCAGGTCAGGTGTAGGCTCGACGCGCTGAATCCAGCCCTCGGTGAAAATATCGGCTGAGCGATCGCCTGAGTCGCAAATCAGGGAGAAAGACCAGCGATATAGCTCACCTACTTCCAGCGGTGGCATTCCAGCATGGGCAGGTAGCGTCAGGCTAACGATTCCCGCTTCGCTGTGATTTGTAATTGAGTGCGGTAAATCTCGTTGTCTGCCTCATCAAACAGAATTAGCTCTATGGCTGCTGCT
>JAAUTN010000161.1 GCA_012031415.1 Leptolyngbyaceae cyanobacterium SM1_4_3 | reverse complement strand
AGATTCGATGAAGTAAACGATGAGCTGTTCTTATCGCTATTCGTTGCATCAGAGCTTTTTTAAAAAATTCAAGGAGTTGTTAACTATGGTCACTCACAACGTTAAAGTGAAGCCGGAAACTCGTAATCACAAAGGTTTTTTTGTTCAAGAAGCGTCCTACAAATTTATGGGCATCGATCAGTCGGGCTGGGCGTTAATTTGTATTGATGATGCAACGTGCCACTATGTAGATCCAGACAATTTACGAATTACCAAAGAAGCAAATGAATTAGTCTAAGTGAACTTTTGCAAGCTTTCATGAGTACTTTTGTTTCCTGTTTCTACTGGTGTGGCTGTTCTTTTATAAAAGTGCAGCCATATTTTTTTGCTAATCTAAGAACTGGAGTTTCCTTAGCTTAATCACGCGTTACAATTGCTCGTTCCGCTCATTCTAAAATTCAGCTTATCCACAGCCTTACAGACTTAATGAAAGATAAACTTCTAAATTGGCTAAACCAAGCTTTAATGCTAAATATCTTCTTAGTTTTATTGAGCTTTTTTTGGCTGGCGATCGCTGTTCTAGGACGTTCCTTAAATATCCCTTTAGGGTTAGACCTGTGGTACAAGTTGTGGGAACCTGTCTTTACTCCTTCCATCGGTATCTTGATGGGAGGTGCGATTCTCAGCGGCGTGATCAGTTGGGTAAATAAACGCCTGACTTCCAAATCTGGTTAAGCTTCCTACGGCTTTCTGTGGGATGGATGGAGCAAAGCGTAATCCATACTGTTAAAAAGTTTCAACTGTTGAAGTTAATTCATATTGAAGCTGGATGTACCCGTATCGGTAAAAGTTTTATACCCAATTTGGTAGTGTCCCGCATTCAGTTAATTCTGATACTGTTCATAGCTGATTGCTTTTAGTGCGATCGCATTTACCGTTGTTTTTGATACTGCTCCATTTGTGGAACTTCCAGTTAACGCAGGAGTTCTACAGTACTAACCTTAGTTTTCACCTGGTTCTTATCGGGTTTAATTTTTTATGAAGAAAAATCTTTTGGCACTGCTGGCGGCTTCGAGCTTGATGCTTGCTCCGATCGCTTCACCTCAGCAAGCTGCTCTGGCACAACGGGTTGTCGATGTCAGTCCCGATGTTAATAGTCAAAACGTACCGCCTGACACTTCCATCTCAGGTCAGTTTGACACCAACAGCACGCCTGCCGTTGACCTCAACTCTGTGCAAATTCTCGTCAACGGTCAAGATGTAACCAATCGCAGCACGGTGACTCGTAACTTCTTTAGCTACCGTCCTGCTCAGCCCTTACCTCCTGGTCAATCCCGGGTACAAATCGATTACCGCAACGTCAACGGTGAGCAACGTAGCGTCAACTGGGGCTTTACTGTACAGCAACCCCAGGCTGCGGTACAAATTAGCTCAGTAACCCACAATGCTGCTAGCAACCAGCTTGGCCCGGGCACTACATTTCTGGCAACGATTAACGGTACTCCCGGTTCACAGGCTTCGGTTCTGCTGATTCAAGATGGGCGCACGGTGCGAGAGATACAGGCTCAAGAAGTTTCCTCTGGCGTATATGTGGCAACGCTGAACGTACAGTCGAGCGATCGCCTCAATGAAGGTATTGTAGTCGGTCGTCTGCGTCGCCAAAACCAAACCACTTTTGCAGCCGCCTCTCAGCCCGTCGTGTTTAACCCCAATGCAGGCGGAACGGCTGTAGTGCCAGACAGCAGCGGAGCAGGTAGCACAGGCTCAGGTAACACAGGCAACACGGCCTCACAACTTCAGCCCAGTTTTACCAGCCACCGCAATGGCGGCGAAGTCAGCGGCAGTGGGTTTACCCTGGTCGGTCAAACTCGCCCCAATGCCACCGTCGATGTGCAGGTTACGTCCAGAGTTTCTGTATTAGGTGTCGTCAATCTGGGTGGCGAAACGTTGCTCGATGAAGAAGTCACCGCTGACCAGAATGGACGGTTTGAGGTGGAGGTTCCTGGACCTCGCATTCCTGTCCCCGGAACTCGCTACACGGTTCGTGCTACGGCTAACCTGAATAACGAAACAAGTCGAGCTACTGAAATCACCTTGACTCAGGATTGAGCCAATTCTTACAGCGGTTTTCAGATAGCTAAACCACAAGCGGGGGCGAACGTCCGTTCGCCCCCATAGAGACTTGTACCTTACACAATTAAAAAATGCTGTCAATAAAAAACGTCTAAATAGCGCCGAAATGAGTAAAGGTATCTATCTGAACCTGCTACTTCTCTGAGACGGGAGCAGCAGGTTCTCAGACCCAGATGCACTTTACAGTGCATCTGGGTCAATGTTTAACGCTCTCAGCTTTTCCGCCAGGCGATCAGCCCGCTGTTTTTCCTGTTCAGCCCGCTGTTTTTCCTGTTCAGCCCGCTGTTTTTCCTGTTCAGCCCGTTCGTCTCCGTTTGGGAGTAAATTGCCATCGCTATCCCACCAACGTAACCAGGGTAGTGTCTGGTTGATGTATTGCCCCTGCCAGATGCCTAACTCCACACCCATTGGCGTAATTGGGAAATGTCCTCGCTCGTTGGGGTCGCAGCGCTGATAGGAGTTAGCAATTAGCTCGTAGACCTCAACTGAGGCTTTGTCTACTTCGTAAATGGCGTAAAAGGGCACTCGAATCGCCTGTTCATACACCCAGAATTTTCCAGCTTTTGACTCATCTTCCTCAAAGGGTGAGGTTACATCTCGCTCCTCAGAACCGTCTCCAGAGACAAACTCAATGACGATCAGGGGCGCAACGATTTCCTTCCACATCACATAGGAACGTCGCCTTTTTCCGTTTAATAGTGGAGGGACATTCGGCACATAAAACCAGTCGGGTGCCTCAGCCCCACGCTCTGGTGGATCGGTTAGCCTCCAGTAGATACCGCAGTCCTGCCCAATAGCGTATTGTTTATCGGGATGGAGAGCATCCAGAAGGGGACGGATAGAATCAGTGAGCAGTAGGCTCTGGGGATGCTCCTGAAAATTTTTCACGAATGTACCATCTGTCTCCGGCAACTGGGTGTGATCCGGTAGAGTTAGGGTTGGTTGAGAAGGGGCGATCGCCATAGCAGCCCTCCGCGCACGTTATAAGGAATTGTTCATCTGAAGTGGTTTGATTGTAACTCATCTTCTTCGCATCAGACTTTCTCCTACTGGACTCGCTTAACAATGTGTGCCCTGGTGAATTTGCGATCGCTCAGTCGTCCCCTCTGACGCAGGCTGGAAGATTCAGCAACAAATGCATAGTTTCCATTGGGCATAAACGCTAAACTGTTGGGCTAACCTATCACTGAGTTACTCACTTCCAAAGTGACAGGTGAAACCGTTGATAACTCACTTTTTAATGAAATTAAAGTGAGTATGTCAATCATCTCAGGGATGCGATCGCCCAATTGCCCATCAATGTAAACCGATGCTCCCATATCAGCAGATGCCATCTCATCATTATCTCGAACTCCTAACTTGCATGAAGAACATGGGTTGTAGGTTCACAGGGAGTGCGACCGGGGGCAATCGCACAATGCCGTTTGCACCTGTTGAGATTGAAATGCTGCCTCTATTAGCGGCTCTGTCAACGTGAAATCTATCTCTAGAAAGGGAGCATGACAGCGATGACAACTGCCGCTAAAACTCATTTGATAGTTAGGTTGAGTGGAATTAAACGATCCATATAATCACTCACCGTCCTGTTTTTGTTTGACCAATACAGTGCCGCTCTTAATGCAAGAAATGACGCACTCCAGTAAAAACCATCACTAAATTTAATTCGTTTGCAGCTTGAATGGAATCTTGATCGCGCAGGCTGCCTCCCGGCTGGGCGATCGCCTCGATCCCCGCTGAGGCTGCCAGTCGCACCGAGTCATCAAAGGGAAAGAAGCCATCGCTGGCTAGAGTGGCTCCCTGAGCACGATCGCTTGCTTGCTCCAGGGCAATTTTGACTGAACCGACTCGATTCATTTGTCCGGCTCCGATGCCGCGTGTGGTGCGATCGCTCGTCACCACGATGGCGTTGGACTTGACGTGTTTTGTCACCTTCCAGGCAAACATCAGTTCTTCTAGCTGCTCGGTGGTGGGTTGGCGTTCGGTGACGACACGCCAGGTGGTTGGATCTGTGAGGTAATCGTCACTGGACTGGACGAGAAAACCACCTGCGATCGCCTTCACCGTCTGAGCTGCTCCCCGATTCAGGTCAGGCAAAATCAACACTCGCAGCTTCGATTTGTTCGTCAAAATTGCTTCGGCTTCGGGTTCGCAGCCTGGAGCCACAATACACTCCAGAAAGGTTCGGGTCAGGACGGTGGCGGTGGCTGCATCGATGGGGCGGCTAAGGGCCACAATTCCGCCAAAGGCTGAGGTTGAATCGGCATTCAGCGCTTTCTCATAGGCGGCTGAAAGACTATCGCCCACTGCCACACCGCAAGGATTGGTGTGTTTGAGTATTGCCGCTGCTGCCATCTCCGAAAATTCTGAAATAATCCGTCGGGCCGCTTCCAGATCAACTAAATTGTTGTAACTCAACTCTTTGCCCTGAAGTTTTTGAGCCGTTGCCCAGCCAGAAGAAACTGTCCCCGTTTGATACCAGGCAGCAGGCTGATGTGGATTTTCTCCATAGCGCAAGGTTTGCACCTGCTGTCCTGACAGGGTAAAGCGCTGGGGCAGTAGTGCCTGATCCCCGGTTTCTAACTTGCTCTCGGTTATCTGGTTGCTGAGGAATTGGGCGATCGCCTGGTCATAATTCGCCGTATGCCAAAACGCTTGCTGAGCAGAGGCTTGGCGAAATGCAGGAGAGGTTTCTCCGCCATGTTGCCGCAATTCTTGCAGATAATTCTCGTACTGCGACGGACTGCACAAAACCGCCAGATGAGCAAAATTCTTCGCAGCAGCCCGTAGCATTGCCGGCCCACCGATGTCGATTTCTTCGATCGCTTCTGCTAGGGTGACTTCGGGTTTGGCGATCGCTTGCTCAAACGGGTAAAGGTTTACCACAACCAAATCAATCGGGCGAATCTGATTTGTCTCCAAATCTGTCAGATCTTGGGGCAGGTCGCGCCGCGCCAAAATGCCGCCGTGAATTCGAGGATGTAGCGTTTTCACCCGACCGCCCAAAATCTCAGGCGATCCGGTGTAGTCAGACACTTTGGTGACGGGAATGCCAGCCTGTTGCAAAACCTGAGCCGTTCCGCCGCTGCTGAGCAGATCAAACTCAAATTCTTCTACTAGAACGCGGGCCAGTTCAACTAACCCAGTTTTGTCAGATGTACTCAGCAATGCCAGACGCGCCATGACGTTAGACCTCCCCCTGGGTAGTCAGGTTTGTGCATTTCCCAGGATAGGTGGAATTGCCGCTTCTGTGAAATATGATGACAGGAGCAAAATTACCCAACTCAGGATGTCTTTACAAGCGATCGCCCTTCCCGCTTCAACGAACCCGCCTCAAGGTCTGCTTGTCGCCCTGCATGGCTGGGGAGCAAATGCTCAAGACCTGGCAGCACTGGCTCCGATGCTGCCTTTGCCTAACTATCAGATGATTTTCCCAGATGCGCCCTTTCCCCATTCCTACGCGCCGCAAGGCAAAATGTGGTATGGCTTCCCGCCAAACTATACGTTTCAAAGCAAGCTCGGCTTTGGCGATCAGCCTGATCTCACCAAAAGCAGACAGCAGCTTATAGAATGGCTGCAATCCTTGCCCGAAATCACTGGCATTCCTCTATCGAGTACGATTCTGGCTGGTTTTTCTCAAGGAGGGGCAATGACGCTAGATGTGGGGACACAGTTGCCACTTGCAGCCCTGATGGTGTTGAGCGGCTACCTTCACGCTCCACTCAAAACACAAGCTTTACAAACTTCTTCCATTCTTATGGTGCATGGCAGGCAAGATCAGGTGGTGCCACTGAATGCCTCACAGCAAGCGCGAGACAGCCTGCTCGCGTTGGGGGCAAGGGTGCAGTATCACGAGCTAGCTATGGGGCATGAAATTCAACCAGTCGTCTTAGAACTTATGCAAAACTTCATCCGTGAGAGGGTTACAAAGCTGGGCGAGAAGACGTAGAACGACATAGGATATTAGAGAGAGTTGCATCTGTGATCCTACTTGGGTTACTGGGCACGGATGTTTCTAAGGGGGACACGCCATGAAGACACTGCACTTTTCTGCACCCAATCTTGCGAAGATCACTGAAATCGAGGTGGCTGAACTGGCCAAACGGCTGGAGCAAGATGAATACACAGACGCTTTTGAAGGGTTGAACGATTGGCATCTACTGCGGGCGATCGCCTTCCATCGTCCAGAAATGGTAGAACCCTACCTTTATTTGCTCGACCTGGAAGCCTACGACGAAGCCTGAGCGTCACTCGCTGCTACACTGATGTATTCCGATTTGCCGCCTGACTTGCTGACCAGGTGAATTGCTTCAATTTGAATCGATTTTTCCAGCGCTTTGGCCATGTCGTAAAGCGTCAGCGCAGCAATTGAAACGGCGGTTAGAGCTTCCATTTCTACGCCTGTTTCTGATTTGGTTTTCACTTCTGCTTGAATTTGGTATCCGGGCAGGTCTGCATCTGGCAAAATCTGCACTTCAACTTTTTGCAGAGGCAGCGGGTGACACAGCGGAATCAGTTGAGCGGTTTGCTTGGCGGCCATGATGCCTGCCAGTCTTGCCGTTCCTAGAACGTCTCCTTTGGGGGCATTTCCTGACTGGATCGCGGCAAAGGTTTCAGGTAACATTCTCACTCGTCCAGCGGCGATCGCCCGCCGCACGGTTGCTGCTTTTGCCGAAACGTCTACCATTTGCGCCTGCCCTTGCTGATCCAGATGGGTCAAGGAGGGGATGGAAGGATCAGAAGGGAAATCTTTTGTCATGGCGTTCAGTTATGATAGGATAATAACTCGGAGCAAGGGCTTGTAGCTCAGTGGACTAGAGCACGTGGCTACGGACCACGGTGTCGGGGGTTCGAATCCCTCCTAGCCCGTTTATCTTATTTAATGTAAGGGTTTGGCACTGCCTAACCCTTGTTTGATCGCGTAGATATCTTCGCCGCGTCCGGTAGCAAACTGGAAAGACTGCTTTAGATTTTTGCTTGACAGGGTAAGGAAAACCAGCAGGCTCAGGAATGCTAGCCCTGCGGTCAAACCGAAAACACTTTTGTAGCCAATTTGGGTGGCGATCGCCCCTGCCAGTGGTCCGGCGATCGCAATTCCCACGTCAAATCCAACCATACACAAGCCAAACACTTTGCCTCGCTCATCAGCGTGCGATCGGTCTGCCATCAGTGCAGCAATCATGGGAATCAGGGTGCCTGCGCCTGCGCCCTGCATCGTTCCGGCTAGCAAAAATGTAGCTGTGCTATTTGCCTGCCACAGTAGCAGCATGGCTGTGGTGTAAAACACCAGGCTGAATGTGATAAACAGCCCGCGTCCGTAGCGATCGGAGGCGCGACCTGCGATGATGCGAATGACAAAACTGGCGATCGCCGCTGCGGTGTAGAACAGTCCGACGTTCAGGTTTACCCCAACTTCTTGGATAAACAGCGGGACAAAGGTACTGAGCGTCCCAAATGCTAACCCGATCAGCAGCAGCACGGTAGCCGGAATCCGAATGCGCGGGCTAGTCAGCGATCGCCAAAATTGCCTGTCTTCCCTGCGATTCAGCGAATCTCGAATGACTTCAGGCTCTCGCACCTGAGCCGTACAAACCCAGCCCAAACCGCCCAATGTTGCCGCTGCTAAAAACATCGGAGCATAGCCGACCGATTCTTGCAAAAAGCCGCCCATCGCCGGACCAAGCGCCAACCCCAGCGGATTGACCAGACTCATGTAACCAATCAGTTCGCCGCGATGTTCAACGGGCGATAGGTCTACAACCAGTGCAGTGTAGGCTAGCGCAAAGGCGGAGATGCTGATGCCGTGAAATGCCCGAATCGCCATCAGCAGCGGAATTGAGTTTGTTACCAAATAGCCGAGGGGGCGATCGCCACCGCCGATATGCCAATCAGCAATACAATCTTTCGTCCCCGCCGATCGGCTAGCGTTGCCAGCCAGGGACGAGAAACCAGCAGCCCGACTGCAAACGCTCCCATTACCGTACCGATAGCTTGACTGGTGCCTCCTGCATCTCGAATGTAGAGCGGCAAAGTTGGCAAGAGTGCCGCTAAGCCAGACCAAAACAACAGTCCCGCCGCAAACAGCACCAACAGGTCACGCCGCAGCTTTGGGCTAAGAGTTTTTAACAGTTCCAAAGATCAAATTCCTGATTATTCCTTCTTAATCATGAATAAAATTAAACAATTTTGCAGCGTTTGTTACTGAACCACTGTTATCTACCCCTTTAGGAGGAGTTTGTCAGCCTAGCTAATTGGGCGATCGCGTCTCAGTCCGTCGGATTGAGTGCGTCTGTTGAGTAAACGGCTAGCTCACGATATCCCGTCATTGAGTCGTGTTCGCGCCTAAAGCTAAGATCAGGCAAAATGCCCACCACGATTTCGGCTGTTGTGTAAACCAAACAGCCTTTGAGCAAATGTCCCCCTAGAGTTTGACCTGTACTATCTGCAAGGCAAATGTGGTAGTGAGAGCCGTGCCGAGACAGAGTGCCTGTCAGTGAGACGATTTCAAATTTCCCTTCACACACGCTTTCTGCTGACTCACCTGCAAACCGCAAGACAGCTTTAGAGAGGCTGCCAACGCAGGTAATAATGCAGCCAGCCTCCAGGCTGGACTGGTAAGCAAAAGCGTCAAGTTCAGCTTTCAAATCTTGCTGAGGAGTAAGTCGAAGTACTTTGACATCCATGAGCCCTAAATCCGTTATGTAGCGCATCACGCATACTTTAGGGCACGTTTTTGTGTGGAAGCCCCCGCAGCGGAGGTTTCCACACAAAAACATCTTAATCAAGGTGCGTAGCGCTATACCGCTTTGTTACCAGAGGGCGCGAGGAGCGGGGGGTGGCGTAACGGGTGTAGAGGTGACAGGCGCAGGCGCAATTCTCTCTGGCTCTGAAACTGGAATCGGTGTGGTTTCCTGGCGAATTGTTTCTCGCTCTATGATTGTTTCAGTTTGGCTACTTTGCTGGACGGTTTGTTCAGTTTCGTCTACCGTTTCTGCCTGAGTGGTTATGTCGTCTGTTTCTTCAACGCTAGCCTGCTGCACGGTATCGGGGGCGATCGCCACATTCACAATATCGTTACCTGACGTTGTGGTGACGAGAACTTCATCACCCGGTCTGAGGCTGTTAAGAACCTGAGAATTGACATTAGGCAGGAGGCGATAAGAGCCATCCGGTAGCCTGACGCGCACATCTCCATCGTTGGAAACGCTGACGACTTCAGCCCGTACCTGGTTGAGCCGATTGGGTGGATTGAGTGATGCCTGACTGATCAGTTGCCCATCGGTCTGATTAGCGAGGGGAAGGGCGATCGCCGTCTCTGGAACGCTTAAACCAGCGGCGATCGCCGTCAATATTGCGCTACCTAGCGCAACTCGCTTACGTAAACCCATGATCAAAAATTCTCCTAACGTGATTTGCAGTCAAAGTCCAAATTCGCTTAGTGCAGTCCAGAAACCGGGCAATTGACGCAGTTCACACAATTTACATAAACAGAACTTACGCCTTCTCCTCTGAAACAAGGGCTTAAACTCCTTGTTAGCTTGGCGATCGCCCGATTTTACGTTCCGCTTGCGTAAGTCCTGATAAAACTGTTTGCAGCAAAATGCCAAACAGATGTGCAATTGCATCACGCCCCGTCAAGCAGCGATTGATAACGGGCTACCTGTAATCGGGAGTGTGTTCAGATTTTTGTATAAGTGCGGACATTCTGCCCGTATTTATACAAAATCAAATCAGTCTGTAAACAGCGCAGACCTGTCTCTGCTTGCGCTGAAGCAATCTGGTAGTTAAAGGCAGTAAGGCAGTGCAAACCCTGTAGAGAAGGGGTTAGAGCGTTAAACGTGAAAAAACATGGTTTCGTCAATCGCCCTTCTCCAGTCTAATTCTTCAAATACGGATGTCAAAGCCTGAAAAACCGATAAAACGGCTTCTCTGAGCGATTTTTAGCACAAAACCTGCAAAATCTTCCTCTACAGTAAAAAATATCTGCCCACGATCGCGCCCTACACTTTCTCCTGGGCGGGTGGAGTAATACCGCTCTTGCTCAAGGTTTTGTCCACTCCCTTAAGAAATTCAAGGTCTTCCTCCGGCAGCGATGCACTGTGATGGAGAGATAAATCTTGGGCGACAGGCTGTTTCTCCAGAAAAGCAAAAGCCTGCCGAAACTGGTCAGGAGTGGCGTGAATGGGTGCATCCAGGTGGCAGGGAATAATTCGCTGAAAATCCCAGCGGGCTATCTGGTTGGCCCAGTTCAGCGTTTCCTGAGGTGCCCGATTGAGAATTAGCGTTTGCAGAATTGGGGCAACAAACAGCCGCCCGTCTCCCCGCAAGGCATCAAACGATCGCTTCCAGTCTTGCTTCCACTGAAATGGAAACCAGCCAAAGAAAGCTTTCCGGGAGCGATCGGGTGCTTTCAGGGCATCTCGAAGCGATCGCCACGTCTCCGCAACTTCCAAAGCATGAGGCTGAAAGTAAAACGCAAATAGCGCGATTCGCTGCCATCCCTTGTGGCGGTTGGCTTCTGTGTCTTGAATCGGCTCAAACGGGCTGTCTTTAGCGTGAAACAGCAGCGGATAGGGGTCAAGCTGAACAACGGCAGGAGGCTCTTCTGAGACAGAAAGGACGGAATCAGCGACTAGGAGGGTGTGCGATCGCCGATGCAGCATTGCCACCTCTTCAAACTTGCCCGGCCCAAGCTCAACCGGCCCAAGCGTCGCATAGTCAAACTCATCGGCAAAGGGCGCTTTGCGGCTGTCTTGAGGCAACTCGTGCGTCCGTTTTGCCGGAAACCCCAGCCAGCTTAGCGGCAAGTTGAGCGGAAAGCTCCATTGGTGCGGGGCAACGAAAACCTGTGCAGCGGGAAACTGTCTGGCAAACGGGCCAACAAACACCTTATGCTCAAGTCCTGAAATGGTCGGCAGAATGATATATTTCACATCGCCATGCGCGGCAACCAATTCCTTGACCAGACGAATGCATTCTGGAGTCGGCGCAACGGGGGCATAGACCAGCAGCCCGCCTTGCTCCAGCTTTACAACCGTCATCCGAATCGGCACCGTCACGTAGAAGATGCCTTGAATTTGGTCAAATGTCCAGATCGTGTCTGGCACTACCTCCTGGCGAATTGTTTGCCGTTTACCGTAAGGGTAAAGCGGCAAGGCAAACCAGAACCGCCAGCGAAAATCTTGAGATTGGTTGCCCAATGCCCCTTTCTGTCTATCTTGCGTATTGATCATCGTGGCTCTATGCACGCCCTTGCTCTAGCCTAAACTCTAGTCTCGCATGGGCGTTGCTGGTTCTGGACGCGTTTTGGTGTGAAAAGCCTCAAACAGCGGGGGCTTTCCAAACCAAAACGTCTTAATCACCACAAAAACCTCTGGAAACGCTGCTTATACTGAGACAGTCCTGATTTACACTCAGCGAGTGCGACTTAATGCTAGTCACCAAGCAGCCTGTACTCCAGCGATTTTGGTATCCGGTCATCCCGGTGCAGCAATTGGCAGATGGAGCTAAACCGTTTGTGCTGTTGGGGCAGCCAATTGTGCTGTGGCTAAATGCAGAGGGAAAACCTGCGGCAGTGCGCGATCGCTGCTGTCATCGCACCGCCAAGCTATCTCTAGGGAAAGTGGTTGAGGGCAACATTTGCTGCCCCTATCACGGTTGGGAGTTTGACGCATCGGGAGCCTGCGTTCATGTGCCCCAATCTAAAGATGGCGCAATTTCGTCTAGTTATAAGGTGGATGCCTATCGCTGTACAGAGCGCTATGGCTATGTTTGGGTGTGTTTAGAAGAACCTCTCGCTGAGATTCCGGCGATCGCTGAAGCAGATGATCCAACCTATCGCTTAATCCATGAGTTTTATGAACCCTGGAAATGTGCTGGGCTGCGAGTCATGGAAAACGAGCTAGACCTGGCTCATCCGACCTTTGTTCACACCACAACCTTTGGCAGCGAAGCGCATCCCACCCCTGATTTCATTGACGTAACCGAAACAGAGTATGGACTTCACGCTCACAGTGTATTGGGTGTGGTGAATCCTCAACTGCAACAGCAAAACCTGAAAATGAGTGATAGCACCACCTTCCGTACCCTGGATATGGACTGGTTTATGCCATTCACCGTGACGTTGCGAATTGCCTATCCCAATGGATTGATTCACATGATTGTGAACACCATGACTCCAATTGATGACAGCACTTCGCAAATGGTGCAGTTTTGCCTCCGCAACGACACCGAAGCCGAAACAAAAAGCAGTGACGTGATTGCCTTCGATCGCGCTGTCACCCTAGAAGACAAACTTATTTTGGAATCAACCGACTACGATGTGCCCCTCACGCTCAACCAAGAGCAGCATATGTTTACAGACAAACCAGGAATTGTCATTCGCAAAAAGATTGCCGCTTTGCTCAAAGCTCACGGTGAAGTAGAACAAACCAGAGAAATAACTGGAGCGGCACTCCAATCTCTCAGTGCAGCCAACGATGCGCGAGTCAAGGCGCTTGCTTAACTACGCCTAGCGCTGCCTCAACCTTCCTGAGCGCAGGATGCTAACCGCAAGCCAAAGTCCTAGAAAACTAGCTGCACCAAATAGGACGTTGCTAATCCAGGATAGGCTACTGCCTTGAGCAGAAATGGTTGCAGCCCCCATGATGAGTGAACCCACCAGAATGCTAAATGACAGGCGGTTGGCGGAGTCGTCCATTGTTAACCGCAAACCGTCCAGATCTTTTAACGTGAGATTCCATTTCAGCGTTTCAGAAGTAACGCGATCGAGCAACAGTTCTACCTGACGCGGCGATTGAAGCGAGAGACTTTTCAGGTCAAGTGCAGTTCTCAGTAAGGTTTGCAGCGGTTCGTCGCCAATCAACTGTCTGCGGAACAGGTCTGTCATCAGCGGCTTGATCTGGTCGAGCAGGTTGATTTCAGGGTCAAATGCTCGTGCTACGCCTTCCAGGTTGGCGAGTGCTTTGGCATATAGCCCCATGTTGCTGGGCAGCTTGATTTTGTTGACGCGGGCAACCTGGAGGACTTCGTAGAAGACCTGACTGAAGTTGAGTTCTGCAATGTTGCGGTTGTAGTACTTTCGCAGCATCCGGTCGTAGTCATTTTCGAGCCGAGCCAGGTTTACGCCTCGGCTCGATTCTGCCAGTTGCAGCGTTAATTGAACGCATCGCTGAGCATCTAGATCAACGATCGCCAGCAGCATTTCAGTTAGAATTCGCTGCGTGTTAGGGTCGAGTCGCCCAATCATGCCGCAGTCGAGCAAGGCAACTCGGCCATCGTTGAGATAAAACAGGTTGCCCGGATGCGGGTCGGCATGAAAAAACCGTCAATGTAAATCTGCTGGAAGAAAGCGCGAAATAGGATTGTAGTCAGAGCGCGGCGATTAGAGACAGCATTGCCGTTTTGTGGCTCGTCTGGCACCTTAGCTGCAAGTAGCGGAACGCCATCTAACCATTGCATGACCAGCAAATTCTCGGTGGTTAAATCCCAGTAAATCTCAGGAATGACGAGTTGTGTAGGGTCAAACCAACTGCTGCTGGCCATGTTGCGCCGCAACTGATCGGTGTAGTTCGCTTCTTTGAAGAAATCTAGCTCGTCGCGGAGGGCGCTGGTAAATTCTTCTGCTAAAGCTTTGATGTCATAGTCCTGCCCCAGGGAAGAACGGGAGGCTAAATCTGCCAAACTTTTGATCAGGGCAATGTCCTGGTCAATGATCAGGTCGATGCCGGGACGCTGAACTTTGATGGCGGCTTCGCGGCCGTCTGCCAGGGTAACTCGGTGGACTTGAGCGATGGAGCCAGCGGCGATCGCCTCCTGATCGATCTGGGTAAAGGTAACTTCTAGCGGTTCCTTTAGTTCTCGCCGCAACACGGCCTCAATCTCTGACCAGGGAACGGGCGGCACGTCGCTTTGCAAAGTTGACAGGGCCGCGATGTAATCGGCGGGCAAAACATCAGGGCGGGTACTCAACAGTTGTCCTAGCTTGACAAAGATTGGCCCTAGATCAATCAAAATATTCCGAAGCACAGCGGGAGTGGGCAAATTCGGTTCGTCTGCTTTGCTGCCAGTCAGCAGCCGCCGCATATAATCCCAACCGTTACGAAAGACGACTTCAAGAATTTCTCGTTGCCGAGAGCTTGTTTGAGTCAAGCCTGAAAACATTCTGCCTCCTGCCTTTCGATTTGGCTGGCTGATGATGGGATGCCTACATTCGCATGATAGTAAATGGAACTGGCAATCAGGAGTTGTTTAAACCAACACCCCTTGATTTTGTAGCGGTTTGAGGCGATCGCTGCCAACACTCTGGAGGGGGAGATTAAAGGTCATCGGTCGCAGGTCACGAGGCACTGTCATCGGCACGAAGTTCTGACTGGCTTTGCCGGACTGTTGCCGGACATCGCAAAACCAATGCCGACCGCCTCCAGAACGTTCCCGACCATCTCCAGAACGTTCCCGACCGCCTCCAGAACGTTCCCGACCGCCTCCAGAAC
>JAAUTN010000160.1 GCA_012031415.1 Leptolyngbyaceae cyanobacterium SM1_4_3 | reverse complement strand
TATGGAGAATTTTAGATGGAAGCTCAAGATTTTCTGGGATTAATACATCCGCGATCGCCGTCTTCTTTGTCTTTCCGCTGATTGGCATGGTCGTTAACTTTGCCTGGCAACCCGACAGCGGCGGCTGCAAACCCAAGCGGGCGACAAAAGTAAAATTCCTCCCGTTGTGGGAAAGGAACACCTGGTGTTAGGGCGTTGGCTCACAGGTGGGGTAGTCGGGGTCACGCTGCTGGCATTGGCCTACTCAGTCGTATTTGGCTCTGGCGGATTCATTAGCCAACAGCAAGGAGGCACGCTTGAAACGTTTCAAGTTGTCTTCATTATTCTGATGTTTGTCGTCACGATTGCATCGCTAGTGTTGCTATATCGTGCGCGAGAAGCCCGTTGGCGAGGTGTTTTTGCGACTCTCACAGGTGCAGGATTAGTAATTTTGGGCTGGCAAGATGGCGTTTTTCGCCGCACCAATGAGTGGTACGCCTCCCATTACTACATTGGAATCAGCGCTGCACTGCTCATGATTTTCTCGCTGGCGATCGTTCAAGACATTTACAAAGATCGCTCAAACCGCTGGCGCATGGTTCATGTAGTGTTGAACTGCGTTGCCCTGCTTTTGTTTGCCGGACAGGCCATGACCGGAACGCGAGATTTGTTAGAGATTCCGCTGAGTTGGCAGAAACCCTATATCTTCAGTTGCGATTTTGTGAACAAAACCTGCCCACAGCCTGCTCCCCCTCCGGCTTCTCAGCTTCCTCAAGCTTCTACTGCCACTTAATCGGCGTTGGGTAAACCCCAGTTCTGTAAGTGACGCACTTTGAGCCACTGGAAATTTTTGCCGCACACGGTTCGGAAGTCCCCCTTGAAAAGGGGGATCTAGGGGGATCAAGCCAGGATTTAGCTTCTCAACCGGAATGTGTATACACTTAGCCCCTCTGGGACAAGGGGCTTAAGCCCCTTGTTCAGTGCAATTTCATAAAGAATTGGGTACCAGCCTAACTTTTGGACAAGTCTTCTGCATGAGGATGATAAACGGGGGGAGGAGTCTTTTCTGTTTTCTCTAAACCCTGTGTCACCTGACGGATTGGGATTTCGATCCAAAATTCGGTGCCCTGTCCGACTTGAGAAATACAGCGAAGGGTGCCACCATGTCGTTCTGTGACAATTTGATGACTGATAGATAGCCCAAGTCCTGTTCCTTTGCCGATGGGCTTGGTGGTAAAGAAGGAGTGAAATATTTCTGCTCGGACGGTCTCAGGCATTCCTGGACCGTTGTCAGCGATGCAAATAACGGCACGCGGAATGCCATCTGGATGGTCGCGTGACGCTGATGTTGTGATGATGATCTGGTTGCGCCGAGTGCTGGATTCATACAGAGCATCGATCGCATTACTGAGAATATTCATAAACACCTGGTTAAGCTGGCTGGGAAAGCACTCAACCAAAGGCAAATTGCCATAGTTTTTAATTACCTTAATGCCCGTCGTTCCGGTTTTTGCCTTGAGCCGATACTGCAAGATCAATAGGGTACTGTCGATGCCTTCGTGGATATCGACTAGCTTGACGGAGGCTTCATCAAGCCGCGAGAAATTTCTCAGCGACAGTACAATTTGCCGGATGCGATCGGCTCCGATTTGCATGGAAGTCAGCATTCGCGGCAGGTCTTCGACCAGGAAATCCAGGTCGATTAGGTTGGCGCGATCGCCAATTTCTGAGTGTGCTTCTGGGTAACGCTTGCGATAAAGCGCGATCAGATCCAGCAAGTCCTGAGTATATTGACTGGCGTAGATCAGATTGCCATAGATAAAATTCACCGGATTGTTGATTTCGTGGGCAACGCCTGCCACCAACTGCCCCAAGCTTGACATCTTTTCATGTTGAATCAACTGCGTCTGCGTTTTTTGCAAATCTTCTAGCGCCTGAGACAGGGCAGCAGACTGGCTTTGAGTCTGAGCCAAAAACTCAGCCTGCTGAATTGCAACCCCTAACTGAGCGGCGATTTGAGTCGCAAACTCAATTTCTGAAGCCTGCCAGCGTCTTGCTCCAATGCACTGGTGAATGCACAGCAGCCCCCAGAGGCGATCGCCCTGAAGCAACGGCGCAACCAAACTGGCTTTAATTTGCAGCTTCTCCAACGCGGTGACGCAGCACTCATCGGTCCGAATACTAGAGGTATCTTCTATCACCTGGACGTAGCCTTTTTGATAGTCGGTTGCAAGCCGCTTGTCAAAGTAGTGTTCGTGAATTTGAGTAGACAGCAGCGATTCAAACTCAGGCAGTACGGATTCTGAAACAAACTCGCCATCGTTCCAGTTAGAAGCTGGATCAAACCGAAAAATGCCAACACGACAGGCATCCAACAACTCTCGAACTTCCGTCGCCGCTGACTTAAAAATAGTGTCTAAGTCTAAAGATTCACGAATTTTGGCAATGACCCGAAACAATGCTTTTTGCTGGTCAACTTGAGATTGCCCAAACTCTGCTGCCAGGATCTGTAACATCTTTCCAAAGGCGGCTTCGTCGCGACAGCAATCTCGCAATTGCTCCAATTGGTCAAGGTTCATGTTAAACCTACTCAAATCCAGGGATCAGTTTTTAGTTGTGGCTGCTGTCTGGTAAATGCTGGCTTTCCAGAACCTTTTACGGCTATTTACGTGCTCGAATTGAAGTATAGACAAAAATGTTAATAACCGTAAATGCTCTCCCCTTACAGAAGCGATCGCCACTTTAGCCGGACACCCTCTAAATCAGTCGCGAGCGATCGCTAGAATTGCATAGTAATATGAACCCAGATTTTGCACCCCAAGTTTGTTCTCTCTACTTCCTCTTCCAGTTCCTCTTACTGATTGACCCTGATGAACTTTCGTTCGCAAACAATGCTCCAGGCTTTAGAACATCTTTCGGCAACTATCCCAACCAGCCTTTGAATGTAATTGAAGTCGGATGTATGTTCAAGGAAGATGAGGGGTTGTCTACGTATTACATCGCAGACTTTTTGGCAACACGGGGAAAGGGCGATCGCTTTATCAGTATCGAATATGATCAGGGTCACATCGAAGCTTCTCAAGCTATCATCGCCAAGCGCAAAGCGAGTCTGAGCCAGCAGATTGACTATCGGCATGGACACAGCCTGGAGACACTGCCAGGAGCCTTGACCGAGATAGGACAGGTGCATCTGTTTAGCCTTGACGGAGGCGCACATCCAGAGGTGTGTCTGGCTGAATTTGAGCAGGCCGCATCCCACTTAGCGCCAAACGGCATCGTTTTGGTAGACGATGCTCAAACACTTGCCCCCTCTGCGGCTTACCAGCCGCCTCGACCGTTTGGGAAGGCAACCTTGATTTTGCCGATGTTGGTATTGCTCAACTATTTGAAACATCGAGCCGAATTTCGCGAGGCAAATACGTCACCCGCCGATCAAACAGGCATTCCTGACTCTGACCTGATTCGCCAATGTGAAACCGTTCGCTTTGCAGCGATCGATGCAGACCACTTCGCGGTGATTGGCGATCGTCACAAGATTTTGGTTTACGGCGACCCGGCTTTCATCACACAAGCAGCGCAAATTTCAGTTGGCAGCAAACTCGTTCAAAACCTCGTTCAAAACAGTGCGTCTCTACAGTCTGCCCCAAAGAATTCAAACGTTAGTGCATCTAATTCCTCACCGCTAACCAGCCTGACGCAGCGATTAGCCGCTCTACTTCGAGGTCAGTGACTATTAGTAATGAGCGAATCTGCTGGACTGCATTGCGTTATCCCAGGCGATCGCCCTTTGGGTTAGGAGTTTTAAGTTTGAGATGAAGCATAGTTCGCCTTTACTCGGTTATTTTGGGCATCACAAAGGTGCAACCGTTTGGATTAGAAGCATCATCAAACAGGTTTGCAAAATCGTGGGGCTGAATCATGTTGCTGTTAGCAATGTGGGCGCTTTTAATCAAGATCTTGCTGCATTTGTAGATCAGAATAATATTGATTTCATTAGCTACACCAATGCTAAGTTTGAGTATGTTCAACCATTAGAGCCTTTTAAGGGGTTTCATGTAATTCGAGATCCTAGAGATATTGTAGTTTCTGCCTATTTTTCGCATCTCAGAACTCACCCTATAAAAGGTTGGTCAGAGCTAGTAGAATTTCGCGATCGCTCCACTCAGTCTCTAAAAATGAAGGACTAATTCTAGAAATGGACTTTAGAAAAAAGTCCTTTGACGATATGTACAATTGGAACTATTCGTCTAAATATATTAAGGAATTGAAAATGGAAGATTTGATTCAAAATCCGCAGAAAGGATTTGTAGACATCTTCAAATATCTAGAATTACTCAGAAGCTCTTCTTTTTTAGAGCTTGCTGTCCAAAGAGGGTTGGAATCATTTGCAACGTTTAACCGTAGACAGTCTAAGCACAATCCCAAAGCATCACCAGAGCCAGATGATATCTCAGAAAAGCAGCTAGAAAAAATCGTCAGAGCCAATGACTTTTCAGTTAAATCAGGAGGCAGAAAACCGGGTGAAGAGGACTTGAACAGTCACTTTCGTAAAGGTATTGCTGGAGACTGGAAAAATCACTTCAACCAGCAGCATATCGACTACTTCAAAGAGCAATATGGCGACTTGTTGATCAAACTAGGATACGAACAGGACAAAAACTGGTAGCCTTGCTATTCATACCGTTTCTATAGCAATTCTAAATTTTTGAATCCAAATTATTAAATAATAAATATGGACAAAATGCCTCAAATCAGGGTGTCTTGTATCATCTGCACCTATCGTCGCCCCGAACTTCTAGCCGGTGCATTAAAGAGTGTAATTCAGCAAAACCTGCCTGTTCACGAGTTTGAAATCATCGTCGTGGATAATAACTCTGGCGACGAAACGCCTACTGTTGTAGAACGGTTGACCCGCCTTAGTGCTGCTCCCGTCCGTTACGTATTTGAGCCAAAGCAGGGGCTTTCCTATGCCCGCAATGCTGGCGTTGCCCAAGCCTCTAGTGAGATAGTGGCATTTCTGGATGACGATGCAGAGGCGGATCTGGGCTGGCTAGCGGCGCTGCTCGAAATTTACGACACAGTGTCAGATGCGCTGGCGGTAGGAGGCAAGATTTTGCCGATTTGGGAAGTTGAGCGGCCCGCGTGGATTGGGGACGATCGGCTGCGATCGCTCAGTCTAATCGATTGGGGAGACGAAAGCCGCCCCCTAAAATGGCCCGAACGAATCATTGGAGCAAACTGCTCTTTTAGAAAACAAACGTTTAGAGACGTGGGGCTATTTGCCACCGATTTAGGACGGCGGGGCGAGGAAATGCTGGGCAATGAAGATACTGAAATTCAGGAACGGATTCACGAACTGAACAAACTTGTCTTCTATCACCCTGAGGCAATCGTTTATCATCGCGTTCCGCCAGAACGGTTGACGAAGGAATATTTTTGTGGGCGATCGTTTGGCAATTCGCGATCGCGAGCCTTGTTGATGGCTCGTCAGGGTCAATACAAACAGATTTGGAAAGAAGCAGTTTTAGCCGCAATCAAACTTCCGATCGCCTGTTTAACAGTGGTCAAACGGCTGATTTTAAGGCGAGAACCCTTTGGTGCTTATCTGAGCATCTGTCGCAACTCCGGCTTTCTTTATGAAGCAATTCCGCTGCTGGCGGGTCGCAAAGTTCATCCCAACACAAAAATTGAGCATTAGCTACTAAGCTGGGCGATCGCCCTCAAAACTGATCCAGTTTCAACGGCTGTAATGGATTTGCATGGCGCTGTGTGTGGAATTGCGATCGCCACAGCAAAATTTATGTCAATATTTTGCAATATTTGTTTACACTGCGTTATATTTATTTACATAAAGGTTAAACAAGAGGAAATATGGGAACGACACGCGGACAAGTAATCGAAGAGGGTGGACGGGCGAACGTCTACGCAGTTGAACCTAAAATGTACGTTGACGATACGCAGCGCTTTGGGTTTAACGAGTATGCCGAAAAGCTGAACGGACGGTTAGCCATGATTGGCTTTGTTTCAGCGCTGATCCTGGAAGCAACCACTGGTCAAGGTGTGATTGGCTGGTTGACAAGCCTGTAGCGACCGACTTGAGAAATGTTGGTGCCTGAAACAATGGCAGCTTGAGTTCAAGGCGCTGCTGTTCAGTAAATTGTTCGGTAAGTAATCTGTTGGGCCGCGCCACTCAACGGCGTAACAAAGCGCCTCAGTTGGGACAGCGAGAGGGGCTGCGGGTAAAACCCACAGCCCCTCTCTTACAGCGTTTTGCAGACGGGTAAAACACAGGTAGGAGCGAACGGACGTTTACCCTACAGAGACTTATGTTTTATGCAACTCTCTCCGTTCACCTGGTTTGATGGGAGACGGGCAGAAGTCTGGGAAGGCTGACTGCGGACAGGCAACTGCTTCCAGAAGGCATTCTTGAGATAAATGCTGCCGATAATGCTGAGAAATAGTACGTAGCCTACGGCTTGTGCCAGGTAAAGCTTTTGGGTGTAGCCAAAGAATGCCTTGAGTATGACTCCCGGAAACTGGCGATCGGGCAGGACTTGTGAAGTATCCCAAATCTGAGGGCCCAAAATGCAGGATGAACCGGGGCTAAAGCAAAGCGGCGCAAACTGGGAATTGACCTGCACCAGGTTAACTACTGCTGCATCCAGGTGACGCAAGACGGAGATGATTAGCCCTGCAACGATTAGCAGCAGCATTACGCCCAAAACTTGGAAGAAGCGGCGCAGGTTAATCTTAACGCCCAAGTTAAATAGCATCACGCCGATCGCAACTGCTGCGATTAAGCCTGCGATCGCCCCTAACAGGGCCATCCAGCCTTGCTGAAACTGAGCATTAATAAACAGGGCGACTTCAAACCCTTCTTGCACAATGGCGATTGTCGTCAGCCCAAACACCGCCCAACCTGCCCGGTCGTTCTTCTGTAGGGCTTTTGTCACCGATTGTTCGACTTCCCCCTTGAGGGAACCGGATTGACGAGTCATCCAGATTAGCATCCAGCTCAGGAGGGCGATCGCCCACAGCCCAAAGAACCCTTCCAGTAGCGGCTTTACGACTGGAGCATATTGCTGATCAGCAGACTCGACCGCCAGCACCAACCCGGTAAACAGCAAGCCCACAACCGCACTGGCAGCAATTCCCATTCCGACCCCGGCAAACACCCAGGAGTTAAGCCGTTCCTGATCTGCTTTCTTTAAATAAGCCAGCACAATTCCGACGACCAGGGCAGCTTCTACTCCTTCACGTAAGGTAATGACAAAAGTGGGCAGAGCGGCACTAAAATCCATAGCTGAGTTATGTCAATGATAAAGATGCGTTGAGCCGCCCGTTAAACAAGCCTAGCCATCAACTTTTCAAGCCTAACTTACTTATTGTGGCTATAGATTCATTCGTAGGTAAGGTTACGACGTGCAACTTTTTCAAACCTTTTGTGGGACGGGCATCTTGCCCGTCCAAACCAATAACATTGCATCAGTGGTGAATTTCAACATTTATCACATAGTGTCCAAGCTGCACCTTGTCCGACCAGAGTTCATATTCCACGCGCAGATGATGAGGCAGTTCACCACCTATTAGCTGAAGGCTACGGGTAAAGTTTCGCAAGCGCAACTGTTCATTCTTGCTCAGGTCGCCCTGAAGCCAGTAGCGACTGGTGCCATAGACCCCCTGTTCCCAGAAGTGGCGATAGCTAAACTGACCGTTTCCCTGCATCGTCATGATCACGCGATAAGGAGAAATTTCTAGCCAGAGTAGCCGAGGCGTTTGAGTTTCAGTGAGGGTAATCACTTCTGGCGAACCCTCATTGGGGTGAGTATCTGCCCGTTCTTGCACCAGTGGCTCAGTCAGCAGCAGGTGAAATTGCTCGTTTTCCCGCTGGTATAGCGTTGCCGACGTTTCCAGCACTGACCAAAGCGGCAAATCCAGGGCCGTGAACGAGAGACAAACGGGTTTGGGATGGTGGGTCAGCATATTTTGGGTCAAGAAAACGGTAGGATGGCTAGCGCCACCCATGTCAGTGTATCCAATGGCAACTGCAACAATCACGCTGAATCATTACGAAAATCATCATTCTCTGACGATCGCCCCGCCCAACTCCGGACTATCGCTCCAGGGACAGGTTCAAATTCCAGGAGATAAGTCCATTTCGCATCGAGCGCTGATGCTAGGGGCGATCGCTCAAGGTGAAACTCAAATTCAGGGTTTGCTTTTAGGTGAAGACCCGCGCAGCACTGCGGCCTGTTTTCGAGCAATGGGTGCAGAAATCTCCGAGCTAAATTCTGAATTAGTCACCGTTAAGGGAATTGGCTTAGGACAGCTTCAGGAGCCAGTGAATGTGTTGGACGCTGGCAACTCCGGCACCACCATGCGGCTAATGCTAGGCATTCTGGCATCGCACCCAGACCGATTTTTTACAGTGACGGGCGATGCGTCGCTGCGATCGCGCCCCATGTCTCGCGTCATTCAACCGCTTCAGCAAATGGGCGCACAAATCTGGCATCGCTCTGGCGGGTTAGCACCACTGGCAATTCAAGGACAGGCGCTACAGCCGATTCACTATCATTCTCCGATCGCCTCTGCCCAGGTGAAATCCTGCATTCTGTTAGCAGGGCTGATGGCAGCGGGAGAAACAACCGTCACAGAACCTGCTCTCTCACGGGATCACAGCGAACGAATGCTGCGAGCGTTTGGGGCAACGGTGAAGGTCGATTCTGAAACCTGTAGCGCAACGGTGATGGGGCAGGCGCAACTGCAAGGGCAAACGGTGATTGTGCCGGGAGACATTAGCTCTGCTGCCTTTTGGATGGTTGCCGCTGCGATCGTTCCCGGTTCTGAACTGCTGATTCAAAATGTGGGAATCAACCCAACCCGCACCGGAGTTTTGGAAGCGCTGAGCCAGATGGAAGCCGATGTCACATTGGAAAATCAGCGTACCGTCACAGGTGAACCCGTTGCCGATGTGCGGGTGCGTCACAGTTCCCTCAAAGCCTGCGCGATCGCCGCAGATCTCATTCCCCGTCTGATTGACGAAATCCCCATTCTGGCAGTCGCCGCCGTGTTTGCTCAGGGTACTACGGTAATCCGCGACGCAGCCGAACTGCGAGTAAAAGAGAGCGATCGCCTCTCCGTGATGGCCACCCAACTGAGCCGCATGGGAGCCAAAATCACCGAACTCCCTGACGGACTAGAAATTACAGGCGGAACCCCTTTGGTTGGCGCTGAGGTAGATAGCTATACTGACCATCGGATTGCCATGAGTCTGGCGATCGCTGCCCTCACCGCCACAGGCACTACCACCATCCAACGCGCTGAAGCTGCTGCCATTTCCTATCCTGACTTTACGGCGACCTTACAGCGAGTTGTGAGTTGAGCAAGTTTGTGAGTCGCTTCGTGGGAAAAAACTCCACCGAAAAATGGATGGTTTTCAGGCAGTCTTTTATCACAACACCACGTTTTTGATCTGGATGAAGCTGGACTGGTTAAGGAATGGATACAAACCGATATTCGCCTGAGCGATTAGACTGTACCTGAACTAAAACGGGTGTAGAACGGCGATCGCGAGTATCCAAAAATCTTATCAAATCCCCTGATCCCAATGTTGAAAACTCTCGATTTTGAAGTGCTTGCTGCAATCCCTGGCGGGTGTTGTTTTGCTGCAAACCAGCAATCACCGCACGGGTAGCATCGTAGGCCGTTGCGGTACGCCAATTGACTGTAGCTTTCCATAGCCTCTGGGCACGTTGAGCAAAGTCAGGATACGCATCTGGACTCCAGGGCGCAACTAACACCAGACCTTCAACAGACTGTTGACCGTCTTGGGTAATCTTTTGCGTATAGAGTGAGGGACTGCTAAACAAAGGCAACCGTCTATTGTTGACCTGTGCTACCTCGATCGCTGGATTAAGAGAGTTAATGCTAGGGCCCAGGTAGAGACTGTTTGCGCCTTGAGCAATGGCTGTGGCGATCGCTTCCTCTGGATCAAAAGCAGGTGAGGCAAAATTACACAGATCGTTTCCCTGAGCGTTTACAGCGTTCACCAATTCACCTCCATTTGCGGTTAAGGTATCCGCAAAGGCATCTCTAAATACAGCATTGTCAGGCGCAGTAGAGTCATAACAAAGTAGCGTTTTGGGAGACTGAGAAGACTCTCTTGCTGCTTGCTCAATCAGATATTGCACCAGTGTCGCTGACATGGATTGAGCCGTTGGAACGGCCCGAAAAATATAGTCTCCCGTCTTGGATACCGCCGGATCAAAAGTTGTAGGTGAAATCATCACCAGTCCATACTCCTGGTAAATAGGAGCCGCCCCTAATGAAGCGTTGCTGGTGTTGTGCCCTATCACTGCCAGGATATTTTGCTGATTGACTAAAACTTTTGCAATTTGCTCAGTCAGGTTTGGATCGTTCTCATCATCAATGATTTTGATTTCCAGCCCAATCCCGTTAATGCCACCGCTACGATTAATCTCATCCTGAGCCTGTGCCACCCCTCGCAAAATTTCCTGGGCTACGTTGAGAGCTTTTCCGATCGGTATGCTGGTGGCGATCGCAACAGTTTGACGTTGTTCTGCTCTCAGCCGAGCATTGTTCAAGTAAATCAAAGTCTCTGGATCATTAGGATTAATCTGCAAAGACTCCTCAAACCACTGCACAGCCTGCGGATAGTCAGCCGCTGCAAATGCAGCAATGCCCTCTTGTTTGGCTAAAGTTTCAGATGTTTGAATGAGGTACCGCTCTCCCATGCTGAAGCGATCGGCTAAAGCCTCACTGGATAGAGAAGCAGGGGAAGAATAAACACTTTCATTTGGAGGAAACCGCAAAATTAAATGAGGAGCAAGCCAGAACCATAGAATTCCGATGATTCCGCCTGTGATTAGCAGTGAAACCAGCAGGAGACTAATGCTATCTCCAGAATTTTTAGGAGCCATAATCGTCCTCAGGGATAGGGGATAACTCGTAAATCCTTTGTAAATCCTATTTATTTAGTGAATAAATCCTATTTTGGTTGTGAGTGATTGTCAAGTAACGAATGATTAACTGAGGATCAGCGAACAAATTCCGAAATATTGAGTGAATAAAGCTAGAGTAATGTATAGATAAAGTTTGCTTCAGGCAGGCTAACTTGTAGAGTAAAGAAGCTAAAGCTCAACCGCATCATGGCAAAACCGTCACTCACTGCCTCTCCCCAGGGACTTCAGATCGCCCATCAAGCGCTACTCCGCAGCGGACAAACAAAGGAAGACCTGAGAAAGCAGGTTGGGTGCAGCAGACAACCCATTACTAAGTTTTTTCAGGAAAAGGCGATCGCTCAATCTATCTTTATTCAAATTTGCGACTGTCTCGGTTTGAACTGGCAGGAAATCACTCACTTACCGCCTTATCCTGCTAATCTTTCTGCTTTAAAGCCGATTCCTGCTCAGTCAAGCAATACCAAGCAGGGACGTAGCAATCTCGATTACCTTGTTCAAGATCTCCGCCAAAAAATCTATCCAACCCTACAAGAACGATGTGGCACGATTCGAGTTTTGGATATGTCTCATCCTGTGGAGGTTGATGACCTGTATATTCACGTCAACATTCTGGAACAACTCCTGGGACGGCGACATAAACGCCTGGAAGAACTCCTCCAGAAATGCGATCTGGAAGAATTTGACCGAATTGGATTAGGACAAATTGAAGAAGAACGGGTGCCTGGACTTGACGCAGTTCATAAGTACAAAAAGCTAATTATTTTAGGTAAACCTGGAGCGGGTAAAACGACATTTCTAAAGCATTTGGCAATGCAGTGCAATGAAGGTAAGTTCAAACCAGATTTCTTACCCATCTTTGTAACCCTGAAGGATTTTGCTGAAGCAGAACGAGCGAACTTGCTGGAATATATCAGCTATAAAATCTTCCCTGGACCCACCGTTCCTCTTAGTTCAGATGATAGATTCAAAGAAACACTTTTAGATGTCTACACTATTTTGCAAGCAGGGAGAGTATTAGTGCTTCTGGATGGTTTAGATGAGGTTAAGACGGAAGACCATCATCGAGCGATCAAGGAAATTCGTGATTTCTCCGAACAGTTTTGGAACAACTCATTTGTGCTAACCTGTCGAATTGCGGCTTGGGAATATACGTTCGAGAAGTTTACAGAGGTTGAGGTTGCCGATTTTGACGAGGACCAAATTGCAGCATTCGCAACTAAATGGTTCAAAGGAAAAAGCATTAGTGAAAAAACTTTTCTCAGACATCTCAATCAAAATTCTCGTATCAAACAACTTGCAGTTAGCCCACTTCTGTTAACTCTAGTTTGTCTAGCATTTGAAGAGTCAGGCGATTGCCCAAGTAGTCGTTCTGAGTTGCACAAGGAAGGAATTGATGCGCTGTTGAAGAAATGGGATGCAAAGCGAGGCATTCAAAGAGATCAGATTTATAAGAATCTCTCTCCACAACGCAAAGAAGATTTGCTTAGCTATATAGCGGCAATTACATTTAAACAGAGAGATTATTTCTTTAAGCAAACTCTGGTTGAGCAATATATCACAGACTATATCCGCAACTTGTCTAAAGCAAGTCTCACCGCAGAGGAACTCCAACTGGATAGCGAAGCAATTCTACGTTCGATTGAGGCTCAACATGGTTTGTTAGTCGAGCGGGCAAAAGGCATTTATTCTTTTTCGCACCTTTCATTTCACGAATATTTTGTTGCTAGAGACGTTTCCTACAGCAGCACTTCTTTAGAAACTGCAATTCAGAATCTGGCTTATCTTGTCTGTGATAGACGTTGGCGAGAAGTCTTTTTGCTGGTTGCTGAGATGCTAAGAGATGCTTCGTTGCTTCTATTTGCGATGAAACAAGAAATTGACCGGCTGCTTGCATCTTCTGAACTGTTGCAGCGCTTTTTGAGCTATGTTTGCGATCGCGCCCAAGCTCCAGAATTCTCCTTTTGCAAAACGCCAGCAGCTCGTGCTTTTTACTTTGATATTGACTTTGATATCGACGAAAACCGCTCAATCGCCCTGCAACTCGATCGCTCTGCGAATCTACTGGTTTGTGCTAGTTTTCTAACTCGGATGTTAGATACTGTTAGTTTGAAGGATGCGATCGCGATCGCTCAAAACTACGATCAAAAGCAGACCAACTCTGCTAGCAAAATTCAAACGGCTGGCTCTGCCAATTTTGTTATGATGATTGCAATTAAAATTGCCCTGGATTCCAGACAACTAGAAGCCAACGCACGAGAAACGCTCAAAACACTCTTAAATCGTTTGCAAGGTCAATCAACCGATGATGAAGCCGTCAAGCAGGTTGCCGACAAAGCGAGAAATGTAGCCAAAAATCGCCATCATATTGGGCAAGAATGGCAATTTAACTCGCACGAAAAACAATTGCTAAAGCAGTACTATTACGCGACTCAATTGTTAGTTGAATGCTTGAACAGTGATGGCTGTATGATGCCTCCCGAATCACGACGGCAGCTTGAAGAATCGCTATTCAAACCGATTGAGTTCTCACTTGATATCAATTCTCTTTAAGGCTGCACCTAGAAACGGTATTAATCAACTCACCTGGTCTGTACATGAGTTTGGTCTGAGGCTTTTAACCATAACCCTACGATGTTGCTAAAGACATATTCACTTCAACAAAATCAGCTTGAAAGCTCTAGCCAACCCCCTTTTCCTGCAACCTTTCAAATTTGGCAGAATCGTGTGATTGATCTACCTGACACCGGAACTCACTTTGGATACACCTATCAAGGACTAGCCAGTTTATCCGGTCTGGCAGGAGCAGAAGCCTACCATCTGCATTCGGGTATGTACTTTTGTCTGCCTGGGGAAGGAAGCATTGGGGGCAAAGGAACATCCGGTATCGTTATCACTCACCCAAGTTATCGAGGGATGTTCAGCCTGGGTGGCCCAATCGAGTCGCAGGGACGCTTTGCTTACATTGATGGTGGCACCAGCAGTTTACTCATTCCACCCGTTCTGCGAGGTGATCCTTGTTTAAATGCAATGTACTTTCCACCTGCAACGGAACAAACTCTACACACTCATCCTAGCGATCGCCTCGGAATTGTAGTGAAGGGGCAAGGAGAGTGTAAAACTCCTCAAGGGATCGCTCACCTACAGTCAGGCATCATTTTCTGGATTCCGGCAAACGGTCTGCACCAATTTTGTACTAAAGACGATAGGCTAACAGTTGTTGTATTTCACCCAGACAGCGATACAGGATTTACTCACCAGGATAATCCGATGCTAAATCGAACATTAGTGGGTGAAGTCAGTGCTGCTGAGTTACCCCAGATTCAAACCAAAATGACAAGCGATCGCTCTTAAAGCAAGTACCTGGCTTGGGGCGTGTCAGGAATAGGGAAACGAGAGAAAAATATCTGACCTATTTAGCCAGGCTGTCCTGCTAGATCATCAAATCTTCAGTAAAGACTAATACCTGTGAACCGTCTGGCTGTAAACTCTTTTTTACAACTGCGAGTTTGGGTAGCTGTCTCTTTGTTTGATATCTATGAAATTGCATTTTGCGCTTAGGGCTGGGCTGAAGTGGAGGTTTTGTCAAGGGCTGGTGACTACAACCGTGAGGCGATCGCTTAGATACATCACTCTCGCTGCGATGGGACGATCGCCACTATCCTATTCTCTGGCGCACTGTTCGCTGCTGGGCTGTCTTCCGAAGTCTCCTCCTCTGGGAATCTGCACCCCGCGA
>JAAUTN010000700.1 GCA_012031415.1 Leptolyngbyaceae cyanobacterium SM1_4_3 | reverse complement strand
ACAGGGGTATATTGTTTCTTAGAAATTTCCACAGAGAGAGGGTAGGGTTAGCATGGTAGTCAGGCGAATTCTGGTGGTTGATAATGAGCAATATATCCAGGAGGTCGCTAAAATTTGCCTGGAAACGGTTGCTGGATGGGAAGTGTTGCTCGCCGGATCTGGACGGGAATGCTTGCGCAAAGCCGAGTTTGAACAACCCGACGCAATTTTTGTTAGATGTGATGATGCCTGACATGGATGGCATGGCGACTTTTGAAAAGCTGCAAGAAAATCCAGCCACCCAAACTATTCCTGTCATTTTATTGACGGCCAAGATTCAATCTTCCGATCGTCGGCGCTATGCTCAGATCGGTACGGTCGCAGCGATCGCTAAACCCTTCGATCCCCTCAAACTTGCTGAACAAGTTGCTGCTGTCTTGGGTTGGGAATTAGGGAATTAGAAGAGCGTCGTCTTTCCATGTTCCTGATCAGCAACGTCAGATATTTTCTCGTTCGTTTTGCGCTGAGATGCTCACAAGTTCCTCAAATTGTTTCCCTAACCTAAGAGTGTAGAAGAAGCTACGCTTTACAGATCTACCTTTTCAATTTGTATAGAGGGAGGAAAAGAAGATGTCGCTCATTCGTTGGCAACCGCTCAAAGAGCTAGACACCTTGCGCCATCAAATGAATCATCTGTTTGATGAACTGATGCACAGCGACCGTGAGTTTGCTCAGTTCCCCAAACTTGAGAATGCACTCTGGGCCCCCGCGATCGAACTTACAGAAACTGACACGGAATTAATTTTGAAAGCCATGGTTCCCGGAATTGAAGCGAAAGAGTTGGATATTCACGTCAGTGAGAATGCTGTTTCAATCGCGGGAGAACATCGAGAAGAACGTCGCACTGAAGAGAGGGGTTGTTTTCGTTCTGAATTGCAGTATGGTCAGTTTCAACGTACTGTGCCTCTGCCTGTATCTGTCAAACATGAGCAGGTGAAATCTGAATTCAAAAATGGTGTCCTCACCCTTACCCTACCCAAAACTGAATCCACTCGGCAGAGTGTAACCAAAATCGATTTGACGACCCAAGAAAAAAGCGCGAGAATCTGTTGCTCATCACCGTCAGCATGAGGAGCACTTGCAAGAAACCATGCGAACCCGTGCTGCCGCAGAATTGAAAACTCCAAGTAGCACTGCCACTCAAGCAGAAGCTAGAGAATCGATGGTGGAACAGCATCAGCATGAGGAACACCTGCAAGAAACGATGCGTCAACGTGCAGCCGACAACCTTGGTTCAACAGTGTAGACCTGATATTTCATCTTGTGGAGTTTCCATCCCATGCAATACACTCAGCATTCAGCGAACCTTTCGTTTCCGCTATGGCAGTTTTTGACTCAACCAATATCTCGCTCAACCCATGTCATCTTGAACCCTTTTCGATTCTGGAAGCACTACAACATTCAGTATTTGGAGTGTTGCTGGAATTGTGATCCGGTTGAGCTTTTTAGAACGCTGCTGGGCAAAAGAGTTGGAGTTGAAAAAACTGGTGTTATTGAATAGGCGTATGAATCTGGAAGTCCCCGACTTCTCAATCGGTGGAGTCCGCTCATCTTCAAGTTTTCGGAGTAGAAGCCGGGGATCTGTGCTGCCTCATACCTCGAAGCAGCAACGCCAAAAAGCTCGACTAACTAGGGCTTCTGACTGATTTGGAATTTCTGATGTCACTGAATTGCCAAGCAACTTGTACACAAAAGTTTTCAACCAAGGAAAGGCTGTTATGTCTATTACGCACAAGACTACAGAACATTGTGATTGCTATTGGGAGCATCCCTCAGCTAATGATTCGCTTCATTTCAAATGTAATCACCCCAATCACTCGGATTTTCAGCCCAACTGATGACAACTATCCAAGCACGGGAGTGCAACCGTTTGAAGGAGATCCTGCGGACAAGAAACGTTCTGAAATTTGACAGTTGAGATGGTGAAAACTTCCCTGATCCATCATTCAGATTTAGGAGTAAAGGGGATGGATACGGTGAGGCAAATTACAAATGAGTTGGCGATTGCAGGACAGCTCACTCTCGATGAATTACAGCAATTGGCTGAAGGCGGATATCGCTCGGTGGTGAACCTGCGATTGCCCAATGAACCAGGGTTTGTAAACGATGAGCAGCAAAAAGTAGAATGTCTGGGGTTAGGGTATGTCAATATTCCAGTCTCCAAGAACTTAAACTTTGACGATATGCTTCTCGTGATTCAGCAACTCAACGAATTACCTAAACCCATGCTTGTGCATTGTGACAGCGGCATTCGTTCCTCCAGTATTGTGCTAATGCAGCTTGCGATGAGTCAGGGAATGGGAGCAGAAGAGTGCATTCCAGAAAGTTGTAAAACTCGGTTTGCTCAGTCATTGATTTGCTCAGTCATTGAGCTGAATTCAAACCCATTTGCGGATCTGAGTCGGGCTTTAAGAAATACCTGACTCAGCGTACTATGGCTGTCGCCAAGTTGCTTAGGACATTGGTATGAAAGGGAGTGTGGGGGCTTCGCCCCCAGCCAGGGATGGAACCCCTGTACCCCGTCCTAAGCCAAGTGACTATAGCTACATTGTATTTTGCCTGACACAACTTCACCTGACACAGCTTCATGGGTGACATAAAGTAAAAGACACAGCAGAAAGGAAGACAGTAATGCCAAAATCAATTGTAAAATTTGTCTATGCTAGTCGTAGTCGCAGAAATTGAGGAAATTATAGCAACACACTATCATTATCCCTACCAACATATATTTGCCAATCCTGATCTCCGCCAAGAATTAATTGCTTATATTTTGACGCGAATACGTAATGTGCATGTCGCAGTAGAGAAAGGAGAAGAATCATGCGTCAATGCCGAGACGATTCCCTGTCTTACAGAAATTAAATTGCAGATTGAGGATTTTATTCACCAGGGTATTCGTCATATTCTCCAGAAATATGGAAATCTGATCAGCCATTGTATGGTTGAAGGATACGGTGATTTGAC
>JAAUTN010000159.1 GCA_012031415.1 Leptolyngbyaceae cyanobacterium SM1_4_3 | reverse complement strand
GGACTGTGATGCTTCTGGTAATAGATGATGTGTCTCTGCCCAATCTGCCAGAGCATTGACTAAACTTTGGAGTCGTTTCGTTTAGTTGCTCTAAATTTAGTACGTTTTCTGTTGCAACAGCAATGTAATAGGCTGCTGCATGATACCAACCGTAATTCACTCCACCCGACTGAATCTGTGTTTGCTCTGGTGTAATGAAGTTCTCAATTTCTAATGTCGTGAGAACCCAGGATGCAAACTCTGGGCAGTCACTAAAGAATTCCTTTTGAGACAGGAAGATCAGTTCGGCTAGGCGATCGCTGCGTAAATCTGCTCCAGGCTCTAGCCGCTGGTACTCTAGCTCACTCAAGTTCAATGATTGTAATCGTTGTGGCGTTGCCGGGTTCTTTACATTCCCCACTTTTGCCACAATCACATCGGGTAAACTGCGAATCAATTCCGCAGGACTAAACAGTTCCAGAGTTTGCGGCGCAACTTTTACCCCCTTGCCATCCCGCTTAAAGCCAATATCACCCCCCAGCATTTTGTTTCCTAACAACTGGCTGGTCGCGTCCCACAAAGCCACTTGCAATGTGTCGCGATCGGGTACTTCTGCATCCATCGGAGCCAGGTAAATCACGCCCTGAGCAAAGAACAAAAGCGGTTGCCAATCCAAGTCTGCTGTAAAGTGCAGTACCGCATTGTGAATGCCATTGCTGAGCAAACCCGTACAATCTCGAAGGCGATGGTAAACTAGCTTGCGATCGATTTTCAGCGATCGTAGATGTTCCCGTAGGCGTTTACCTCGGTTTTCTATAATTTCTGACGGATCGCTGATGTGAACTGCAATATCACCAAATGCTAAAAGCGGTCGCAATGGATTTTTCAGTCGCCGACTATCCGATGATTTGAAGGGATGCCAATTACTTGGAACTGGATTTGCACCCACTTTGTATTGTGTGTTCTGTGCTAAAAATCCTATATCTGAAATATAATCTCGCCAATCCGACCAAAACCCTGCAAAATTGAGCTTTTCACCCAAATCAGCACATAATTTCAGAATTTCATCTACTTCATAGGCTCTCGGCGCATTTTCTTCTTCACCCTCACAGTATTTGTTGTAATCGTGCAGAGTAAGCCCCAGACAAAGTAATCGTTTCTCATCCTCTAAAAGCTGCTTGTCCTCGTCCAAAAAAGGTAGCAAATTCCAAGCGGTTAATAGAGCATTCAGAACGTGAACCAGCAAGCTTTGATCAGAAAATCTCATTCGCTTTCGGAGCTTATCTTCAAGGTACTTATCACTTTGTAGACGATAACGATGTACTGCTTCCGAGCCTCCCAGGGCAGGAATCAGTGCAAACTCCTGTTCCATTGCAGGCAAAACAGTTTTGATATAATCCTGAAGAATCGGATCGGTGTTTTCTTCCAGTGTGTTGAGCAGTAAAGTTTGTAAAAGTGTCATGGCAATGAAGAGTTAGAAGAATAGAGAAGCAGAATTTTTGCGGCAAAATTTAGTCAGTCGATAGCTCATAGCTTTGAGCAACAATGCATCCTGATTAAAGGCACAGGCGTAGGTTTGCTCTGAGCTATCCACCAGCGGATGCAAGGCAAACAGCGCTCCTAGCTTGAGAGCCTCTCGAATTTTCCAATAGTCTCCAGGCACTAAAAAACTCAAGATTTTTTTATGGCTCAAACAATCGATGACACTTGCTTGGGGATGATTGATCAGCTTCAGTTTGTCTAACAAAGTGAGTTCACAACACCTCATTTGTGGTTCGCTGCTATCGCGTCCAGTGTGCAAGCGAATATCAATCCGTTCATCCACCCACTTTTGAACCCTCAAAAAAACTTGAGCATATTGAAACGAAAAGTCCTGCTTACCCTGCTTCTGTGCGGCTGCTAAAAATTCAGCTTCTTCTATGACTTCGACCCAGGTGTAAGGCAGTAACCGCAGTAAATCATAGAGATAGAAGCGATCGCCTTCCCATACGGCTGCTTGCAGAGTTGTACTGCCCCGAAAGCGTAAAAGCTCAGATTGAATCGCTTTGCCAATTGGATCATTTCCCATTCCAGCCCATCGTTTTCGAGCTATTTCTAACGAATTTTTGCCATATACAGGTTGCAGATCATCATGAATGCGATCGCGTAGATCCACTACAACTTTCGGATTATCTTTGCCGATTTGCCACAGCATTCCCTGAGCTTGCAGTGCGCCCCATTCCTTGCGATAGTCGTCGTATTCTTTCGGCTGATCGAAGGCTTTTATCACTACATCTCTCAATGTTTGCCGATCCACCGTTACCTGATCGGGCAGATCCTGCTCAAGTTGCGCCAGAATCCAGGGTGCGTGTTCGGGCAAGAGGGCGATCGCCCGATAGTGATTGAATCCTGGATGTCGTCCCAGTCGTCCTAACCGCTGAATCACAGTAGCAGAATCGCTGCTCTCAAAAATCAACAGGTGAATCTTGAAATCCACGCCCACATCAACTGCCGAGGTGCCGATTACTAATACCGGACGCTCTGAATGTTTAAGCTGATCCTGGGTTTCCTGACGCGAATCGCGATCCATTCGCCCGCTGATTTCTCGCACCTCTACGTTTGGCAATAACTCAGTTAACAGCCTGACTGCCTGCCCTGTTTGAGCCACCGAATTGAGAATAATTAGTCCCCGTCCAGTTGTTTCATTAGCGAGTGCTGTCTCAATTTCTATGTGATGTCCTGCTAACCATTCCAGTACGGTTTGCTGTTTCAGTTGCACAAACTCTAGGGCGATCGGCTGCAAAATAGGCCGATAGCCTGGGGTGGGTGTGTCGGTGTAGTTGCCTGGAATCTCTATGGTCTTGAACCCAGCCGCTTTCAGTTGCTCAATAAATTTGGGTTTGGGCGTTGCAGACGTGAACAAAAATCGCCGCTTGCGCTGCTGCGATCGCCGGATAAAACTGAGGCTATTTAACACGGCTGCTTCTTGGTGGGCACCAAAGATGTGAAACTCGTCAAACACCCACAAATCAGGGAACTCCGCCATCAGCAGCGGGAGTTCTACATTACCGTATGCAGGGTCTTGGTATTGAAAGTGAGTGATCAGATGAAAAATATCTGGGTTTGTGAGAATGACAGGCTTATTTTCAATAGCAATACGAAGTTCCTGAAACCGATTACTCTCCCCATCTCGAACGCGGCGACTGAGTTCTTCACCATACAGGCGATCGATTCGCTTATCAGCATTTAAGCCAAACAGTGAATGCCACCCCTTCTCGATCTTTCCGTCTTTGTCTGGTTTATCCCGATGGCTGCGATCCTGGTCTTCAACGAGTTCGATTGTTGGATACAAACCCACAATCCGAAAGGTGCGATCGAGTAGTCCCGCTAGATAAGCGGCTAATGATTTGCCGTCGCCTGTTGCGGCAGTATTGAAGATAATGTCAGTATCACCCTGCATTACCTCTGCATAGGTCTTTGCCTGGTGCAGCGACAACGGACAGCTATTCCCATCTGACGGTTGCAGTTCAGATTTTTGCCTCACCTGACAAATACCTTGACATCCCAATGGGCAATTCTCAAGGGTGTTAAGCTGCGAATAGAGTGGTTTCAGAAAAACTTTCACAATGTTCTGCTGGATTGAGCTTTAGACAATTTATACTCAGCCCTGAAAAAGATGTCATCAATTTATGATTTCATCTAAATCTGTGGAGTTAAACTTATGGGGTATGGCAACCTATCCCTTCATAGGTGAAGATGTCCAAGCCTGGATATCACGAACTCGCTCTAAACCCGATATCCACCGAGAACGCACCTTATACGAAGAACTACGAAAGGCGAAGTAGTGTTACAAGGAGTCTCTCGCCTTTTTCTAGCCCTCTAATGCAGCGGTAGGACGGCAAGCTGCCGTCCTACGCGCCAATATACAATCTGACCTTGACAGATGCATTGCAAGTTGCCATAGTTTTGGCGGAAAGTTGCAATGTTCTCTCAACCAACGATCGCACCCTTCAGCAAGTCATCGAATTGCAGACTATTGCCTTAAATGGCCTTGAAACATAGCCATCAAGCGACTAAGTAGCTGGTCGGCAGAAGGACAACATCCCACAACTGATAACGCCCCTTCTTCTTTTTAGAAGAAAGTCGGATAGTCAGCTTCCCTTGAGAGTAAAGCAGTTCTGGCTGTTCGCTTTTGGCAAGTTTTACAAGCTTATAGGCTGAAAGCTGCTTACCCGTCAGAATGTCGATCAGTGCTCGAACCTGTTGTGTTTTCAGCCCTTCAGCAAGCGTAGCTTGAACTTGATGCACGTTCAGGGTTCTTTGCTCAGTGTTTGAGTTATAATGCATATACATCGCGTTCTCCATAACGCATGAATAATCGGGTTAGCTTGATGTACCACCATCAGACTGACCATTGGTTGATTGCCAAAGCCTTGCCTGGAACTAGCGACCGGAGCAGGGCTTTTTGCGTGTAGGTATGCTAACACAGGATCTTCAAATCAATCCCATTCTCTAACACCAAAACTAAAAACAGATATAATCAAAATATGACCTTAACTAGTTTTGGATAATTTCGTGGCTGACAATCAGATAGCCTTTGCTCTAGAAATTCTAAGGTTGCTGGCTGAGAAACCTTTGAAGAAGGCAGACTTAGCCGATGCTTTGGGCGATCGCGGTTTTGCCGGAGAGGATCTCTCTCAGAAAATTACTCGGATGATTGCCAAACTACGGGACTGCGGTTTTGAGATTCGCAGCGCTCCCAATCGTCCCTACGAGTTAAGTAGCCTGGATTTCCCTGTGATTTTGTCAGAAGATCAGCGGCAGGCGCTTGCGTTGGCTGCCTACTTCCTATCTGATATGGGCTTTTCAGCCCAGGCAAGTCAAATTATTCGCATCGGCAAATTAACCGAATCAGACCTACCTAAAAATGTCAAGGTTAACTTCAGTCCACCTGTAGACTACAGCGAAGACAAGCTAGAAGAGACGGTGCGTAAGCTGCAAGAGCGATTTCAACAGCAGCGTCGCTACACCATTCGCTACCGCAGCAGTCAAGGCAATGAGCAAAACTGGGACTGCGATCGCTCTGAACTCCGTCTCCATAACGGGGTTTTCTATCTATTTGCCTTCATCCCCGACTTTTCCTCTCGCTTCATTAAGAAACGCCCGAATGTCGAGCAGAATCTTGCCTTTCGAGTCGATCGCATCCTAAGTGTTCGTGCTGCATCAGAAACTCCGTGGGGACTCTTCAACTTTCCGCAACTGGAAATTCGATATCGCATGAGTGGGCCTTTAGGAACATATCAATCTCGTAGAGCCAATGAGCATGAATTGCAAAGAGATACCGAAGCAAATTTTGTAGAGATTGTCACTAAAGAGGACTATTTGTTTTGGTTTCGTCAAAGAATTCTTCAGTATGGGTCAAATGTCCAGATACTAGACCCACCGTGGTTAGCACAGCAAATAGCCCAGGAATGGCAAAAGGCATACACAAACTATGGCAAAAGGATGAGGGATGAGGGATGAATTGCAATCTGGGCTAGAAACAGTATTGGCAATCCAGCTTCGTCCTAATCATCTCTTCAACTGCTGTAAGAAGCAATGGGGCAAGTAGGTTGATTGTCTTTTAATCTCATCCTTTTGAGGCATTAGAAAACCAACGCGAGAAGGACAGCCGAAATAGTAGTAAACTCCCTGCGGGGATAGATTTGCTAAACGCACCAAAAGCCTTCGTCAAAAGGGTAAATGTTTGAGTGGCGGACAAAGCGAACATGAGGACAGCACCTTGAAGTGGAGCGAACAAGTGGATGAAGTGGTTCTGCATCGAGTTTCGCGGTGTGAGTCCTGTGGTGGGAGCTAGACGCTTTCGCTGTCGTTCTCTTCACGCAGTTGAATGTCCCAAGTTGATAATTGGTTGTGTTAGTCATCACTCAAGCCTGCATCGCCAACTGAGAGCAAGCTGCTGTAACTGGGAGATTGGCTAGATTGTCGTAATACCAGGTAAGGTTCCGAGTGGACCCAAAATCTCATCACCAATCTCGGCAGAAATGCGCTCGAATAGCGCCATGTTGAGTGGCTCTGCCTTGTTCTGTGTTCCTACTGCGGCAATTAGTCGAGCAAAAGCACTGGGTGCAGAAATCATCAATCCACGAGCGGGTTGATCGCCAAGTGCAGCAACGACGTGAGGTATGCCGACTGGAATCAGGAAGCTCTCACCCGTACTGAGTAAAATCCTATTTTCACTTGTCCAGATTGTGAATTCTCCTTCCAACACGTATAGCTGTTCAGAATAGCGTGTGTGGCGATGTGGCGGAGTCTGTGAGCCAGGGGGAAAGTAACCTTCAATGAGATCATATTGCCCGACCGTTGTAGTGCGATCGGCAAGGATAGTGAGACAAGCTCCGAAAAGCCAGAAAGATTGCATCATGAAATTACTCCATTCAGGAGCAGAGTTGTTTGAGGGTTTGAGGCAATGTCAGGATGAAGGGCGATCGCCGTTAAGCAAACTGCCGCTGCTAGATAAAGTAACGTAAGGGTAAAGTGCTTCATTGAGGCAGAAAAAGCTGTTCTGTGAGCAGTGCTGCAAGTTTGTTGAACAAAGCCTTGCTTTGACTATACGTAGTTGTCATGGTTTCTCCTTGTAACAGTTGAACTTGAAACAATTGGAGCGAGTAACAGGCAAAGAGGAGCTAAAGGCGACAAATAGCTGTCGTTTCAATGGTCAATTCGTTCGATCAATGGATCAATTTACTGATTAAATAGGTTGATTCGTTCAATCAACAGGTCAATTCGTTCAATCGATGAGTCGATTCAGTATCTCTACGGGTCGATTTGTTTAATCGGCAGGTTAAAAAGAAGTTACAGGGGCTAATTCCTGAAGTCGCTAACTATGTTCTATCTGTTTGAAGTGTAGTGAGTTTTAACGCTTGATTGCTTTCAGATTCTTAGGGCAGTTTGTCAGATTCTTATGGAGTGAGGACTCCTGTGGGGGCGAACGGCCGTTCGCCCCTACGAGAATTCATCCCTTCAATCAGCAACGCCGATTTAAGCATCCAGGCAAAGATTCTCTCACAACTCCCTTGACAGACTGCTGATGGAAATGTAATTATTTAGGAGTCCTAAACAAATTGCAGTCATGGCTTCTCTCTACTAATGCCGTGATTAGCCAATTCTTAAAGCACTCTGTCAAACAGAATTCGCATTCACTACTCGCTAATTGCAAGGAGATCCATTCATGAACGCGATCGCAGGTTACACCTTTGGCACTGAACAAGCCGCTCATTCACCGTTGACACTCAACGACTTGGAACTGCTCAAACAGACTGTTTTGTTTACTGATGAAGATGAGAAATATCTGCGGATGGCAGGAGAAGTATTAGAAGACCAAATTGCTGCGGTACTAGACGTTTGGTATGGCTTTGTTGCTGCCAACTCGCATCTCGCTTATTACTTCAGCAATGCAGGACAGCTAAACTCCGACTACTTAACTGCTGTTCGCAAACGCTTCGCTCAATGGATTTTAGACACCTGTAACCGACCTTATGACCAGGACTGGCTAAACTATCAGCAGGAAATCGGTCTGCGCCACACTTACGCTAAGAAAAACAAAACCGATCGGGTTGAAGCCGCTCCTCATATTGGGATGCGGTACATGATTGCCTTTATCTACCCGATCACAGTCACCATCAAGCCATTTCTGTCAAACAAAGGACACAGCGCAGAAGACGTTGAAAATATGTATCAAGCCTGGTTCAAAGCAATCACTCTACAGGTGACGCTTTGGTGTGCTCCCTATGCCAAAGATGTCTATTTCTAATCTGGAGGAACTCATGGAATTTGTTGGCGTTTTTCTAGTTTTCTCACTATCAGTATTAAGTGTTGTTGTACTGGCGATGGGATTGTTTTTCCTACAGCTTTGTTGGTCTTGGCATCACGCCTACTTTCGATAAATAGCTTGTGACTTCGGGCGATCGCCCTTACAACTAACAGGAGAACAAACAATGGATACGATTGCACTGGTTCCTAACAACTCGTTGATCACCGAAACACCTGAGGAAGGACGGCAACTCGCTGTGAAGCTGGCGCGACTGATTATCAAGCTGACTCAACCCGATGAAGAGAAGCGCAAACAGCTACGAGATGTTTATGGTAACGATGCCATGATGTTGATTGCCGTAGGACAAACGGTTGCCACTAGTTTGCTACGATTGCGGCTGCTAACAATTATTGGAAAAATAGTGAGGTTTGAGATGAATGACTATTGTTTAGTGGACTGTGGTTTTCACGATCAGTTAGAAGCCCTCGCAACGCTACGGCAAACCTATCAGATTTCCTATCGCACTGTTACTGAGGAGATCGTTGAAGTTGAAAGTCAGATTGTTGATGTCTATGCTGCGAACCATGCCGATTATTTGAAACTCAAAGACGGAACTGAGATTCGGCTCGATCGCCTGATCGCGGTCAATGGCAACCCCACTCGATTTGCTCAGGAGTAGCACAATGGCAATCCAACTCAAGATCGATCGCGTCTTACAAGGTTCATTTGATCTCAAAGCGCTAAATCTTTTGTTTGTGTTTCAGGTGAATTGTCCCGGTTGTTTCATCTATGGATTCCCACTCACCAACAAGCTGCATTGGAAGTATCGTGAATCTGGATTAAATGTTCTGGGACTCTCAACTGCATTTGAGGATTTTGAGTACAACACGGCTGCAAATACAGAATTGCTTTTGACTCAGAGGCAGACGGTTGGTGCAACTCGGCAAGCCCTCGGAGAGAATTACGCTCAAGCAATTGATTTTCCCATTGCGATCGATCAACTCACCACAGGTACAGCACTTGCAACACCTGCAAATATCGAACTGGTGTGTGAAGCGATCGCGGGTTTCGGTAATTCATCCCGCCTGGAACAAGAAGTGTTGCGTCAAAAGGTGAGTGCTTACTTGCGAAGAAACGCTCAAACATCAGCAACCTTTACGCTGAATCATCTGCCAGGAACACCGACCTTTCTTCTAGTTGATCAAAATCTCGAATTGCTAGAAGGATGGTTTGGGCATTCGCCTGAAGCAGATGTAGTTCAACGAATTGAGAAACATATCAACCCTCTCAATCGCGTGACCCAGGAACTATGCAAGTAACGTTTCATGGGCAACCGATGCGATTGCTTGAATTGCCGATGAAAGTTGGCACTCGTGCCCGTGATGTCGTAGATTCTACAGGCATCGTGACCTATGAAGAAATCGTCGCTGAACTGACGGCTGAACCTGACTATGGCGTTGCTTTTGCCATGTTTTCCGCAGAAATCGTCACATTGAAAAGTATCCATGAATAACTCTCAGCCCGATCGCAACACAGAATCAGCCCTTCCGGCTGAAAACCCGAATGCGGATGTCATCGCTAATCCCTTTGATACCTCAACTGCGATCGAACAACACATCTTAATCGGGCTAGAGAAAATTGGGCTGGCACTGAAAAGTCAATCCTGGCAGGATGCTGGACAACAAGGTTTAACACCAACTCAAGGACAAATCCTGGCGCTGCTGATTGACAAGGGCAAAGCGGGGATGCGGTTGACAGAAGTTTCAAAAAATTTGGCAGTCACGGCTGCGACGGCAAGTGATGCGGTCACTTCGCTAGTCGAGAAAGGGTTGGTGCAAAAAACCCGATCGCCAGCCGATGGACGAGCGATCGCGATTACATTGACCACTCAAGGACAACAAGCCGCCGCCCAAACCACATCCTGGTCTAATTTTCTGCTTAATACAGTAGATGAACTATCCGAGGAGGAACAAGTCATCTTCCTGCGAGGGCTGATTAAGATGATTCGCAAGCTTCAAGAACAAGGACAAGTTTCAGTGGCAAAAATGTGTGTCACTTGCCAATTCTTTCAGCCCAACCGATATTTCGATTCGGAACATCCGCATCATTGTGCGTTGGTCAATGCAGCTTTTGGCGATCGCCATCTTCGCCTTAACTGTGCCGAACACCTTGTAGCCGATCCTGAAACCGCTCAACAAAACTGGAACCTTTATCTTGCAAAGTAGATAAATTAGATGCTGAAAACAAAATTTGTGTCTCTGCCCCGCAAGAATGTTGCCACTCTCTACAATAAACTCTCAGTGATTCTTCCCTTTGAAAGAAAAAGCCATTGACTCTTGGTATCAACTGAAACTCAAAAACTCATCAGGACGACCCTTGCTATCGGAGGAGAACAAAGTCTGGGAGGCATTATGGTCAACCAAATGCCAACGGTGGCAGACCATGTTCAGGGCGGAGCGATCGCGCAGTGTGGGCATTGGATTGTTGATGAGCGTTCCGACGAACTAACCCAACAACTTCTGACTTTCTTCGGTCAGGATGTGAAATGACCCTATATTTAGGAAGTGCGATCGCGGATCTGGTAGGGTGCGCTGCTGTCAAGCAAACGCACCCTGATCGCGTTGCAAAGGTACTTGGCATCACTGGAGGAGAACGTAATGTCGCTTGTGTTAGCGATCTCGCCAGCCTCATAGGTTTTAGTTTGGAGAGCCAGAGATCATGCGGTAGGAGGCGGCAGTTCTCCCAAAATGGTGAAGCGAATGTGGTTGATTGCCAGGTCGCCAATTGACAGGTCAAAGCTGGCATCTGGAGTTTTTAGCGTCTCAAAGGGAATGCCTTTGGCGATCTCGGCGTGATACCAGGGCAAGCCCATGAAAAAGCGGGTGGGGTAAGGTCCACCTTCGATTACGTCATCGACGTTGGATTCCATTGGCAGCCAGCCAAACCCAGGAACGTAAAACTCAAGCCAGACGTGGTTAAAGTCGGGCTGTAGGGGAACTCCTTGTCGATCGGCGGGTGGAGGACACTTGTAGCGGCCAACGGTGCGACAGGCGATGCCGTTGATTCTTGCCAGGGCTAGCAGCAAGCCAACATATTCACCGCAGGAGCCAACGCCCCGCTCTAGGGCTACGTCTGGGGTGTCAATGTACGGTTTGATGCCGTAGGAAAGGCGATCGTACACGTAGTTGCGAATTTTTAAGATCTTACGCAGCAGGTTAGTTTCGGTGCCGATCGCCTCTCGTGCAGCAGCTTGAATGACGGGCGTATCCATTGCTAACTCATCATCATCCACCAGATAGCGCGACTGAAACTCTCCAGACAGTAGGGGAATTTGGTCTACGTCATCGAAGGTGAAGCGATATTTAATTCCCCGTACTTCTAGCAGCGCTTTCCAGCCAAACAGCCGCCCTTCGTCGGGTCGCAGCGAATCGAATTTGAACACAGCAACACGCTGCCCTTCCTGGATTTCTTCGTGAAAGGGCAGTCCAATCGGTTCAACTCGCTTGACGGTTTGGCGCGGCGTATCGGCAGGCAGGGCAATTCGCCACTCTAAGCCCTCAATTTGCACTTCTTCTAACGGCAGCAGTTCCTCAATATAGGACATTTCGACCAGGTAGCCGTTTGACAGAGCGTAATGCTTGTCTTTGTCAAAGTGGAAATGCAGCGGGTGAATGAAGGTGCGATCGCGAAAGCTAAGCTGGTAAGGATCTTCGGAGTTCGGGTCATCCCGAATGTATGCCTCTTCCCCAGCGTAGGCGACGTAGAGAATCGTCTCCTGGGTTTGAGGATCGGTGTGAAAGGCAATTCCAGAAGGTGAATCGAATGGGGTAAGAATGCTGAAGTTGACTTCTCCGGTGGCTCGATCCATGCAGTAAACTGTCTGCTCGGTGCGATCACACACCCACAGTTCCTCATTTCGCACAGACAAGTTCTCAATTCCTACGCCAGGGGCAGCGAACCGCGTAATTTGCTGTCCCGTTTTCCGATCAAGGATGAGAATGTATCCAGCTTTTTGACAGGCAACGTACACCGTAGACTGCCACACCGCTACGCCATTTGCCGGGTAGGGCAAGGTGGCAAAAGGCTTGGGCGTGGGGTCAGCTAGCGTACACCAAAACACATCGTGATCTCGCGTAAACCAGATGGTTTCTTCCCAGACTGCCAGACCCGCTGCGTCCAGAAAATCTTGCACATTGTAGGGATTGAGAATGGTGGTGCTATCGCTAGTGCGGTCAACCTTGACCAGATATCCGCGCACTGCATCAACCGCAATCAGGTCATTTCCCATTGCAGCTAACCCATGCAGAGCATAAACCCCAATCGGCCGGATCGTTCGATGCTGGGGCGCAAGTCGAGAGGGCAAGGCGATCGGCTCAGGAGTCGAGTTGGGCTTCAGTTGCTCAGATGGGGTGGAGTCAAGCAGCATAATCACCAGGCAGGGTAGGGCAGTAGGGGAAATCTCTCTCATCATAAACAAAACTCTTGGACTGCTAATGTATTGAGGCAGGCAGGGATGAGGGATGAGGGATGAGGGATGAGGAAGATCCTTATGTGTGGATGGGGCGGGCGATGCAGACGATTCGGCGGGCGAACTGGTATCGGGCTGTGAAGACGGTGGAGGGGCGACCGGGTGCGGTCGTTAGGCTGGAAGGGCGGGAGGTTTTGAATTTTGCCAGCAATGATTATCTGGGGTTGGCAGGGGATGAGCGGCTGATTCGGGCGCGATCGCCGCGACGCAGGAGTTTGGCACAGGCAGTACGGGTTCTCGCCTGATTACCGGACACCGATCGCTACACCGAGAGTTAGAAGGGGCGATCGCCAAGCTAAAGCAAACTGAAGATGCGCTGGTGTTTAGCTCTGGCTATTTGGCAAACCTGGGGGCGATCGCGGCTCTGGTGGGGCAACGGGATTTAGTTTTGTCGGATGAATTTAACCACTCCAGCTTGAAGAATGGGGCAATTCTCAGTAAGGCAACGGTACTGGAATACGCTCACTGCGACCTGGTAGATCTGCAAACAAAACTGGCTCAACAGCACGATCGCTTCCGCCGTTGCTTGATCATTACAGACAGCGTTTTCAGCATGGATGGCGATTTGTGTCCACTGCCGGAGTTATTGAACCTGGCTGAGCAGTTTGGCTGTATGGTGCTGGTTGATGAAGCTCATGCGACGGGCGTTCTGGGTGAGACGGGAGCGGGCTGCGTTGAACACTGGGGCTGCACGGGGCGATCGCTGGTTCAAGTTGGCACCTTGAGTAAGGCATTGGGTAGCCTGGGCGGATATGTGACGGGCAGTGCAGAGCTAATCGACTTTTTGCGAAACCGATCGCCCGGATGGATTTATACGACTGGGCTATCTCCGTCTGACACTGCCGCAGCGCTGGAGGCGATCGCCATCCTTCAACAGGAACCTGGACGACGACAGCAGCTTTGGCAAAATGTTGGTCAGCTTCAACAGCAGGTGCGTGACTGCCTCAATCAAGCTGCCTTTTCTAACTGTTTCAAGCTGATTCCCAGTGAGTCGCCAATTCTTTGCTTACAAGTGGCAGATGCAGAGAGGGCGATCGCCATCGGTCAGTTGCTTCACGAACGGGGTGTCTTTGTCGCTGCTGTGCGTCCGCCCACTGTTCCGACTAGCCGCATCCGCATTACCCTCATGGCAACGCATCAACCTATTCACATTCACCAACTCACCGCAGCACTAACACTTGCTGCCAAACTTTGATAGGGCTTATACAAGCAAGAACGTGCGATCAAGCGATCGCCACGCTAACAAGGGGCTTAAGCCCCTTGTTCTACAGGGGAGTGCGTAAGTCCTGTTGAGAAAAGAACAATCAAACGGGGCACCTGTGAAAGATGCCCCCTTCCTCTCTCCTACAGTTGTCAGGTTGTAGGTTACTAGAATCTTCCCGGCGCTGGATTGCCCATGCCTGTTGTGGGGTTGCCAACGGCTCCCGGAATGTCGTAAAAGCCCCAGTCCCGAATTCCCCGGTTGTTTAAGATCGCTTCGGCAGTGCGAACGTCTTCTGCTGAGCCTTCCAGGATCAAAACGTAGTCTCCCTGGTCAAGGCGATCGCCATAGTGCCGCGCTCGGTCTTCGGGAACTCCCCAACCAATCAGCGCACCCGCTAAGCCACCCCCCGCAGCACCAATGCCGCTACCCAACAGCGTGTTAGCTAGCACAATGCCGACTTCAGCGGCCACCCCAACTCCAGGAATAGCTAAAACACCCAATCCACCAATCAAGCCAAGCAAGCCTCCTGTTGCCGAACCTGCAACGGCTCCGGCTCCGGCTCCACCTTTGACCTGTTCTTCCTTAGGATTCATTTCTGCATCAGATACCTGATCTTTGCCCTTCTCATTACGGGCAATGACTGAAACCCGATCCATGTTAAAGCCTGCATCTCTTAGCTCTTGCAGAGCCATTTCTGCATCCTGACGGCTAGAGAAGACTCCAATAGCGCGTCCGTATTGGCCAATAGTCATAGCTTTCTCCTTTTGTATCAGCAGATTTGAACCTGCGTTTAGCAAGCTGCATTTCGTACTTTTGTACACAAATTCATCTTGCTAGCTATGCCTCGAATCCTCATCAACCCATAGGGATAAGGGGAGGTCGTCAATAAGGAGGAGGGCGGAGGGCGGAGGGATGAAGGGGGAGGGTGGAGGGATGAAGGGGGAGAGGGGAGAATTTTGGGTGTTACTGAATGCAGGGATGATTTGCCTGTTCCGGTGTCTCCTGTAGGGGCGAACGGCCGTTCGCCCCTACGACGAATTCATCCCTGCATTCAGCAATGCCAAAATTGCGGCGATGGTCGGGAATGTTCTGGAGGTGGTCGGGAATGTTGCGGAAGCGGTCGGGAACGTTGCGGAAGCGGTCGGGAATGTTGCGGAAGCGGTCGGGAACGTTCTGGAAGCGGTCGGGAATGTTCTGGAAGCGGTTGGTGACGATTCTTGGGCGATCGCCTGACTGTCCACTCCGATTGGCAAAGCAGTAGTCAGACCAGTCTTACCACTGCTGGACTCTTACATACACGGCCTATAGACTTTGCAAGATTGGAATGAGTGTTGCACCCCCCGGCGATAATCATCAGTCCGGCGGGCATGAATTTGCGTGTTTTAGAGAGCCGCACTACGAAAACGATGATTAGAGCAAG
>JAAUTN010000699.1 GCA_012031415.1 Leptolyngbyaceae cyanobacterium SM1_4_3 | reverse complement strand
AAAGGACTCCGAGTGACTTGAATCACACTCTAAGACGCAACAAACCCTCCCGGAACTGCAACACAAGGACTCCGAGTGACTTGAATCACACTCTAAGACGCAACAAACCTTTCCTCATCTGTAACAGAGGGGGTTTGAGTCATTTAAATCACACTCTAAACGCTTCAACCAGGTAAATGAGATGCATTTCTAAACCACTGGTGATTGCTTCAGATGTGCTATTACTCCGGCAATATTTGTCAATGGAGTGTGTTCAGATTTTTGTGTAAATGCGGGCAGAATGCCCGCATTTACACAAAAATCAAATTTTATTGGTTTAGCGCGATCGCAGGTAAAGCGCTGAGCCAAATGACTCTGATTTTCTCCGTAACCCAATAGTTCATTGAGCCGTTCCTCAATATAATTGAAAGGTACTTGGCGGAGGCATGAGTCATGGTTCCAGAAACTGTCCTAGACCCACAGACCGAAACTGAACTCAACTGGGAAGCCCCATCTCCTCCTACTGACTTAATCTTTGATGATGGAGAACCCTTGGAGAGCAATCGTCATCGCGTTGCCATGAATGTGCTGATCCGCTCAGCCCAGCAGTTCCTTTTGCCCCGCCCGGATAGTTTTGTCGGCGGCAATATGTTCGTTTACTACAGTCGCCAGCAAGCTATGAACCGCGACTTTAGAGGGCCTGATTTTTTTGCAGTGCTAGGTGTTGAGCCGGATCGAGAACGGCAAGGTTGGGTGATTTGGGAAGAATCCGGTCGTTACCCCGATGTGATCATTGAACTTCTTTCTCCCACCACTGCCGCAGTCGATCGCGGTATTAAAAAAGATCTCTACGAACAAATCTTTCGGACACCTGACTATTTTGTCTTTAACCCTTTCGATCCGAGTTCCCTTGCAGGTTGGCGGCTCGATTTGGCTCAGGGCTATCAACCGCTTACTCCCAGCGATCGCGGTTGGCTCTGGTGCGAAACTTTGGGTCTCTGGTTAGGCACTTGGGAAGGGGCGATCGACCGTGAGCCTGTAACCGGAAGCTGCCCATGGCTCAGATTCTATACGCCTCAAGGAGATTTAATTTTGCTACCTGAGGAGGCTGCCCAGCAACGTGCCGAGCAGGAAAAACAACGCGCTGAGCAGGAAAAACAACGCGCCGAGCAGGAAAAACAACGTGCTGAGCGACTGGCCGAGAAGCTCAGGGAACTGGGAGTTGATCTGTCTACCCTATAGGTGTTAAGGTCCACAGATTTCAAAGAAAATTTTAAGGAAGAAACAACTTGCCCAAGACAAACAGGGATATGCGTAGGGCGATGTATCTCTTGAAGAAATAAAGGGCGATCGCCACAACTTAGGAAAGGCATGAAAGAATGGCAGGGAAAGGTCTATTCTCCCTGACTTTAGGCTATTGTTATGGACTGGCAATCGCTCTTCAACTTAATTGAAATACACCGTTTCTTCCTCGTTCAAACTCCCGCCCGCCTGCCATCAAGCCCTACAGGAGCAGATATTGAGTTACTTCAAAGTCAGCTGGAGTTTCTAAAGCAAAGCTACAGTCAGTTTATTGACACGGTAAAAATCATTTTTACCATTCTCGGAGTTGCCGGAGTCATTGTTGCTTACTTCTTTGGGAAAAGCTTTAAAGATTTTCAAGACGCTGCTCGAAAAGACGTGAGAGACTTTCAAGAGATTGCCCGCAGAGACGTTCAAGAGTCTCTCCAACAAGTCCGCCAAGAAGCTGAAGCCCAGATTCCTCGACTAGTTGAAGCCGAAGTTGCGCGTCTGGTTGAAGCTGAAGTTTCAAACTTTGAGCGAACCTTGCGCCGAGAACAGGTGATAGCTTCAACGCTGGTAGACTATTACTTGCCTGACGACATCAGTCAACCCAATGAATTGAAGCTTCTACAAGCCCGAAACTTTAGGAAGGTTCGTTTTCGCAGTGAGATTCAAGCTATTGTGCGATCGCCCGGTGATGTTGTAATTCTCGATCTCAAGAACTGGGTAATGTCTACTGGTCAAAAATTTAGTGATTTACCAGAAGCAGAACAACAAGCCCCAGGCAAACAACTGATTCAAGATCTGTTGGATGTTTTACCCGAATCAGTTGTTATTGTCGTTTATACTCGCGGGCGGCTTTTTTATCTCAATGAAATTGGCGATCGCTACGTCATCGCTGCGAATAATCCGGTCACTCTAGTCGGCAATGTGGCAGATGGGGCGTATGTTGTGGCAGGCGATCGCACCATTCATCAAACCCGTCCATGATGTCACCTCCCTTCAGAAAAGCAACTAAGATAGTTGGATGAGGCGATCGCAGTCCCATTTTTGAGCGAGTACGTGGGTTTTATGGTTACACTACAGCTTCGACAATTAGACATTCCCCCAGGACAACGAGTCTTACTTCACGACGTAACCTGGCATGAATTTGAGTCCATTCTAGAAGAGCTAGGTGAACATCGCGGCACTCGTATCGCCTATGACAATGGAATTTTAGAGATTATGGCTCCATTACCAGAACACGAGGATGATAAGGAAATCATTAGCGATCTGTTGAAGGATTTTTTGGAGGAGCTAGACATTGAGTTTAGAACGCTTGGCTCTACGACTTTCAAAAATCAGGCGATGTTCAAAGGAATTGAACCTGATCAATGTTTTTACATCCAGAATGAATCTGTTATTCGAGGGAAAAAGCGTCTTGATCTAACGATTGATCCCCCCCCCGACTTGGCATTGGAGGTAGACGTTACATCTCGTACTCATCCTGAAACCTATGCGGCTCTGGGCGTTCCTGAACTTTGGCGGAGAGAGGGCGATCGCATCCAAATTTATGTGTTGCAGTCAGGTCAATACGTCGAGATGACAGATAGCCCAACCTTTCCAGGATGGTATCTTCACACCGTCATCCCAACCTATGTAGAGCAAAGTCGAAAAATTGGACGCAACAAGACCATGAGAGCCTTTCGTGCCTGGGTGAGAGAGAAATGAGTCAGAAAGGCTAAGCCACTACCAAATCTTTT
>JAAUTN010000158.1 GCA_012031415.1 Leptolyngbyaceae cyanobacterium SM1_4_3 | reverse complement strand
GCCCCGTCGTTCGATTTTTGATCAGCACTTCTTTTTCGCCGTACCGTTTCGAGTAATCCTCAGCCGTTTTATGGTTGCCGGGATTGAACAGAACGTGAGTGCTACAGGCAGAAGCGATCGCGGCACCCATCTTGTCGCCATAAATGTCATAGAGTTGATCCAAACTTTGAATGCCCAGGATGAAGCAGGCTCCATTGGAACGGTATTCGTTAATCCACTGAGGTAGGCGATCGAGCTTGATCGAGGGCAACTCGTCGAGAGAGATAATCAGCGGATCTTTGCGAGGTGTGCTGAGATTGCCCACAATCATCAAATGAATAGCCGCAGCCAGTAGCGGGCCTACCACACTACGGCGTTCATCATCTAGCTTGAATACTACGATCTCTCGTCCTTCTAGACGAGTTGGAATCGTTGATTTGCCAATAAAGGATCGGAGCAGGTCTGCCTGAATGAACGATGAGAAGGTGCCTGCGGCGGTTGTTAGGATACCAGAGATCGTTTTTTCAGCGTCCTTCGCACTGAGGAACTGCACAAAAGAGGTGGCGACCCATTCATCTAACTGTTTGGATTGCACCGCATAATCGATTCTATGTACCAAGTTAGGCAGGCGCAACACGGCGTAGAGCATTGCCATATCGGGATAACGGGAACCCTTGACCAGTTGCAGCAACGCCTTTGCCAATAAGTCTCCTGCCTTGGTGAAGAATTCATCGCTCCGCCCGCCATCCCCCTCTCTGGCGTTACGATTAATGACTTTACCGATCTCCCCTGCCATCACTCCATCTCGCGTATCCCGCATGTAATCCAACGGGTTAATCACGCCACTGAAGGCTTCTCCCGGTGCAAAGACTCTGACCTGATACCCATATCGCGCTGCCAGGGGTGCATGGAGGTGCATCTGATCACCCTTTTTGTCGTAGAGCAGAATAGGAAAGCCTTGTTGCATGGCACTTTCCAGCATTCGATCAATTGTGGAGTAAGTTTTTCCAGAGCCAGGAGCACCAATTACCAGTGTGCCCCGTTCTGAGCTGGGGAACCAAACCGTTGGGGATGCTCCCAATGTGGTTTGGATGGTTGTCATCAACCCGCGCCACGCTCCTTTTGCCCAATAGCGGGGTGTGCCAGACCAGAGCGTTACCTTATTGTGTTTGCGTTCCCGGATTTGTTTAAGTGAGAGGCTGGTTGCAGCGAGGTTCTCCGCTGTGCCACACAGCTTGCCCGTAGTAATTTTGCCCTTGCCCGATCCACTGATGCGGAGCAGCAATAATACGACCACCAACCCACCCAGCATCATCCAGCCCTGAGGATTGTTGTATTGCTGGAGCATTTTACCGAAGTCGATCGCTGCCAGTGGTTGGGAATAGGACGGCACTTGCATCAAGGCAGTAGATGTATTGTTCTTACTGCCAGAAAGGGAGTTCCAATGTGTAGGCAACGGGAGAGGCATAGCAAAAGGCTGAGATTCTGGCAGAAATTCTAACGATCGCAGGTTGGTTAGTGGATCAACTACCTGGACATTTTTTTAGGGGGTGAGGAGATGCGATAGCTTGCGCTGACTTGTCAGTTCGCGATGTCCAAAGGCTCAATATTCCAAATTCCGCTTTAGGCGACTTCTCAGGCTAACGCCTCAGCTTAGGGATAATTCATTTGGCTGCACTGCAATGGTTAAACCAACGAATTCTAGAAATAACTCTACCAGCACTGCCAGAATGGGTGCTAAGACGACTACTCCCAAATCACCAAAATCAACTACGGCAACTGGCTCTCGTACAGCTCGAACCGGAAGGACGGAACCAGACGAGTTTGAAGTTGATTCAGATCTACTCAGCGATGTCTACAATCAGGTGCGCCGACCGCAGTTGCCTTATGGCATTGTGGTTAATGACAAGCCAGCCGGGATTCTGATTCCGATCGATCAGTTGGAGAAGGCTGGTTGGCTTGCGATGCCGGATGAAGATGACCTCACGACCGTTACTTTCACTGAAGATGTGACGGGTCTTTTGATCACGGAAGTCCGGTTGCTCGTGCTGGCATTTGTGCCGGAATACATTCGCTACAAGTCAGATGTGGAAGACCTAGGCGGCACCGTAGTCGGACTTTATGACGAGTACCGCAATAGCCTGGACAAGAAATCGATGGATGTCTGTTCAGAACATGCGCTGTTGTTTCTGGATGAGGATAATCAACCCCTGCATACGATGCCGATCGTGGTGCGGTTCAAAAATGTCGCCCTCTGGAGCTTTAAATCAGCCCGTGAGGAGTTTTACCGTGCCCTGGAAAAAACATTTGCTGACTACTTCAATGTGCCGTTCAGCGGCAAGAACGATCGATGGCGGAGTTTGGGAGTGTTGGAGGTGGAGTTCAAAGCCGTCAAGGAAGGGGAGGGCAAGAACAAACACGACTGCTGTAAGACGGTGGCATATACCAAACCGACGATCGAAACCTTGCCTCTCCTCTATTTGGGCACTCCTACAGCAAAATCGCTGATCTGGCAGCAGCATGATGCGATCGCAGGATTCACGGAACCTCAATCTTTGCCTGCCTTGCCAGGTGAGGTAGAAGCGGTTGAAGTCGAGGTATTGCCGCCTCACAAGAATGGTACGGCTAGCAAAGCCTCAAATGCTAAATCTTCTACAAAACCTCCAAGGAAAATCAAGCAGATCGAAGAGGATGAAGATTTCCTGGATGATCTGGAGAACTCAGATGCAGAGTTAGATGATGAGGACTTTGATTTTGAAGATGATGACTTGGATGATGACGAGGAGTAGTCTAATTTATCTCTATTAATTGTTCTGGATCAACCCCTGCTGGAGCTGAATTGGCTACAGCAGCTTTTTGCTTGCTGCTGAAGGACTAATGTTGAAAGTCATTCAGGACGTGAAGAGTTGACTATCGGCAAGCTGATACCGATCGCCATTAAAACAGTAATTCAATTGCCGTAAGCGATTGCCCTCCATCTGTAATACCTCTAGACAGGGCAGAGCCTGACCCCGGTTTTCTCCGACTTGAAATAGCGGCTTGTTGGCTGGAAGGTTAGGGTTGAGATAGTTCTGGAACACCTCTACTGCGGATTGATTCTCCCTTAACCAGTAGCCAGTGTAGAGGCAACCCAAGGCTCCGCACAGATTAGGAGTATTGAAATTAAACAGCGTCAGTTTACCTTCCTTTCCGTCTACAGTCCAGGCAAGCAGGGTTTCTTTGGCTTGTGTCATGTCTAGATCCGTGTTTGCTTGAATCACCTGTTCTAAAACAGATTCAGGGACTACTGCTGTCGCTTTTTGCCAGGGAACCGTTGCTGCACTGGAACTACAACCTGCCATGCCTATAAGTACCGATAACAGCAAAAAAAGGCTAAAACCGACGCGAAACCAGTATCCTACCTGCCATAACCAGTGAGGTGGTGCAGGGATGGTGGGTGTGCTCAGTTCTTGCTGAATTGGAGCCTGGTTGGAAGCCGAATCTGTCATAGCGAGTTTCCTTCTCGACTTGCATTCACTGTTGAATCTGAACATTAGCAGGGATAGCAACGCCCAACTGCCGCAGCGCCCAGACTTCCTCTGCAAACCAGGTAGGATTCTGGGTGGAGGCTGCGCCCTGGTTGACCTGTTGCTGGAAGCGATCTTTGCCAAGCCGCTGAATCTCTCGCCGGAATCGTGCCAGCGTCAATTGTTGAGCAACGGACTGGGGCACAACACTAGCAAAGGGAACGCGATCGCCCATCGGATTAAAAAACACTTCCTCGCAGCGTCCATTCGTGACTGCGATAATCAAATTAGTTGGCGCTTGGCTGTTTTCGGTATAGGTTGCTAGTAAGTAATAGTCCTTGCCCTGTAATCGACTAGAGCCGATCAGTTCGCTCCGAACAATGGGTTGTCGGGTTTGTTGGGGAATACAACGACTGACGGTTTCTGGGATTCCAGGGGTTTGAGCATCAAGCGGAAGATACCCTAACCCGATAGTGAGCAACATTCCTACCGCTAAGGGTAGCCAGAAGGTTGCAGTCAAACGTCTACCAATGGATCTCAGTGAAAATCGCTGATGGGATTGCATGCTTGATTCCTCCTTAGAATTGAACCCGCTGTCTGGGATTGATGGAAGAGCCGCTGCGCCAGTTGCCGGAGGTAGCGCCTTCAATCACTTCAAAGTGGAGGTGGGGTCCAGTGCCTAAGCCACTCTGCCCACTACGTGCGATCGCCTGCCCCTGCCGGACAGCCGTGCCAGTGCTCACGTCCATTGAATCCAGGTGAGCATAGAGCGTCATCCTGCCATTGGCATGTTCCACAATCATGGTTTTGCCGTAGCCTGATAGCCAACCTGCGTAAAGAACCTTGCCACCATCAGCCGCTCGAACCGATGTCCCGATTGGTGCGCCAATATCAATACCAGCGTGGTTGGAGCTACAACTGGCACAGGGACTGGAGCGAGGACCAAACTCACTGGTCACTGGAAAGCCTGGAGCAGGGCTAGTTAGCTTTCCGGTGGCTTGTCCTGATGTCCCACTGTTCGAGGTTGTATCGTTGCTTTTCGTTCTAGAGGCATTAGCGGTTGTCTGGGTGGCGCTGGGAGCACAGGTGAGAGTGCCATTGCCACCATTGCGATAACGGGTGAGAGCAGCACGACCGTAATCTCGTAGACTCAGACGACCTAATGCATCGGAGCCTCCCCCGTCCACACGGCTGTAGTCACCACCGAAGTGTTTTTGGGCAACTCGTTCTAAGAGGCGATCGCCTGTAAAGGGTTGTCCTGTCGTTGGATCAATCTGTCCTCGTGTCACCTGAATTTTATTGGCGAGGTCTGCCATAAAGGCGCGATCCTGATCAGCAGGTGGAAAGAACTGAAACAGTTCCGCTTCAGTGGGTTGGTAGCCCTGTCCAATGCGATTTAAGAATCCCTGACCCCCTGGCTTTGCAGCAATTAACTGCACTGCATAGGGGTTGTAACTCATGAACTGGTAGCGACCTAACCCTCGTCCACAATTGCTTCCTCCATCCGCGCAGGTATGAACTCCGACCGCCTGATAACCTCCACTTCCGGCACTCTCAATGCTGGCGATCGATTCCGCTAGTGCGTTTAGATCAATGCCTTGCATAGACTGTGCTGATACGAGCTGACTGTTGCCACTGAAAGAACAGGGATTTCCCCCATCTCGATTGCTAGCAATAGTTTGGCTGCTTCCAGGTTCTCGGCTGGCTCCCGTCGGTTGAGATGCCGCAGCAGCTCGTTGATCGCTCAAATCGCCCACAAACATCAAAGCATTGACTTTGTAGGTGAAGAACGGCACTGGACCAATGAAGTAGGGTGTACAACCCAGCGCGTTGGCGCAGAAACGGAAGAATAGGGCAGTATCTACGGTATCTGTGGTTTCATCTGGCTCCATCACCACAACTTTGAAGGCAGAACCAAAGGGCAAACGTCCTGTAGGTTCTCGACCACCATTCACCGATCGCAAAACACCCCAGCCACCCTGGACTTCCTGATATTTTCCTGAAATCCATTGCTTGCCTTCCAGCCTGCCACGCGCACTACGTCCAGCGTTCTCCAGATCATCCAGTTCAACATAGGCGCAATCCGTTTCAGCACAGGGGACAGAAAAGCCCTGAACATCGGAGCCAGAAATAGTGTTATTGCGTTGTGCCTCTGCTGGACCATACACCTGATCAACTCGCATGACCAGGCTACCCAGTTCAGCGATCGGGTTGGGCATTGACCCTAATGGCACCTGACCCAATCCTGGAATACCTTTCACAAAGCTGTTCATCCAGCCCTCAAATTGTTGGAGCTGAATGGCTTCCAGGTTGGGAATAGAGGTGACAGGAAAGCGAGAAAGATCAATCTCCTTTAAGCGTAGCTGTCCAATCTGGGGATTCTGTGCCAACACTTCAGCTAGGGTTTGATCAGAGACATTAATGCCGACGGCTTTGGCAGCCAAAAGCGCCGCGACAGGCGCGATCGCCCGCACATTGGTCCGTGCCAATCCCGGTACTACCTTTGCCAAATGGTTTAAGGTTTGATCGGCTGCCAACGTAAACGCACTCAGTGCAACTTGATTGAGATCGAGATTGGTGAGTTGGGCGATCGCCCTGACGAAAATACTTCTGCTTGAAATGCTTGTGAAATATCCCCCAGCTTTAAATACTGGTCGGGAGTCATACCCGCGTTCCAACTGCGGCTCAGATCATATCCCAACATTTGACTGTAGGGCTTGCCATCTATGGAGCCAGAGCGACTGATACCCGGCATCTGCGATAAAGAGATTCGGTTCCAGTCAGGCAACAAAACTTGTGTTGCAGGCAATCCAGATTGACTCCCTGCAATTTCTAGAATTCGCGTGGGTAGGCTGCCGTCGTCGATCGTCCGAGCAGATGCAGATGCAACAAGCCCGCAAAGGCTGATGACAATCAAGCACAGCGAAATGAGCCATGCCAGAACAAGCTGCCTTTTGAAGCCGTCTGGCATTCTCAGTGGGGTATTCATGACATCAGACCGGGTTGAGGGAATTAAAGCTCCAGTTCGGGTGCGGAAAAGTTACGCTCTGTTTTCGGCTGATAAGCGGAACCCTTGCCATAGCCCTTTAAGTGAGGGTTGGGGTTGGCGGCTGATTCTGAGTAGGGTGTATCGCCAAAATTTTGTTCAAAAATGTTTTCCTGATAGCCATCACTGAAGTGATCGGTTTGCCAGGGATTGGTGCCTGCCCCAGTGATCGATTGTTCGCCACCAGCGACAGAGGTTTGATAACCACCTGTTTGGTAACCGCTACTGCTGTCGGGGTTGGCATTGAAATCGGGGGTTGATTCAGTGTTCATCGCGCAAGCATCCATACGAAACGATATGCTTGCCAGCCTATAAAGCTTGACCTGGGAGTGACCTCAACCAGGTGGATAACAACGCTCCAGCCAATTGGCTGTTTGTAGGGACATTCCTACAGGAGGCTTGCGCTGTGGATCAACTGAGTTTTATTCCCGAAGCGTTGGTGCGAACCCTTCAACAAGGGAAAGCTGCTGCCAACCTAGACACCCGTTGCTCATCTAGCACTCTGGAAATGTTGCGCCTTTTGGCATCCCTTGATGTCCCTAGAGAACTGTTAGCGTGCATGTTGGAAATGGCAGAGTTTTCCATGCATCACGTCCGTTATTTAGCAGGACCGCTGGTGCTGCATCGCAGTTTATGGAGTGATGCGACTCCAGGTTGGTTAAAGGTTGCCTGTGTGCAAGATCGGTTTGAACTCATCCTTTCCGAGTATGAACAGGAGCAAGTTGGAGACTATGCTACACCTACGGAAGTATTAGCTTATATGATGCCTGCAACGATGGAAGCACCGATGCATCGAAATTATGTTGATCTCTATCTTTGGTCGGGAAATGAGGTCATGAAAAACACAATCGGTTGCCCGAAAACGCAACCAGTTTTTATGAGTTGATTGGTGGGCATCCGATTGAATTCAGCACAGTCAAAAATGATTTTCAAGATCTGAGCCGATCAATTCGTCGAAGCGTGGTGAAGCACGCAGCTCAACAGGGATGGGGAAAGCGGCGCAATCGGACAAAGGCAGAAGCAATCTCAGTTGACCCAGCTCAAGTATCCGATCAGCCAGAGCAGGTCAGTTTGTTCTGAATCATGAGCGATACCGGAAATGGTTGGTGCTACCGCCCCTGCACGCTAGTCCTCCAGCCATTTCCGATTATGCCTGCCTCCCAAACTCACCCTCATTTGAAAGATGGAACCTATCAACTGATTACGTCGGGGAAAGAACTTGAATCGGCACTGTGTTGGTGTAGCCTCGCCGGGGGAGAATCGCTAGAACAACCTCCCATGTTTGGATTAGACTGCGAGACAACAGGGTTAGATCCTCACGTTCATACGATTCGGCTCATTCAGCTTGCAGTCCCCCATCAGCCAGTGATGCTCATTGATTTACCCCAGATTGCTCCCTGCGATCGCCACCCACTCCAACAGCTCCTCGCCGGAACTGCGCTCAAAATTACTCACAACGGCAAATTTGACTGGCAGTTCCTTGCCCAGGCAGGACTCCAACCCGCGCCTCCCTTCTTCGATACACAACTTGCCTATCGAGTGCTGACAGCAGGACTGAAAACCAGTCTCTCGTTGCAGACGCTTGCTCAAACGCTATTGAATATAGAGCTGGATAAAACCCAACAGGTCAGTGATTGGAGCAAGCCCCTGACTTCAAAGCAGTTACAGTACGCGGCGTTGGATGCAGCAATTTTATTGGAGCTGTACCCGATCCTGGGCAAGAAGTTGGAGCGATCGCACCTCCTTAAAATTGCTCAACTGGAGTTTCACTGTATGCCTGCGGTGGCTCAGATGGAGCTGAATGGGATGTTGCTGGATCTCTCCCGCTGGAAAAGGTTGGGGGCAAAGCTAGAGAGCGATCGGGATGCGGCACTTCATCAGCTCAGCCAACTTCGGATCGCTGGTAACGCTCAGATGTCCTTGCTGCCGGAAATGACGGATACCATTAACCCAAACTCTCCCCAACAGGTGCTTGCAGCGCTTCAGGCATTTGGAATTCCAGTAAACTCGACCAATCAAAAGGAACTGGTTCCCCTGGCGAAACAGTATCCTGTGATCCGAGCGTTGTTGAACTACCGCCACCTCTCCAAAATTACTGCTACCTTTGCCGACAGCCTGCCCAAGCATATCCATCCGGTGACAGGCAGAATTCACCCGACCTACTATCAGATCGGAGCCAGGTCAGGGCGGTTCTCTTGCCGCAATCCACCTTTGCAAACCATTCCTCGCGAGGCCGCCGCCCGAACCTGTTTTGTCGCTGCACCAGGTTATCAAATCGTGCGAGCGGACTATTCTCAAATTGAGCTGCGAATTGTTGCCCGCTTGAGTGGCGATGCCCGGATGCAACGAGCCTATCGTAAGGGTGAGGATCTGCATCGGCTGACAGCAGCTCTTGTGACGGGGAAAGCGATCGGCAATGTAAGTGAGGAAGATCGACGACTTGCCAAAGCCATCAACTTTGGGCTGATTTACGGCATGGGTGCCGCCAAACTTCAGAGCTACGCAGAGACAAAGTATGGGGTCACTCTGTCTCTGGAGCAGGCAAAAGCATTCCGGAAACGGTTCTTTGAAGCCTACACCGGAGTAGCAGAGTGGCATGAGACGATTAAGCGCAGTTACATTCGGGGCATAAAGGAGAGCCGTACATTGGCAGGACGGCGGCGCAGGTGGGCAGATAAACCCAGGCTGGCGGAATTGCTGAATCATCCAGTCCAGGGATTGAATGCTGACATTACGAAATTGGCATTAGTGAAACTCAACAACGTACTGGCAGGGACAGGAGCAAAGCTGATTTGCACAGTTCATGATGAGATCCTGCTTGAGTGTCCTGTTGCTGAGGCAAAATACATCAGTGATCTCTTACATCGCGGCATGGTTGCAGCAGCTCGGAAGTTTCTGCATCCTATTCCAGTGGTCGTGGATGTCAAGGTTTCCACCAGCTGGGGTGGCGATGAGGCTTAGGGAATAATTTTGCCTTTACGACGAGTTAAGTTTTCCCTAAGCAAAAGCAATACGGGTGAATCTGGACTTAGGGAATAAAAATAGGCTACAGATCCCTAAGTATTCCCTAAGCAATTCTTGCCGGGAGCGAGGGAGCATGACAAAGCAAAGCAAATCAGCACGCCTGATTCAGCAACTCCAGGATTGGAGTGATGAGGAGTTAGGGGAACTGACTGAGATGATCCAGGGTTTGCTGGAGTCGCGGCGGGAGCAGCCCGGAGAGAAGGTTAAGGAAACTCGTGAGGATGGCTCGTCGTTAGGTAAGCATGGGGGACGGGGACATATTGAGCTTAAGATGATTCCCGATTCCAAGACGGGTAAAACCTATGGACCTTACCGATATCTACGGTATTGGGGAACAACAAAAAAGGGAAAGCTGGGACTCAAAAGTGTTTACATGGGTAAAGTAGCTCCAAATTCCCAAGACTAATTATTCAAATAACTCCCGATAAACATAAGCAAACTTTGATCGATCGCCCCCACTCGCAGGTCTCGCATAGGTTGCCAGATTCCGAATTGCCTGCATCTGTTCTGATTCCCGCTCCATCGCTGGGGTAAACTGCTGTCGCTGCTCCAACAAATCCTCCAGTTCAATCTGCCCCGGTTTGCCCTTGTAAAACGCTTCCTCTGCACAACGCCGCACCGCATTTCCGATCTCAGCAGGGGTACAAATTCGGTATTCCGTCAATAGCCTACGCCACCGGGCATCGCTCCAGGGAGATTGACCATCCCCTCGAAACGCTGGAAAATACTTTGCCAGGTGCAGATTGAACACTTCATATCTGGCTCCCTCATGGGGCAAATCCACAAAAAAGATGTCCTCGAAACGCCGTACCAATTCAGGTGGTAGTAGCCCCAAACGATTGACAGTTGCGATCGTGTAGATCGGTTCCTGGTGTTCCTGCATCCAGGTCAGCAAAGCTGCCGAAAGACGACGGGCTATTCCACCATCCGCATTGGAGTCCCAGCCTGCAAAGCCCTTATCAAAATCATCCCAGTAAAGCACACAAGGAGCCAGGGATGTGACCACGGCAATAAATTCCTTCAAAGCGCGATCGGGATTAGAACTGCTCAAAAGAACTCCCCAATTTGCCGCCAGCAAGGGTAATCCCATCTTTTTAGCGGCTAATTTGGCAGAGAGGCTCTTGCCTGTACCGGGTGGTCCCCACAGCACCATACCCGTAGGCAAGCTCAGTCCATATTGTTGAGCTTCGGGTCGAAGCAGAGCGGCGATCGCCTCTAACCGTCGCTCCAACAAATCTAACCCCGCAGCAGTGGGTACATCGGGTTCTACAATGTACTCTAATCCCCGCCCCCACAGTTTGTTAATTTTTTGTTCCAAAATCAGTTGCACTAACTGCTCAGAGCTATCTACAAATGCCAACAGTCTGTTCAGCACCATTTCAATCTCACCCACTGGCAACCCCTGGCAAGCCGTGATCAGTTTTTGTGTAGCTTCCGAGTCATCTTTGACCAGCCAGGGGTGCTGGTTACAAAACTGGGTAGCGATTACTTGTACCTGCGGGCGATCGGGCAGTGCATGAGACAGTACTGGAATAAATGGTTGTAGTTCTAGTGGCAATTGAACGTAAGTTTCTGGCAGAACCCAATAATGAGGCACTGAGGTCCATAGCGCCTGATGGTATGCATTTAAGAGTTGGTAGCAACGTTGCTGACTCATCTCTGCAACCGTGCTATTCAAAACTCCTTCGAGAAGGTAAATGCCGGGTTCCGGCTGGTCTAGCAAGGATTGGAGGATGTCTTGCTCTATCGTTTGCGTGGTGGGTTGCAGAATGAGTTTCCCTTGCGGTGCTACCAACTGCTGAAGCGCCGAGTAACCAGGATTCCAGACATAAACTGGGAGCGATTTTGCCTCACCCCAATGATAAAACTGGCTCAACACCGCCATCCTGTCCGGAGTCTGATATTCCAGCGCCACGATCGGAGCGTTCTGATCAATCAGTTTTATCCAATCCTGCAACTGTCGCATGATCTGACACTGTATGGGTTCCCACTGGTTCTAACGAAACAAAAATACTCCTTACCTCGGTCAACTGGACACTTTTACCCAATACTGTGATGGAGTGTTGGAGGGAAATGCCGCTAATGCGGCGAGGGAGGGAAATCCTTGAATTTGGGAGTTTATGAAATGGCGACGACTACAAAACCTCGCACCTCCAACGGCACTCGCAACGGTGCCACCTCCAAAACGGCTAAACCTAACGGTACAGCCTCAGCCACCAAAGCCAAAGCACCAACGGTTGATGGACCGCCGGAAACTAACGCATCAGCACTGCTCAAAGAATTGCGGAACTTGGTATTCAAGGAGTACGGCGTAAAGCTGCAACTCCGGGATGCTCGTGTCTCTACCAAAATTGGGCATGCGACTCGCGAAAAGCTTGGGCTTGACATTGCCGCTCAGGTGAAGAAGAAGGGTGGTAACAAAAAGTTCGACTGGCAGCGATGGAATACGAAGGTGTTCCCGCGACTATTCGGACAACCCGATGCTCTGAAGTACCCGCCGGAAGTGGTGGCGATCGTCATGAGCCTGCTGTATGACACCATTCGTACTAATCCAGAACAAGCGGTTGCAGACCTGGTGGAATTCAATCGGGCATCACTGGAGCGGCGCAACTCATTCCAGGCTGAGCAGGATGACGACCTGAACGATTTGGATGATGAACTGGACGATGACCTTGATGATCTCAGCGATGAATTAGATGACGAAACCAGTGATGAACTGGACGACGATCTAGGTGACGAGTTAGACGAGGATCTGGACGAAGAAGAGGACGAATAACACATTCAGCTTCGTTCACTGCCTGATTGCTTGCCCTGCATTAGTTTGACTGATGCAGGGTTCTTTTTTCCCGCCCACCTCCCTCGCACGCTGAAGCTAAAGGCAGTAACAACTGCGGAAGGAATGAAAGCTCGGACTGCGCGAAGCAGGCATCTGTCGATGCGATCGCGGTGAGAAATCCAACTCATTCATAAAGGAGCAATTCTCATGGTTACTGCAACTGCAACACGCAAATCTGCAAAAACTTCTGCACACAAAGCGCCAAAGCACACGCCCGCTTTGCAACGGGTCATTCCCTATCAGGAGAAGGTTCGATTGATGGTGATTGAAGTGTTACGGGAAGAATCTGGACGGGAACTGGCAGCATCCGCTCGTTTCAACGGACAGGAGTTCGATTGGGAACAGCACAATGCTCAGTTTCGCAAGGACTATGCCGAAACCTCCCTCCGGGATCTGTTGACTTACGCTCGCAAGCTCTACGGATTGCAAAATCTCGATGAAGTGCGCGATCGCCGTGCCGCTCACAAAGCAACCCGCACAGGGCGCTTGAATGCGCTGAACGGCTTGAGTACAACGGATGACCTGGATACGGATGAGGAGTTTGAAGTTGACCTGGAAGAAGATGTCAACCTAGATGACTAATTCCTGGATAGCTTCCGCAGCTTAAGATCAAACCCCGGCGATAAGTCGGGGTACTTCATTTCCCACCCACCCTCATCCTGCCGAAAGTTAGAGTATAGTTCTAGCTGTTTAAGTTTTTACTATCAGCTAGAACCAGTTCTAAAGGCTCAGTGAGTAGTGCGATCGCTTGCTCTAATGCTCCTTCCGCAATCTGAAGCTGTGTTTGGAGTTGGTGTAATCGATTACGACGTTCGATGCCCAGTCGTCCCTCAGTGTTGCGTGGATCATCGTCATGACTGAGGTGAATGACCTTGACTTTCTCCTCTTTTTCCTCCGGCTCAAAAATCGCTTCCCTGCTGGTGAGCTTGTTATACCAGTAGGTTCCAGAGGGGCGCTTGACGTTGTAGCGGTGTGCCTCACAGTTGTCAGGAGCGACGTAGCAACCTTCAACGAATCGCTCTGCCTGCGATCGCAACTCTTGAAGCCTCATTTCCATCAATGCCAGTGAATCGACTACACCAAAGTCTTCCAGGGATTGTGAACAACCTCTCTCCATCAACATCGTCACTGCTGCCCAGTGACGGCTTACCCGGATACGTTCCTGAATCCGCTCCCATTGCTGCTGCGCTTCCTGCCGTTGAACTTCGCGAACCCGAATTAGCTCCACCTCCTCTTCAGGAGTTAACTCAGCGGCAGATCCACAGGTTTTATAGTTGGGGCAGTCTTTTGGTTCTAGCCCTGGCTGGAGCATCATGGCAGCACAACTAAAGCCAAAGCCGCACTTTTTCCTGGGCATAGGTTTATTGTTCTAGCTTTATTATTTAATATAATAAGCTAGAACTAATTGTCCAAGATCGCTTGGACAATTGATAGTCTCTCCGCCGCCAGTACAGGATATGCTGGTTTCTGCCCGTCATGTAAAGCGCCCAATTGCACAGTGTAGTAAGGTCTGGATGTCCCTCAGCACCATGTTCTGTAAACGAAATGGCAAGTAACCTGTCTTCAGATAGCTATGGTCGCTTTCTGGATGACCTAAAAGAATGGATTCAGAGTGCTCAACTGCGGGCAGCTACCGCAGTCAACCGGGAACTCGTGACTCTGTATTGGAGAATTGGGTGTGCTATTCTTGCCAAGCAACAACAGGAAGGGTGGGGAGCTAAAGTCATTGAACGATTATCCAAAGATCTGAAATATGCTTTTCCGGAGATGAAAGGCTTTTCTCGCTCCAATCTGCTTTATATGCGAGCCTTTGCCCAGGCTTTTCCTGATGAAACGCTGATTCAGGCAGTGATGGGACAAATTACTTGGTATCACAACATTGCTTTGCTGGACAAGCTCAAAGCCAATGAGGAACGGCTGTGGTATGCCCAAAAAACGATCGAACATGGCTGGAGCCGTAGTGCCCTGGTTCACCAGATTGAAAGCGGCTTGTATCAGCGAGTTGGAAATGCGGTCAATAATTTCGACCATACATTACCCCAAAGTCAGTCGGACTTGGCTCGTCAAATTTTGAAAAGTCCCTACAATTTTGAGTTTTTAGAACTGGCAGAAGCCGCTCAAGAACGGGATTTTGAACGGGCATTGGTGGATCACATTCGAGATTTTTTGCTGGAACTGGGAGTGGGCTTTTCTTTTTTGGGTAGCCAGTATTCGCTTGAAGTAGGTGGCAAGGAATATAAACTCGATCTGCTTTTCTACCACGTGAAACTGCACTGCTACGTGGTCATCGATCTGAAGATGGTCGAGTTTGAGCCTGAGTTTTCGGGCAAAATGAGCTTCTATATTGCTGCTGTAGACGATTTGCTGCGAAGTGAAATGGATAATCCAACGATCGGGATTGTCTTGTGCAAGTCTAAAAACAAAGCAACGGTAGAATATGCGTTACGGTACATCCAGCATCCGGTTGGTGTGGCAACCTATCGACTGAAGGACACGCTACCGGAGCCGCTACAGGGGGAGTCTGCCTAGCATTGAGCAGCTTGAGATGGAATTAAACACGTTGTCA
>JAAUTN010000698.1 GCA_012031415.1 Leptolyngbyaceae cyanobacterium SM1_4_3 | reverse complement strand
GTGCGCGTGACCGATGGTTGTCACTTGCTGCCGCCTTTGAGCGATCGCTGAAAGAATCTCACCAACATCAGCGTGATTTAGGCGCGATCGGCATTGATGCAACGGGCGCGATCGCTTGGGGTAAAACCAGCGAAGTGTTGCTCTCGGCATATCACACAGGTGAAAAGATTGGCGATACGCTGGAATGGACTGGCGCAGAACTGGTGGGAAGCATTGGCAATGATTGAGGCAAAGACTGAGGCAATCACTGATCCGAGTGTTAAGGGTATTGGCGAGACTAGCAAGCAAAATCAATTTGTCCAAGCGGCGTTGTATCGGATTTTGGATGCCAACCTCGATCGTGCCCGTGAAGGCTTACGGACGTTGGAAGATTGGTGTCGGTTTGGACTGGAAGCTGCCAATTTGACGAATGAATGTAAGCAGTTGCGCCAAGAACTTGCTCAATGGCACACGCCGCAACTGCGGGCTTTTCGAGACACGCCCAGCGATCCCGGTACTCACCTGACCCATCCGAACGAGGAGTCGCGTAGCAGTGTGCAGAACGTCTTGCAAGCTAATCTATGTCGGGTACAGGAAGCGCTGCGGGTGTTGGAAGAATACGGCAAAGTTTACGATCAGGCAATGGGTGCTACCTGTAAGCAAATGCGCTATCGAGTTTACACGCTCGAAAGTCAATTGATTTCTTACCAACGGCAGCAAAAACTAGCGCGATCGTCCCTTTACCTGGTCACGTCGCCCCACAAGCACCTGTTCTCTGTGGTGGAAGCCGCGCTGCAAGGAGGATTGACCCTGGTGCAGTATCGAGACAAAGATGCAGATGATGCCACACGCCTGCCGATCGCCGAACAACTCTGTCAACTGTGCCACCGCTATGATGCTTTGTTCATCGTTAACGATCGCATCGATTTGGCGCTGGCAGTCAATGCCGATGGCGTGCATTTGGGACAACAGGATTTACCGATCGCCCTGGCAAGGCAGCTTTTGGGCAATCAGCGCTTGATTGGCTGTTCAACGCACTGTCCTAATGATCTCGATCGCGCCCTTCAAGCAGGCGTAGATTACGTCGGTGTCGGTCCCGTATACGAAACTCCCACTAAAGCGGGCAGACCTGCGGCGGGATTGGATTATGTCCGCCATGCGGCTGCCCATGCGACTGTGCCCTGGTTTGCGATCGGGGGCATTGATGCAACTAATCTCTCAGAAGTACTGGCAGCAGGAGCGCAACGAGTCGCAGTAGTGCGCTCCATCATGCAAGCACCACAACCGATAACCATGACTCAATGGTTTCTCACACAGCTTCAAGACTCTAAGTTCTGAATCATCACTACGCAGATAAGCTCACTTTCTGCATGAGTTCTTCTGCATTGGGCGGTTTCCAGAAAAATTCACCCTGGGAATTGTCCTTGCTCCCTCCTTCGACGCGCTCAGGGTATAGCCATGGACATCAGTATTAGGACGGGGTGCAGCGATTATCTTGAAAGTCAAGCCGCAGGACACGAAATGGGCGGCGGATTCCAAAATTGATTATCCCGCACCATCGCATTCAGCATCCGCAGCAACTTGTGCATACACGCCACCAACGCCACCTTCTTCGCCTTGCCCTGTGCCAGTAATCGAGTATAAAACGCCTGAATCACTGGATTATGGCGCACTGCCACCAGTGCCCCCATGTACAGCACCGCTCGCACCCTCGCCCGTCCGCCCCAGATCATCCGCCTGCCTCGGTAATTGCCACTCTCGTGATTAAGGGGAGCCACTCCAACCAAAGCACTGAGACGCTTGTCACTCAGATGTCCTAGTTCGGGCAACTCCGCCACCAACGTCGTCGCAATCACCTTGCCAATGCCAGGGACACTCTGAAGTAAGGCACACTCTGCCTGCCACTGTGCCTGAGCGGCAATCAACTGCGCCATCGCTGCATCTAGTTCCCTAATCCGCTGCTCCAGCCATTTGATGTGGGTCTCAATGTCCTCTGCCATCTTGCCCTGGGTGCTGCTGAGGCGGTTCTTCTCGCCACTCAACATTTCCACCAACTGACGGCGGCGCGTCACCAGCGCTTGCAGTGCTTGCTGGTCACTGCTGGTCAGCACCGTCACTGCTGGCTGCATCGCTGCGCCAAAGTGAGCCAGGACAGCCGCATCAATCCGGTCGGTTTTCGCTAACTTGCCACTGGCACGCGCGAAGTCGCGGGCTTGTCTGGGGTTGAGAATGGAGCAGCCGTAGCCGCTGGCTTGCAGTGCTTGGGCGGCGGCTAATTCCAGTCCACCTGTGGCTTCTAAGATCACTTGCTGGACATCAAACGCTTGCAGATACTGGATCAATGCGGCGATGCCACTGGCTTGATTGGGGAATTGAACGGCTTGTTTCTGGGGACGCAGATACACGTCCAGGTAAGCTTTGCTGACATCAATGCCGACCCATTGGGGGACTGAATTGCTGGTCATAGAGCGTTTTTGGGGGGGGGTAGGTTGAAGACTGCACTCTTCCTTGCTCCATGCGGACTTGGATGTCCTGGCGATTTTGCGAGTTCTCAGTGCTTCAGTTGAGGTGGCGACCCTAGCTGCACCACGATCTGAGTTGATCTAAGGGGGAATCGGTCTGCCACTCTCTCAAGATACAAGGGGTGGAACCCCTGGCTGAGGGCTGTGCCCCCACACCCTCTTAAAACGACAAATCTATGGGCTGTCGCGGTATAGGTCATTAGCTTGAGTCATAGCGTAAATTTTCTCATCAGTGTAACCATTGGTTTGAGCCAGGTTATTTCAATTCTAAGAGGACACTGGCGAAGGATTCTTATCTGCGGCAACCTGTGTTGGTAAGTAGCCTTCGACCAGCCAATCAGGGTCGATCACGCTCCAAGTCATCCGCTCCAGCGTTAACGCCTCAGTCATTGCCATGAATCCCAAATCGCCTACTGGGGATGGCGCAAGAACGCCGCCCACAATTTTAGGCGCAACGAACGCCATCACTTTTTGGACACAACCCTCGGCGATCGCCCGTGCTGCCAACCTGCCGC
>JAAUTN010000697.1 GCA_012031415.1 Leptolyngbyaceae cyanobacterium SM1_4_3 | reverse complement strand
AAGACGAGAATGGAACAATGGCAACGAAAAGAAAAACTTTCTGATCTAGTTCGTCAAGAATTTCAATCGACCGAGCCATCTTCACAAACTACCGAAGTTACAGACTCTGGTACTGTTCTCACGTCCAGTGCAGTGATTTCTCCGGTTCCGCTTGCTGGATCTCTCTACGTAGCCCATCTGAACGAACAGAATTCCAAACTTACAGAGTTTGTGTCTACCGAACCTTCGGAGTCTGGAATTGATAGAGTACCAAAATACCAGACGCTTGACCGAAAGGAAGCTCGCTTACGCCCAGATCAAATAGAGGGGCTAACGAAACTGACCAAAGCCCTCAATCGCAAGCGACGTGGAGAAGGGGAACGTATTACGGATAATACGCTCATCAGAATTGCAGTGGATCTTTTGCTTGAGCGAGCAGACGAGGTCACAGGAAAAACAGAGGCAGAAATTCAGCGAAACCTTGGTCTAAATAGAGCTTTAGAGGGCAAGTGAATTGCTTAAGGTATGTACCAATCCAAGAACCTATTAGCGATTCACTTTAACAGAACTCTAAGCATCGCCTTAGCTTGTTGATTGATGATCGCGTTCAATACGACAGCACAGAATGGAAGCCTTGCAACTCGGGTTGAAGCCGCGTTCGATCAAATTAGAAGCATACTTAAGGCAGAAGATATCAGTTTCGATAAGCTGCTCAAGGTAACGATAATTTGTAACAGGGTTTGAAAAGTAGATAGGCTCAAAACGATTTTGTTTCGCCGCTATGAAAGCAACTTGCTAGCAAGCTCCCTAGTTCAAGTGAAGAGCCTCTTTGCACCGGAATTGAAAATAGAGGTCGAAGCTGTAGCAGCTCTCGATCATTCATAAAGCTACGCGACAGAATGCTATCTGAGCTTCTTGAAGGTTCTCCTTAGAGCTTTTTTCTCTCAGGGCCAGACCTTAGAGGGGCAACCTTCTACAGAGTGCCAAAATTACAAAGCCTGTAAGTTACAGGCTCACTCAACATAATTCTTTACCTACTTAATATTTTAAGGACAATCAACTCTTGTTTGTCCTTGCACACGTTGACGATCGCTTTAGGCGCATCGCCTACCTGTGGAAGTTCCTAAGTTCATATCTGACAAAACTCCAAAGTACTTAACGCTGGATCGTAAAGAGACCCGTTTGAAACCTGACCAGGTTGAAGAACTGAACAAGCTCGCAAAGCTTTTGAATCGAAGACGAAAGGGGCAAGGGAAACGAATCACAGATATTATCTTAATTCGAGTAGCAGTGAACTTGCTGTTATGGCGCGTAGATGAGGTTCAAGGAAACACAGAGGCAGAGATCCGAAGTAACCTTGGTTTGAAATTTGTGACTTTCAATTAACCAAAGTTACAGACTCTGTAACTTCCAATGCTTGTAGCTTTGTGAATTAGGGAAACAGTTTAAGTAAGCCTAGAGCACCTTCATGATTAAGCAAATCCGACTTGTGAGTAGAAGCCCATAGTAAATTGACCAACGGATTCAAATTTCTGTGGGACGCAAATGCTCTAGCTTCAGCTTATCAAGGTACTTCTCCTCAACTACTTTGCTGGAGCTGCCTACCCATTTAGCAATGGTAGTAGAAGAATTTCCCTGAACTGCCTGCAACGTAATGAAGGTATCTCGACAGTTGTAGGGAGTCATTTTCACCCCATCCTTTTCATACAGTCTTAGATTTGTGAGGACAGTTTTCCATGCGCGATCGGCAAAATTGGTCTCACCAATTGCCCCACCTTTTACAGAAGGAAACACGAGAGTATCTAGATGAGGGGCTTCCGGTCGAATCGACTGCAATAGAGCCTGTAGTTTAGGTGTGCAACTAAACCAGCGTTTTACTCTAGTCTTCGTTTCCTCACGTCGAACCAGTTTGCCCGATACCTCGACAATACTTTCGTGAAAGTGAATGCGGCTGCAATCACTGGTGAAGCTGCCCCAACGCAAACCAATCGCCTCGCAAGGTCGGCACCCTGTCCAAAACAGAAATTTTACGAAGGGAGCATAGTGTTGGTAGTTCATCCCCTTTCCCTGATGAGCTTCAAATGCCGCAATGATCTGGTCTCGCTCTTGAATGGTAAAAGCCATCGGGGGATCAGGTTTCGTCGGCTCCAACTCCTTATACATCCCTTCCAAGGGTTTGTCCCAATTAACCCGTGCCTAACTGCCCATTTGCAGCATGCAGATAGCTGCATTAATGCTCGTCGCGCCTGAGACTGGGTTGTAACTTGTAGCAACTCCATGCGGAACTTTAGTGCATCCTCCAACCCGTTGGTTGAACATCTTTCTAGGTAGCTTGTCACTGGTTGATAGGTGCCGTTAATTGTTTTGGGGGAAGCATTGGGACTTTTGTAATCAACGTACCGCTCCCAAAGTTCTTTAAGCTGCGGAGTGGGGGTGAATGTCGGCTCAATGTCTAGGTCAGAAACCGATAGCGCTGTTTCTGGTTTGTATTTGGCAAGACTTGGATCGAAGTAGTTGCCACCATGAGCAAGCTGTGATCGCATGTCATCCTCAATGCGTCGTGCTCGTGCCTCTGCTACTCGCCGATTAGTTTGGGTATCAGGTAATCCCAATCCCAGAGAGTACCGCCTTCCGTTAAATCGAAAACGTAATCGCAGTCGCCCTCGAAAAGACTCTATAGTGACATTTCCTTTAGGGTTCTTGCCTGCTGGAGTTTTGCCATCACCATCGTACATAGCGCCTCTCCTAGTACATTTGTCTGGATACCCACATGATACCCAAACGATACCCAAACTTGCTCAAAATGAACCAATCTTCATCGATTTTGGAACATGCGTACTTCAAGTCAAAGGCATTGCTACGAACCGAAAAGCCCCAAAAAGCCGGAATACTTACGCTTCCGGGCTTTTAACTTTGAAGCCGATGGCGGGATTTGAACCCGCGACCGCTCGATTACGAATCGAGTGCTCTACCACTGAGCCACATCGGCGCAAACAGTAAACAAGTATAGCAGTCTTCCCTGTAAAGTTTGTAAAGACTGTT
>JAAUTN010000696.1 GCA_012031415.1 Leptolyngbyaceae cyanobacterium SM1_4_3 | reverse complement strand
GCCTCAGTTCTCGCTTTCCCTATGGCGAGGAGATTACCGTTCGGCAAACTTCAGCGGGTGGGTAGAGCCGAGCGCTATTTACGAAACCTGGGCTGGCAAAACCTGCGGGTGCGCTCAGAGTCCGATACCGCCCGTATCGAGTTGCTGCCCGATCAAATCAAAGACTTTGTGCTGAAAACCGATTTGCCAGCCTTAGTTTCAGCCTTTCAGTCCTACGGATTTCTCTACGTCACGTTGGATCTGGAAGGTTATCGCAGCGGCAAACTCAACCAAGTGCTGCAACCTGAACTTCTAGCTCAAAACTGATTGATCATGTTTGCTAGGTTTGACGAGAAATAGTCAGCAGGAGCGATCGCCCCCCTCTGAGAATTGCGTTCTTGAACTGGAGGGGGTTGTCGCCACAGCACAAAGGGAATGCTGAGCAGCCCCAGAATTAGCACGGTGCCCGCTGTGAGCCAGACCATTAGGCGGCTGGGGCGATAGCTTGCCTGCTCAATCTGCCAGAATACCTGGTTATAGCGCCATACCGATAGGACAATTACTACCAGTCCAACGATGACCAGCGCAATGCCAAGATTTTGATAGCTGAAAAAAGACTGAACCGCAGATTCATCGGCAACAGCGGTTTGCAATTCTTGTAGGAACAAGCCAAATCGGGCGATCGCCAACCCAAAACCGATCAGGGCGATCGCCGTCCTCAGCCACGCCAAAAAAGTCCGCTCATTTGCCTGATGTTCTCGTTGGCGGTCAATCTTAGGCTTCTCACTCACAGAGATCAGCGGTAATTAGTAAATTGCAGCGCCATAGGCAATTCTTCCTGCTTTAAGCGCTGAATCACAAGCTGCAACTCATCCTTAGATTTAGCAGAAACCCGCACCGCATCGCCCTGAATCGAAGCCTGAATTTTATTGAACTCATCGCGGATCAGCTTTGAAAGCTTTTTGCCAATTTCTGCACTGATTCCCTTCTTCAGCTTGATTTCCTGGCGTACTCGGCTACCGCTGGCAGACTCAATTTTGCCATAGTCAAAGATTTTGAGCGGCAGGTTACGCTTAGCGGCTTTCGTTTGCAGCAGCGTGTGAACAGCCTGAAGGGTAAACTCGCTGTCGGTGTTGATGACGATCGCCTCGTCGCCCAACTCTACAGTCGTTTTGGTGTCCTTCAGATCATAGCGACTGCCAATTTCCCGCACGGTCTGGTCAATTGCGTTGACCAATTCCTGGCGATCGAAGTCGCTCACAATGTCAAATGAATACGTGGAAGCCATGAGCAAATCAAGGTAACGACAAGTGACTACTAACTTTTAGCTAACTTTTAGCAGACTCATCACCATCAGCGTCGCAATACTGGCGGAACCGATGAGAAACATCAGCGATCGCAACAGCGGTACGCTCAAAATGTAAAAAACGGAATACAAAAAACGCGCAATCAGATAAGCAAAGACCGCGCCGACCACCCGCGTCGAATCCAGTTCCGTCACATACGCCATCAGTGCTGCCGCTGTAAACAGCGCAAAAGATTCAAAAGAATTTTGATGGGCCCAGGTCGCCCGCTGCGCCACCGCAGGTAGCTTGTCAAACATTGCACGCGGTGCAGCCATCTCATACCCAGCCGATAGCCGACCATAGGCCACAACTAAGAAAGGCAGGTAAACCAGCACGGCTGCTCCAGCGATCGCATAGAGCAGCGTTGAAGATACAGGAAACTGTTCTAGAAAAGACATCACGCAGGCTAGTCAAAGTAAAACAACGTCACTAGCTTACGCTGATCTTCAGCATCCTGGCAGGTTTTTAACAGCGTATGGCTGTCATGGAAGGCAAAGCAAATAAGCTGCTGGCAGCGTGACACAATTTCCTGATTGCACAAAGCGCTGGCTTCTGCCAGAGATAGCGTATCATTCGCGGGATTTTCGACCAGATGCATCACCTGATCTAGCTGGTCGCGAGACTCACGAGGTTGACGACTCAAACTCTGGGGCAAAATCACCGTTAGCAAATTGGGATCAGCCCGCATTGCTCCACGAATTGCAGCGGAGTTAGTGCCTGTCGCTCCAGAGGTAATGAGGCGATTACCCGAAAGCACCAGGGCATAACTCATTAATTCAATCAAATGCTGATGAGTAATGGGTACATGACGCGACCCTAGCACCGCAATCCGCTTTGATCCAGCTTGCTGAATCGTTGCCAGCTCTTGCAAAAACTCATCTACGTTGGGCAGATCTACTGATTGGCTCAAAGACGGTATTGGGCTGAACGACCCAGCTATTTTAGCAGGTGTGGCGTGTCATCGAAACTTAGCTCAAAGCTGAGAGAAAAATTCTTAGCGCAATCAGCAGCGATCGCTACATCGGGAATTTGTCTCTCATGAATGTCAGCGTTTCTTCTAACGCCGCGACCGGGAGACGGGTCGCGGCTGAACCAGACGCGCCAGGGAATTCAGTGCAATAGCGGCAGGGGTCGTCTGGAGGCAGCAACTCAGCTTGTTGACGGAGGCGTTCAGTCATTTCGGGAGACAACCTTCCCATCGACTGACTTTCGCTTCCAGCCAAGAAAACGAGCGTTAAACTTCCTAGCCGAATGCGATCGCCGTCTTTAAGCAGACTCCGCTGCACTTTCTCTCCGTTAACATAAGAGCCATTGCTGCTATTCAAGTCGGTCAAGAAAAACCCGTGATTTTCGATGTGTTGAATTGCCGCATGACAGCGAGACAGGCGCTTATCAGCAATTGGCAACGTCACCTGGCGAGAATCGCGACCTATAATCCAGGTATTCTCAGGTTGAGAGAGCATTTGTGTATTGCCATCTCGCAAATTAGTGATCAGGTAAACCTGACGGTTAAGTACCATCCCCTGAACGTAGGGAAACATCATTCCTGGCAATGAGCTACCCCTGGAATTTTCCAGGTTAAGAATTTCATCTAGTAACTCTCGATGATGTTCATAGAGCTTCAAAACAACTGGTACAGTCCTAAACGCTGCTTTAGTTCTGTGTTTTCTACTGTATCTAATAGTTCTGATGAGTACTC